>DASTUP010000197.1:0-33052 GCA_035759585.1 Gemmatimonadales bacterium | reverse complement strand
GTTGCGGAGTACGGCACTGCAGTGGATCGGGAAAGCGCACACGAAATGCTGGCGAAGCGGATCGAAGCGATCGAGCCGCCACCGGAGGCGGAGACGAAAACGGGGGGCCGCGTCAGGAAAACCGCGACGCAAGCGGCCATCGGCGCGATCGGGCTGACCATCGGGCGAACCGTGGGGCGCGAGATTGCGCGGGGCGTACTCGGCATGCTCGGCGTGAAGCCGCGCCGCACGACGCGGAGACGAACGCGCTGGGGCTTCTAGCCGGCGCCAGGCGTCAGCGGGGTACGACGTTGATGAGCCGCGAGCGGGTCGCCTTCGCGCCGGTGCCCTCCTCGACGATCGTAACCGTCAGGCGGTACTGCCCGGGCTCCAGGTCGTCGAGGCCGATCGTCCTGCGAATCTGCATCGCCGGGTGCTCTGCTCGTTCATTGAAGACGAGACTCACCCCTCGTTCGTCGTCCCCCTCTGCCTTCCGCACCGACAGCGTCGTCTCGTAGGCGCGTCCCGGCCGCAGACCGTATGCCTCGTAGAAGACCGGTGCGGCGTCTCCCGTCGCGTAGGCATTGAGGGCATTGAGCATGACGAGAATCCCACGGTTGTCCCATCGAAGTCCACCAGTTTCCCGTTCGAGCAGCAAGTCGCTCATTCCGAGCGCCCCTCTCTCCGATCCGAGCGCCACCTGCCCGAGGTTCTGCGCCGAGCCGGCTCGCTCATCGGCCTGATAGACGGCAACGCGGACCGTGTATGTGCCGGCCGGCACCGGAACCTCGATCAGCCCGGTGAGGAACGCACCGGCGCGAATGGTATCGGACGCCACGAACGACCTGAGCGAGTCGATTCCACGGATGACCTGGTGCTGCCGGTCGACCGCCGAAATTCGGATACCGAGGCGGTACCGGACTCCGCCGTCAGGCATCGCTTCCGGTGTGATATGCTCGCCCGGCACGGCGAAGACCACGAGAAGGCGGCCGGTTCCTTCGGTCGACTGGCCGACGGCAAGGGCCTGCAGGATCGGGTCGAGCGGCGACGGGTAGAGCAGCGTATAGCTGTCGGTCTCGATGGATAGCGCCATCGCCTGGCGGGTCTCGCGGCGCACCTCATCCGTCGTCGGCATGCACGCGACCGGGCCGGCGCGCCGCATGCCCATGAGCTCGAGATCGGCAGCGAAGGCGATCCTGCGGTATCTCGAATCCAGCGCGGCGACACTGTAGAGCAGAGCGGGCCTGAGCGGGAGGTATGGATAAAGGGTCGAAGGTGCGGTGTGGCCGAGGGCATCGCTTCCACTGAAATAGAGAAGCCGGCTCGCTCCGGCATACCAGTATTGCCATACCTCCTGTGCCGAGCCGGCGCTCTCGGTCGCTGCAAATGGCGAGATCGGCTCATACGCGTCCATTCCCGTAACCGTCAGCGGGGCTTCGGCGAGGGCGATCAGCTCCGTGTTGTGCGCCTGAGCCCGCGGCGTCTGGACCCGCACTGCCGGTTCGCCGTGACGGATGTAGATCACGCCGCGATGATCGAGTAACCGTTCACGGCGCCGGGCATCGTCACCCCTCGCGGGATTCTCGTACGTCAGGTTGTCGATGCTCTTGGGCCCGTCTGCCATGCAGGGACCGATGTCCGGGAGCATCACCGTCTTGAAGTCCGTCTTCCTTTCGGGGTCGATTACCCGGAACCGACGATAGGCATACGCCCAGCGCCGAAGGTGTTCCTTGAGCCGCTCTCCGGGACGGCGTATCGACTCCGCGTCTCGAAGCGCCCAGAAGCCGGAAATCCATTGCCGAAGCATCGTCGCGGGCACCGAGTCGAACGCAGCCAACTCCGCGCCGGTAGCGACCCAGGCCAGATCGCGACGATAGACCGGCCGGGTCCGGGTGGCATCGAGTTCGGCGCCGCGGAGGTAGGTTTCCGCGGCTGCGTCGAGCCGACCGAGTCCCGCGAGGCTCCGGGCCTGCTCGAGCGCGGCCAGGCTGGGGTCACCCCCGGTCTCCCGGTATGCCTCGAACGCAGTGAGCGCCTTATCATCCTGCCAGGCAGTGCGCCAGGCCCTCCCCAGTACGAGATGAACGGCAGGATCGACGATGCCGTGGCGCGCCGCCCACTCCAGCGCGCGCAGGAAGTCGTCAGGCTGCGCGCGGTCGCCCTGCGGCGGAAGCAACTCTACGAGGAGCTCTACCCCCGCCTCGAACCCTGCCTCCGCATCGAAGGCGCGCGCGAGGTCTTCCGTGAAGCCGACGTAGTAATTGCGGCCGAACGGCTGGCCGCCGAGCGGCTTGGTACGGAAGCCCCCCTCGCTCAGGGCGAGCTTCGCGAGAGCGCGGCCGAACCAGGGGTAGGGCCAATGCCGGGCGGCCGTGATGGCCCAGTCGAACTCGATGAGCGCGCGGTCGAGATCTCCCCGGCGTCCGGAGAGGCGGCCGGCGGCAAGGGCGTGGAAGCCACGCCGCAGCCGCGCCATGGCGGGTGAAGCTTCGGCGGACCAGCGGCGGGAAATGGCCTCGAGCGAGGCCCGTGTGTCCGTGGCGTCGAGCGAATCGCGGAGGGCAGCGAGCGCGGACCGATCGGCAGGGGACTGGGCGGCGAGCGCCGGCGCACCGGCAGCCGCCAGGGCTACGGCGAGTAGCTCAGTCCTCCACCACGAGCATGGCATAGGTCTTCTTTCCCTTGCGGAGCAGGACGTAGCGTCCCTGCCTGATATCGCCCGGGGAGAGCTGGCGCGCAACATCGTCGACCACGGATTCATTGACCGAGAAGCCCCGGCCTGTGATCCCGCGCCGCGCATCACCCTTTGATGACGCCAGGCCGGCGCGGACCAGCACGTCGGCGAGCGCGATACCGCCCTCGAGCTCTGCACGATCGATCCGGCTGTTCGGCATCGTCCCGGCAAGCGCGGCATAGTCGGCGTCTTCCGCCTCGCCGCCGAAAATGGCGGCGCTCGCGGAGACTGCACGATCCGCCGCATCCTTCCCGTGCACCAGCGCCGTGACCTCGTGCGCCAGCAGGCGCTGGGCAACACGCTGCGCAGGATCTTCCGCATGCTTCGCGACCGCCGCGCCGATTTCCGCGAGCGGCAGGAACGTGAAGAACCGGAGAAACCGCTCGACGTCCCGGTCGTCGGTGTTGAGCCAGAACTGATAGAACTGGTACGGGCTCGTGCGCTCGGGATCGAGCCAGACGTTCCCGCCCTCGCTCTTGCCGAACTTGGCGCCCGTGGCCGTCGTGAGGAGCGGGAGCACGATCCCGTGCGCCTGCCGCTGCTCGCGCCGGGAAATCAGCTCGATCCCGGCCGTGATGTTCCCCCACTGGTCGCTCCCGCCCATCTGGAGCTCGCACCGCTCGGCCTGAAAAAGCTGCCAGAAATCATACGCCTGGATCAGCATGTAGCTGAACTCGGTGTACGAGATTCCGGTCTCCATCCGGCTCTTCACCGCCTCCTTCTGGAGCATGTAGTTGACCGTGAAGTGCCGGCCCGTGTCGCGGAGGAACTCCATGAGACGGATGTCGCGCAACCATCCGGCGTTGTCGAGCATCACCGCGGCGTTCGGGCCGTCGAACCGGAGGAAGCGGGAAAGCTGCGTTTCGAGGGCACGGGCATTGCGGTCGATCTGCTCGAGGGACATGACGGGCCGCTCCGCGCGCTTGCCGCTCGGATCGCCGATCATGCCGGTGCCTCCACCGAGGAGGACGATGGGCCGCCCGCCGCTTCGCTGCAGCCAGGCGAGGGCAACGACGGGAATGAGGCTCCCTGCATGCAGCGAATCGGCGGTGGGATCGAAGCCGACATACCCGGTGATCGGACCCGCGGCGAGCCGCTCGGCGGCACCGGGGGTCGAATCCTGGACGAGCCCGCGCTCGGACAGCATGTCATGAAGGGAGGTCATAGTCGCCAAGAGTAGACACGGCATCCGGGAGCGGCAAGCACGCTCCCGCGCGGAGCGCAGTCGCCCGACCGGTGACAGCGGCGGTGCCGGGCGGCTAACTTAGGATGCATATGCCCCGCCTGTTCGGAACCCGTTCGAAGCGCAGCGATGACACGCCGCGGCGCCGCTGGCTCACGCCACGGTCGCGCCGCTACCTCCTGCTCGGTGCCCTCGGTGCGCTGGCGCTCGGGGTCGCCGTCGTGTTCGCCCTCTGGTTCACGGTCTGCCTCGGCAACTCCTGCCCCTCGGTGGACAATCTCGGCACCTACGATCCGGACCAGGCCGCCAAGGTCTATGCGGCGGACGGGCGGCACATTACCGACCTCGGACTCGAGCGGCGCACGGTCGTTCCGCTCGACGAGATGTCGCCGGCGGTGGTGGCGGCGTTCATCAGCACCGAGGACAAGCGGTTCTACAGCCATCACGGCATCGACTGGATCCGCGTGTTCGGGGCCGCGAAGGACATTCTCGTGGAACGCCGGATCGCCGGCGGCGCGTCGACGATCACGATGCAGCTGGCCGGCAATCTCTGGCCCGATGCGATCGACCGGCGGGACCGCTCGCTCCGCCGGAAGATCCGCGAAGCGAAGGTGGCGCGGGAGATCGAGGAGAAGTACTCCAAGGAGAAGATCCTCGAGCTCTACCTGAACCAGATCAACCTCGGCAACCGCGCCTACGGCGTGGAGGCGGCGAGCCAGCGCTACTTCGGCAAGTCGGTTCGCGAAGTGAACGTGGCCGAAGCCGCCACGCTCGCGGCCATTCCCAAGGCGCCCGTCCGCTACAACCCCCGCCGGTACCCGAACAACAGCGTCCAGCGCCGGAACCTGGTCCTGGGCCTGATGCGGGACAACAACCGCCTGTCGGCCGCGGAGGCGGAGCGGTGGAAGGCCTATCCGCTCCAGCTCTCGTCCCGCTCGGATTTCTCGGGCGTGGCGGAATATTTCGTCGAGTACGTGCGGCAGATCCTCCAGGCGCGGTTCGGCCAGGATCTCTACCGCCTCGGGTATCGCGTCTACACGACGCTCGATCTCGACATGCAGCTCTCGGCGGAGCGCGCGCTCGAGGCGCAGCTTCGCGCGGTCGAGGCGATGCCGCAGTTCCGGCACGCGACCTATCAGGAGTACCTCGAGGAAAAGGCGCAGAGCGGCGGCACCGGCGACGACGAGCGCGCGAACACGCCGTATCTCCAGGGCCTCATGGTGACGCTCGAGGCCCAGACCGGCGCCATCCGCGCCATGGTCGGCGGCCGGGACTTCGGGGACAACAAGTTCAACCGGGTGACCCAGGGCGAGCGCCAGCCCGGCTCGACGTTCAAGCCGCTGGTCTATTCGGCGGCGCTCCGGCTCGGCTATCCCCTCTCGCAGATCGTGGTCGATGAGCCGTTCGCCCTCGATGTTCCGGGCCAGGATCTCTGGACGCCGCAGAACTACGACCTGACGTTCTCGGGCCCGCATACGCTCCGCTGGCACCTGTACCAGTCACGGAACATTCCCGCCATCAAGCTGGGCATCGAAATCGGCGAGGAGTCGGTGATCAGCGAGGCGCGCCGCTTCGGGATCACATCCCGCATCATCCCGGTCCCGTCGATCAGCATCGGTGCCGCCACAGTGACGCCCCTCGAGATGATCGCGGCGTACACCGCGTTCTCGAACCTGGGCGATCGCGCGGTGCCGAACCCGATCGAGCGGGTCGAGGACCGGGACGGCAACATCGTCTGGGAGCCCCGGGCGCGACTCGAGCCCGTCATGAGCCGCGAGCAGGCCTGGCTCATGGTGGATGTGCTGCGTGACGTCGTCCGGCGAGGCACGGCGGCGGGCGCCGTCGGCTCGAAGATCAACTTCCCGGCCGGGGGGAAGACCGGCACGACGAACGATTACAACGACGTCTGGTTCGTCGGGTTCACGCCTGATCTCGTGACCGGTGTCTGGATGGGATTCGACCGGCCGACCAAGATCATGAACAACGCGCAGGGCGGGCGGCTCGCGGCGCCGGCATGGACGGGCATGATGAACGAGGTCTACGACCGCCGTCCCGCGCCCTCGGCCTGGGCGCGGCCGTCTGCGCTCACGGTTGCGGAAGTGGACAACACCACCGGTTACCTGGCGGCCCCGGTCTGCCCCAAGGAAGTGCATTACATCGAATCGTTCATCCCCGGCACCGAGCCGACCGAGTACTGCCCGATCCACACGCAGGGCATCTTCAATCCGTTCGGCATCGGTGCCGGGACGCAGCAGGGCGATACGACGACTCCGCTTTCGGGTCAGGTCACGCTTCCCGACACCGGGCCGCCGCCTCCGTCGGACCCGCGCCCCCTCCGGCCCGCCGCTCCGGCACCTGCCATCCCCCGCTGATCCGCAGATGCGCCGCCTGAGCGCCGACTGGCTCGTTCCCATGAACGGGGAGCCGATGCCGGGCGGGGCGGTGCTGATCGGACCTGCCGGGCGCATCGAGTCCGTCGGTGCCGGACACGCGGTTCCCGAGCCGCCCGGCACCCACGCTGCGCATTACCCGGGGTGCATCATCGTCCCGGGTCTCGTCAACGCCCACACGCATCTCGAGCTGACCGGCCTCGCCGGTGCCATCGATGCGCCCGACTTTGCGGACTGGATCCGGCGGATCATCGCCCTCAAGGCCACCTTCGACTACGGCCACTTCCTCGCCGCCGCGCGCCAGGGTGTGGCCGACTGCTTTGCCGCCGGCGTGACGACGATTGCCGACACCGGTGACTCGGGCGCGGTGATCGAGGCACTGTTCGAGGCGGGCGGCAGCGGAGTCGTCTATCACGAAGTGTTCGGCCCGGACCCCGCGCAGTGCGAGGCGAGTCTCCTCGGTCTGCAGGAGCGGGTCCGCGATCGCCGCCGTTTCACGTCGGAGCGGATCGCGATCGGCGTCTCGCCGCATGCGCCGTACACGGTCAGCGGGCCGCTCTACCGGGCGGTTGCCGAATGGGCACGCAGCGAAGGACTTCCGGTCGCCACGCATCTGGCGGAGCCGCCGGGAGAGATCTCCCTCTTCCGCGATGGCACCGGATCGCTTGCCGAGATGTGGATGCGGCGCGGGATTGCGCTGCCGGGCGCGGCGATCACCCCCATCGAATGGCTCGACCGCCACGGCGCCCTGGGAGCGGAGCTGCTGTGCGTGCATGTGGTGCACGCCGGCAGCGAAGACATTGCCCGGATGAAGCGAGCGGAGGTCGGCGTGGCGCACTGTCCGCTCTCGAATCGCGCACACGCACACGGGGCGGCGCCGCTCCGCGCGTTGCTGGAGGCCGGTCTCCGGGTCGGATGCGGCACCGACTCGGTCGTCAGCGTCGGGCGCCTCGATCTCCTCGCAGAGGCACGTGCGGCACGGGAACTCGCCGGCCTGGACGCTGCGTCGGCGCTGGCGCTCTGCACGCGGGACGCGGCGCAGGCTATCGGACTGGGCGAGCAGGTCGGGACCCTGACGGCAGGGAAATGGGGTGACGTGACGATCGTTCGCGCCGGATCGGCCGACTCGGCGACTCATGCATGCGAGCGGGTCCTTGCCTCGGGTACTGGCGACGTCGCCGAAACCGTGGTCGCCGGGCGGACGGTCTTCCGCCGGAGACCCTGAGGGCGAGCGCGGCCACAACCCGTTGCGGCGCAGGCGTCTTTCTTGTTAGCGTACAGCTGCCGGGGACGGTGCCCGGCTGCGATTTATGTCCCGTCCTCGGAGCTGAACCCGTGCGCTGTCTCGCTCTCAACGCCTCATTCGAGCCGCTGACGATGGTGCCCGTGCGCCGGGCACTGCGCCTCGTCATAGAGGGGAAAGCAGAGATAGTCGAGTCGGAGGATGGCGGGGTGGTGCGAAGTGAACGCCTCACCCTGCCTAAACCCGCGATCATCCGCCTCGTCAAGTTCGTGCACGTTCCCCGCCGCTTCCGCCGCCAGGTCACCAACACTTTCCTCTTTGCCCGCGACGGATACCGGTGCCAGTACTGCCACCGGGCGCACTTCGAGCTGCGCACGCGCGAGTGCCTGACGCGAGACCACGTCGTGCCGCTCTCGCGCGGCGGCGGGAACGAGTGGACCAACGTCGTGACGGCGTGCAGCAGCTGCAACACGCGCAAGGGAAATCACCTGCCTGCCGAGTGCGGCATGCAGCCGATCGTTCCGCCGCACGAGCCGCACTTCGTTCACCTCTCGTGGGCGGTGCGGCGGCTCTCCGCACCGCAGTCGAAGTACATCAAGCTCTTCTACGGCGAAGCGGCGCTGCGCGCACTCGGCGGCACCGTGGCGGAGCGCCCGGCGGAGGCGTAGCCGGCCAGGAACCAGCCTAGCAGCAGGGCAATGGCGCACGCCGTTGCCGTTTCCCACCCCTGACCGGCCGCGCCGGTGAGGGGTGGAATCACGAGCAGACCAGTCCCCGCGAGGCCTGCCCAGACGAGAGTCGCCACGAGCGGCCGCGTCGCCGACTTTCGCGTCCAGTAGCCGAGCAGGAGCAGTGGCAAAGCGGTCCAGATCGCGCTGGTGATCTCGGGTCGGTAATCGAACGGATAGAAACCGAGCGGCAGGATCAGCATCCAGCCCAACCCGGGCGTAAGGCGGGTTTCCGCCGTGTGCCAGGTTCCGTCGAATGTCGCGAACGCCGTGAGAGAGTTCCCGTCGAGCCTGCCGCCGGCGCCGATCGGCTGTCCGCTCGGCGACGGAAGCGCGCGATAGACCTTTGCCGAGGGCGTCCGGAGCTTCACCGATTCGGCCCGGGCCCGCACCGAGAACGTCACTTTCTGACCGAGCTGGCCGAGCATGGCGACAGTGTTCCATTCGTCGTCCACGATGTCCGCGATCGGAGCCGTGACTTCGGGCCAGCTGAGCAACGTCCCCTCGGCGACAAGCGTGACCGGCTCGCCGGAATCGGGGATGAGAGGCTCGTCGAGTCGGCCCGCCCCGCGGATTCTCCCATTCAGCATGAGAAACCGGATCGAACCCGGGAAGCGGTCGAGGTTCGGCACGATCGGGGTTTGCCGGAGGGTGAGCCCCTCCGATGGAATGTCCGGCTGGACAGCCCAGCCGGTAAAGCCGAGCATCGCAAGCCACAGGATCGCGCCCCCGAGCGTGAGCCGCCCGGCGAGGCCGGGGTCAGGTCGCGCCAGGCGAGGCCACGCGTGTGCGAGCAGCGCACCGAGAAGTGAGCCGGTGGTGTTGGTGAGGAGATCGCTCAGGCTCGGGTCACGGCCGGCCACAACCGTGGCCTGCAGGAGTTCGACTGCCGACGAGAGGGCCAGTCCCATCAGGGCACTCCGGGCCGCTCCGAATCCCAGCCGATAGAGTGCGAACCCGAACGGCAGGAAAAGCCCGATGTTGAGGATCACATCGACCGTCCCGAGCCCTCCGCAGACGAGGCAGTGCCAGGGTGTCGAAGCGGAGAGGTGGGCCTGGCGGGGCCGGGGCTCGAGGGTGAGGAGTGCAATGAGCCCGATGGCGACGGCCGCGGGAAGGGCGCGGAGGAGGCGCGGCCGGGAGCTAGGCATCGGGCAAAGATAAGCGAGGGGAGGGGACCGACTGCGGAGGTCCTACCACATATGGATCGCGGAGCCCGCCACAGCACCCCCTTCCGGACTGGCGAAGTGACCAGTAATTTGTTGTCAACAAATTAGATAGCTCTTCGGGAATGTAGTCTAAGTGCTGGCCTGACTTGTGCATAAGTTCCGGCCGTCTCCCCAACCGATCAACCCAGAGGGCCGATGTCTGCTCCGCGCGTGCTGGTGCGGGACGAGGATCGAGGCACGAAGAAGCGCTGGATCCCCCCCGCTCCGGATGTCGGTTGGGAGCTGATGGGACTGCTGGGTGGCGTGTTCTTCCTGATGGGAGGTCTGGACATCCTGCTGGCGGGATATCCATTCCAGTTCGGCAACCCGGAGTGGGAGTTCGGCACCATCGGGTCGTGGCTCAACGCGCTGTCCGTGCCGACACTGGGTTTGACGCTCCTCATCGGCGCCGCCGTGGCCCGCGGATGGGCGCTCGGCGTGAAAATCTGGTCCATCGTGCTGCTCCTGGGCGCACTCATCGTTCTTGCACTGCTGGTCATCTATTCGCTCAACCTTCCGCTCGCTTTCCGGGCGGTGCAGGAGCCCCTGGCCCGGACCGGCCTCAAGAAGTCCGTCCTGAAGACGGTCGTGCAGGGGGTGTTTTATCCGACGGTGTTCTTCATCGTCGCATTCAAGGCGTGGCGTCATTCCGGCGCCCGGCGTTAGCAGGCAGGAACGCGTTCCAACTTCAGCAGAGGGGAGAGTGGGCTCGATGAAGAACACCGTCCGCACGTTGGGCACTGTCACCGCACTCGCGGCCGCGATGGCCTCGACTGCGTGGGCATTCCCGACGTATAACAACACGGAGGTGTGTGGTGGTAACAACTACTACACCTGCGTGACCCTGACGTCGTCTTACGACCCGGGGACCAACACCCTGACGCTCCAGGTCGCCAATACGTCGACCAAGGGCGACTTCTTCACGGCGATCGGGGTCGGCAACCTCCCCGCCGGCGTGACGATCACGGCGGCGGGCGACGACCACCCGGCCGACTGGACCCTCACCAGCGAGATCGCTGATCTCTCGAACCCGGGCGGCGGCAACCCGGGCGACTACACCTTCGCGGGTGTGGAGAAGGGTGGCAGCCCCCAGGACGCGATCGGGAACGACGGCAACACGTACACGTTCACCTTCACGTTCAGTGGCGCGGTGGATCCGGCCACCCTGGCGCTCGCCTTCCGGTCGCAGTCGGGCCCGGAGGAGTGCGCTGGTTCGGCCAAGCTGTACGTCGATACCGACGGCACGGTGAACAGCGGGTTCTCCGAGCTTTGCGGCCCGCCGACCACCACGGTCCCGGAGCCGATCACGATGTCGCTCCTCGCCACCGGCCTCGCCGGCATGGGCGGCGTCGGCGCCATTCGCCGGCGGAAGAAGGCGTAAGCAGCACGCGCAGTTTCTGAAGGACAAAGCGCCCCGGTTTGCCGGGGCGCTTTCTTTTGTGTCATTACTGCTTTCTCGCCGCGCGCCTCCTTCCGTTCCAGCGTCCGAACTGCTTGATTGACCTGCGGGCCAGCGCGGCTCCGGCACGAGTTGACCCGCAAGCCAGCGGTATGGCGATTTTGTGGCGCGAGTCACATTATTTCGCCGTACGCAGGGAGATTATATGGCGAGTTTCCGCGCGGAACGGGAAACTCATTGTGTGCACAATGGCAATCACGTTGGGTAGCGCTGCTTCACGGGGAGGGTCACATGAGGATTGCGGCAAAAACCTTGGGTACGGCGTCAATGCTCCTGGCGTTGGGAGCCGGGCAGGCATGGGCGTTCGGCCCTTTCAGTAACACGCAGATCTGCGGTGGCACGACGTTCTATTCGTGCGTCACGATGACGTCCACCTATGATCCTGCGACGAACACCCTGCAGCTCACCGTCAGGAACGACGGAGCCGGCACGCTCGGCACCATCGGCATCGGTGTGGTTCAGCCGACCGGCGGTACCCCGGCACCCGGCTATGGCACGTTCGGTGTCCAGAACGAGCTGAGCGGGGCGGGGGATCTGGGCAATACGTATTCCGGATTCTCGGCGAACAACACTCCTGACGCCCTTGCCGCGGGCGAAACGGGAACGTTCGTGTTCACCTTCGATCCGGCATTCAACGACGACCTCGGCCAGCTGGCACTCGGACTGCATTTCCGGGAGGGTCCGAATCCGTCGTGCGATTCCAGCAAGCTCTTCATTGCGCCGGATAACAGCGCGACCGGGCCGACCGGTGGCGCATATGCGGCAGGCTGCGGGCCGACCACGGTCATTCCGGAGCCGATCACCATGACGTTGCTCGCCACCGGCCTTGCCGGCATGGGCGGCATCGGCGCACTCCGGCGCCGGAAGAAGTAACCGGAGCAGTTGCAAGCGAAGGTGTGAAGCAAGCGTGAGAGCGCCCCGGAAGTCCGGGGCGCTCTTTCTATTCTGCGCGGCTTGGCTTCACTGCGGAATGGGAGTCAGTGGGCGGCCTGGACCGGTGCTGCAGTCTCCTCCACGAACCACGCCCAGGTGCGCCGGAGACCCTCTTCGAGCCCCACGCCCGGGACGTAGCCCAGGACCTTGCGGGCACGGTCCAGGCTCGCCTGGGAGTCGCGTACGTCGCCGGCGCGGGGCGCCTGGTACTCCCGCGCTACGGGCCGCCCGGTCACCTGCTCGACGAGCGAAAGCAGTTCGTTGAGTGAGGTACGGTTGCCGGCGCCCGCGTTCGTCACCCACCCGTTCACCTGCTCCGATGGCCCGAACGCGGCCAGGCAGTTGGCCTGGACCACGTTCTCGACGTAAGTGAAGTCGCGCGTCTGCTCGCCATCGCCGTTGACGTGTGCCACCGACCCCTTCTGCGCGCAGTCGAGGAACGCGGGGATGACGGCCGCGTACGCGCTCCTCGGACTCTGCCGGGGCCCGAAGACGTTGAAGTACCGGAGCGCGACCCCTTCCAGCATCCCCGCGCGCGCATAGGCCAGGACGTACTGCTCTCCGGCTAGCTTGGCGGTGGCATACGGCGAGCGGCAGAGGGGCTCCATCGTCTCGATCTTGGGAAGGGTCGGCGTGTCGCCATAGACCGAGCTCGAGCTCGAATAGACGACCCGGCGGACCCCGGCCCGGCGCGCCGCCTCGAGGAGCTGGACGGTGCCGTTCACATTGTGGTCGTGCGATGCCCACGGATCGGCGATCGAACGCGGCACGCTCGGCAGCGCCGCCACGTGAAAGATCACCTCGATGCCGGCCACCGCGCGGTCGCACGCCGCGGCCTCGCGGATGTCGCCCTCGATGAAATCCACGCCCGGCATGCCGGCGAGGTTCTCGCGCGTGCCGGTGGAGAGGTTGTCGATGACGCGCACGTCGTGACCCTCGGCGCGGAGCCGCTGGACGATGTGCGAGCCGATGAATCCGGCGCCGCCGGTGACCAGGCAGCGGGTCGATTTCGAGGTCATCCGAGTCCGATCCGGGCGTGGGCCCTCGCTCCGTTCACCAGTGCCACCTCCGCATTCGGCTGAACCGTCCCGTAGAATCCGGTCGACTTGGTGACCTGGATGTGGGCGCCCGGCCCGATCGCCACGTCGCCGCGATGCTCCTTCTTCCAGATGCTCGAGTCGAGGCCATAGAGGCCGGGCTGCACGTTCATCTGCAGCGAAAACGCGATCTCGAAGCGGCCCTCGCGCGGGAGCGCGATCCCTGCGGTATCGGTGGTGACGATGGAGAGGTCGCGTCCGTCCTGCAGGTTCCGGAGCGTCAGCGCTACGATCTCGTCCCCGACCGCCCGGTCGGGATTGACGCGGCCGGTCAGCGTCACCTGCACCCGCTCGCCAGAGGCGACCTCGGGCTCGTCGACGCGAATCTCGTCGAGGAAGACCGGGCTGTCGGCGTCGGTGACCTGGCGTTCCACCGAGAGGTATTCCTGGATGCATTCGCTGGTGTTGCCGGCCATGCGGATGCGGCCCCGCTCGAGCAGGATCGCGCTGGTGCAGAGCTCGGCGACGCGGTCGAGCTGGTGGGAAACCACGACGACCGGGATGCCGCTCCGGGCCAGTGAGAGCATCCGGCCGAAGGCGCGCTGCTGGAAGTCGAAGTCGCCGACCGAGAGCACCTCGTCGATGATGAGAACGTCGGGACTCAGGTGCGCGGCGATCGCGAAGCCGAGGCGTGCGTTCATGCCGCTCGAGTACCGCTTGACCGGCGTATCGATGAAGGCGCCGACCCCCGAGAATTCGATGATCTCGTCGAAACGCTCCTTGATGAGCGCCTTCGGCATCCCCATGATCGCGCCCTGCAGGAACACGTTCTCGCGCCCGGTCAGGTCCTGATGGAACCCGGCCGCGATCTCGATCAGGGCGCCGACGCGTCCGCGCACTTCCGCGCGGCCCAAGGTGGGCGGAATGATCTTGGTCAGCGTCTTGAGGATCGTGGACTTTCCGGCGCCGTTCCGGCCGATGATGCCGAGCACGTCGCCCGGCCGCACCTGGAAGCTCACGTCCTGCAGGGCCCAGAACTGGTTGGCCGCGAGCTCGTGGCGACGCGGCGCCTTTCCCATCATGCGCTTCGCAACCGCAGGAATCAGGTCCCGCAGGCTGTCGTGCCGCTCACCGGTCTGGAATTTCTTCCAGACGCCTTCGAAATCGACCCCCGCGTCGGCGCTCGGCTTATACATTTTCGGCGAATGCGGGTTCGAGGCGGTGGAAGACGAGCGCGGAGAGTGCGAGCCCGATGGTGCCCCAGGCTGCCGCGTAGAGGAGCCCGAGCGGATTCCAGGCAACGATCTGTGCGCCGTTGCGGCCCGCTACCGTGAGGGGCTCGAGCAGGTTGTGCCCCTGGACGACGCTGAGCCTGAGCCCCTCGAGGATCGGGCTCAACGGGTTGATCTGCATCAGCATGGCGCCACGCTCTCCCATCATAGCCGGCTCGTAGAAGACCGGCGTGAAGAAGATGCCGAAGGTGAGCAGCACCTGCACGATGTACTTGACGTCGCGGAAGAAGAGGTTCGCGCAGCTCAGGAACAGCGTCGCGGCCGCAGTCACGAGGAAGAGCACCAGCAGAAGGAGCGGCGCCCAGAGCAGCGTCCACTGCAGCGTCACGCCGAGGAACGGGAGCAGCAGC
This sequence comes from Gemmatimonadales bacterium, assembly GCA_035759585.1. Taxonomy (GTDB): domain Bacteria; phylum Gemmatimonadota; class Gemmatimonadetes; order Gemmatimonadales; family GWC2-71-9; genus CAMLLJ01. Next base: position 18,516 of record DASTUP010000197.1, on the reverse strand, counting down.
GCGAGGGCGAGGAGCCCGATGGCGGTGTCGAAGCACTGCGCGAGGAGCGCCGAGAGCGGCAGCACCTCCCTCGGGAAGTAGACCTTGGAGATCAGGTTGTGATTGGCCGTGAGCGTCGTCGTGGCAAAGGTGATGGTCCCGACGAAGAAGGCCCAGGCGATTCCCTTCACCGCGATGCCGGCGATATCGGCAGTCGCCACCCCGCTCCCCGACATCTGGCCCATGGCCACGCGGACGAGCACTCCGGACAGGACGATGAGGATGGGCATGAAGATGGCCCAGCCGAAGCCCATCACCGCCTGCTTGTAGCGGATGCGGATATCGCGCCGGGCGAGCTCGAGGAGAAGCTCGCGATAGGTGCGCAGGTCGCCAAGAATCTCCCGGAACGTGCCGCCCAGTGACTGGCGGGGCGGGTTTCCGGTGGGGAGCGCCGGCGTTTCAGCCTGGCGCAGGTCGGCAGCGGGGGAGTGGGCGATCGTCGTCTCGGTCAAACGTTTGGCCTCGAGCAGGAGCGTGGGCGCCGCGAATCGGCGCCCGCGGAAGTGCAAGAAGCGTGCGACCGAGCCACCGGATTCGGCGGAGCCCGGAATATAGCCCCACCCATCGATCCGGGCTTCCAGCGATACGACAGGGCTGTGGCAACGCCGCAACGGGTCAGGCGATCTGACGCGCGCCGGTGCGTCAGCCCGCAGGAAGGAGTAGTTTTCAGGAGCGCTGGCTGGCAGAACTATTGCGTCCGGGGCAGCCGGAATGATGAGACTTCCGAAATCGCGGGCCGCCACGGAGCGTGACGCGGCGCAGGGCAGAATGAAGCTCGTGGCCGTGGTCGTTCCCCTCCCGACCGGACGGGCGCTCACGAGCGACGAGACCGTCTCGCTGCGCCACATCGAGCATTTCCTCGGCCATTACGACCGCTACTTTCTCGCGCCCGAGGGCATGGCGGTCGATCATTCCCCCGGCTTTCAGGTCCAGCGATTCCCCGGGGAGTATTTCGGGAGCGCCGTCGCGCACAACACGCTCCTGCTCCAGCGCCGCTTCTATCAGGCATTCCGCAATTACCGCTTCATCCTGATCTGCCACCTCGACGCGCTCGTATTCTCGGACCAGCTCACCGCCTGGTGCCAGCGCGACTGGGATTTCATCGGCGCGCCCTGGTTTCCGTGCAAGCATACGCGCTGGATGGAGCAGTTCGGCCGGACCTCGGGGGTGGGGAACGGCGGATTCTCGCTGCGTAAGGTGGAGGCGTTCCTGCGCGTGCTCGGCTCGAAGCATCGCGACATGGAGCCTGACGAGTACTGGCGGAATTTCGTGGCCAACAAGCCCCGGCACGTGCGCTTCCACCAGTTCTGGCGCCGCTGGCTCAAGCACCTCAGCATCTTCAACAACGTGCGCTGGTCGCTGTACCGGCACCGTGTCGCCGAGGACATCTTCTGGGCCTTCGAGGCCACCCGTTTCGACCCGGCGTTCCGGGTGGCGCCCGTCGAGGAGGCGCTTCGCTTTGCCTGGGAAACGGAACCGCGGCGCTGCTTCGAGATGACGGGCGGAGCGATGCCCTTCGGCTGCCATGCCTGGCCGCGCTATGACCGCGGGTTCTGGATTCCCCACCTGATCGAGGATGCCCGCGCCACCGCGGAGGCCTCGCCCGGCGACTGGTCCGGCACGGCGAGCGCCTCGACCGCTTCCTAGGCCACCGGTTCCGCCACAGGCGCTCCCGGGACCGGGAATCGCGCGTCCTGCTCCGCACGCAGCCGATCCACCAGCCGGCCCGCCGGAAGCGTCACGTCGTCGTAGGTCAGCACGGCGTCCTTCTTCACCGCGCGCCGCAGCACCGCTCCTTCACTCTGGCCCATCGGCAGCAGTCGCTCACTCCGTGCGGGTGCGGCGTTCTCCGCCGTCCCGAACGTGTGGTAGCCGCCGATGCCGTCGAGGGTCGTTCCGGCGGCGAGGTCGGTCTTTGCGACGGTGACGACCTCGACGCAGGGACCGGCGAGCGGCTGCAGCACCGGATCGCCGAAGAGCACGACCCGCGCCACCGAAAAGGGCAGCTCGAAGTGGCAGAGGTGATAGGGCGTGTAGAAGCTGTAGAGCGGTCCTTCGCCGAGCTTGTAGAGATTGAGGTAGTGGCGCTGCTTCGAGTCGTCGTGCGCAGCCATGCAGTAGACGCCGGGCCACGGCTTCGCGCCGACGACATAATCCACGATTCCGCCCGCGCTCCGCAGCGTATCGATGTCGTAGTGCTTCGTCAGCTCGTCCACGTGACCGGGCCACTCCAGCCCGTTGCTCATTCCCCGCTGCAGCACGCGCATGCCGGTGGCGTTCGCGACGATGGCCTGCTCGAAGCACATCTTCGTTCCATCGGCAAAGCTCGTCACCATCTCCGGGCGCTGGCCCCATTTCTCGGCGAAGCCGCGCTGGGTTTCCGGCGTCCGGTACGGGTCCTGGAGGCCCTTGATGTTTCCCATCACGAGCGGCGTGAGCCCGATCCCGCGCACGAACCGGTAGAGATTCATCTCGACGCCCGGCTGGTCGCCGTCGCTGCCGGAAAGGATCACCCCCTGCCGGTCGGCGTACGCCTTGAGGATCGAGCCGACGGTGCCGTCCACCTCGGCGTTCATCGTCACCACGTGGTGGCCGTGCTCGATGGCGCGCAGGATCACCTGGGCACCGAATTCGACCGCACCCGTAACCTCCACCACGCAGTCGATGCCTTCGGCGTCGGTGGCCCACGAAAAGTCGTCACAGACGCTGGGCCGCCCGGCGCGGATGGCGTCCTCGAGCTCCGCGAGACTCCGCGGCCGCGACGGCGTGACGCCGGCCTCCGCATAGCACTGCACCGCGTTCGCGAGCGTCCGGTTGGCGATGACGGAGAGCCTGAGGCCGGGGACCGAGTTCACGATCTGATTGGCGATGCCCCGGGCCATGAAGCCGGCGCCGACCATCGCGACCTTGAGCGGCTTTCCCTCCTCCTCGAGCCGGCGCAGCGCCCGATCGACGATGATCATCGTGCCGCCTCCCGCGCCGCGTACGCCGGCCAGGCGGCATCCTTGCCGGAGATGACCTCGATCGGCTGCGGCCATGTGATGCCCAGCGCCGGATCGTCGTACCGGATGCCGCGCTCGGCTCCGGGTGTGTAGAACTCGCCGACCTGATAGGCCACCTCGGATCCCGGTTCCAGCGTGAGATAGCCGTGGGCGAACAGCTCGGGCACGTACAGCTGGCGCCGGTTGTCTGCCGTGAGCTCGACGCCGGCGTGCTGCAGGTAGGTCGGGCTGTCCGGACGGAGGTCCACGATCACGTCGTAGATGGCGCCGCGCGTGCAGCGCACGAGCTTCGTTTCCGCCGCGGGCGGCAGCTGGTAGTGCATCCCGCGCATCGTGCGCGCGTGGTGGTTGTATGAAATGTTGCACTGGACCATGTCGGGCCTGAGGCCATGCGCCTCGAACTCGGTGCGGCAGAAGCTGCGCGCGAAGAAGCCGCGCGAATCCTCACGCGGCTCGAGGTCCAGGATGAAGGCGCCGGAGAGGCGGGTCTCGGTGAAGATCATGCGTAGGCGGGAGCCGGCGCGGGCTCATTCCTTCCAGTAGAAGTTCTGGTCGATCTGCTGCGTTTCGAGCAGGTACTGGATCTGCTTGAGGCGGGTATGCGCGCGGGACTCGAAGAGCTCCGCCGGCATCCGGATCCGCTCGAACACGCCGAGCAGCTGCTCGGCGCCTTTCCGCACGTTCCAGCGTGGCGAAAAACCGGGAAGCCGGGTCGAGATCTTGTCGAAATTGACCTTGTAGTCGCGCTGGTCGCCGCCGCGGCTTCCGAAGGAGACGGTGCAGCCGGGAAATGTCTCGCCGACGATCGTGGCCACGTCGCGCACCTGGTAGTTCTCGCTGTTCGCGCCGACGTTGAAGATCTCGCCGTGGATCGCTTCGCGCGGGGCTTCGAGCGCGCACGCCGCCGCCTGCGCAATGTCGAGGATGTGCGCCAGCGGCCGCCACGGCGTGCCGTCGGAGTCCATGCGGATCTCCCGGTAGCACCAGGCGCGACCGGCGAGATTGTTCACCACGAGGTCGAACCGCTGGCGTGGGGAGGCGCCGTAGGCGGTGGCGTTGCGCAGGATGGTGGGCGAGAAGTCGTCGCCCGCCATGGGCCTGAGGTCCCGCTCGACCAGCAGCTTGCACTCCGCGTACGCCGTGAGCGGCTGCGTCGTTCCGTTCTCATCCTGCGGCTTGTCGGCGCTGGCGCCGTAGACGCTGCAGGAGCTGAAATAGATGAAGCGCGGCACGCCCGCCTCGCGCGCCAGCCGGGCGAGGCGGATCGAGCCCTTGTGGTTGATCTCGTAGGTGATGTGCGGCGCGAGCTGACCGACGGGATCGTTGCTCAGCTCCGCGAGGTGGATCACGGCATCGTAGCCCGCGAGATCCTCCGCGGTGATCTGCCGGACGTCGCAATTGATGATGCGCGGCATGCCGGGGACTCCGTTGTACAGCCAGCCGATGCGATGGAATCCGGTGTCGCAGCCGGTGACCTCGTGGCCCCGGTTCATCAGCACCGGGCCCAGCACCGTTCCGATGTAGCCATCGATACCCGTCACGAAGACGCGCGCCACGCCTACCAGACCTTCCAGGGAGCGTTCCCCGAGGCCCAGAGATCCTCGAGGTATTTCCGGTCCCGCAGCGTATCCATCGGCTGCCAGAAACCGTCGTGCTGGTAGGCCGCGAGCTGGCCGGCATGGGCGAGCTGCTCGAGCGGCTCCTGCTCCCAGCTCGTCGAGTCGCCCGCGATATGCTCGACGGCCCTGGGCTCCACGACGAAGAACCCGCCGTTGACGAACGTCCCGTCGCCCCGCGGCTTCTCGCGGAACGAGTGGATCTTCTGCTGGCCCTGCTCGAGCGAGACTGCGCCGAAGCGTCCCGGCGGCTTCACGGCGGTGAGCGTCGCGAGGACCTGCTGCTCGCGGTGAAAGGCGACGAGCCGCGTGATGTCCACGTTGCCGACGCCGTCGCCATACGTGAAGCAGAAGGTCTCGTCGCCGAGATACTCGCGCACGCGCCGCAGGCGGCCGCCCGTCATCGTGGCGTCTCCCGTATCGATCAGCGTGACCCGCCACGGCTCCGCGCGGTGGTTGTGCACTTCCATCCTGTTCTTCGCGAGATCGAACGTCACATCCGACATGTGGAGGAAGTAGTTCGCGAAGTATTCCTTGATGATGTACCCCTTGTAGCCGCAGCAGATGATGACGTCGTTGATCCCGTGTGCGGAGTAGATCTTCATCACGTGCCAGAGGATCGGCCGGCCGCCGATCTCGACCATCGGCTTCGGCTTGACGGCCGTTTCCTCGGACAGGCGGGTGCCGAGGCCTCCTGCAAGGATGACGAGCTTCATGCATCTCCCCGGTCTGAGGTAGCGGCGGGCGTCGGACGGCAGCGGTCCGGGGCAAGTCGGGTGCCACCGGGTCCGTATCTTGCTCGTCCCGCCCGCGCCCGCCGGGGAGGCCAGGACCGTGACTGCGCGCACGGTCCCGACCCCCTCCCCGGTGTAAGTTCTGTGGTGCTCTCACGACAGTTGGAGCGCACGACAGCGTCAGGTCTGGCGCAACGTCGGCAGCGTGTCGCGGCTCATCCACAATATACCGGACGAGCGGCCGCAGGCGCGCCGATCCTGGTCGGTTGGCCCATCGCAGGTGCCCTGATTGAAGGAACGGGATGACGGAAGAGGTGATTTCTTCTCCGCCGGTTCTCGCGGCGGGAAACTGGGTGTGGCTGCTCGCCCCGCAGAGGCAGGACAAGGCGGTGGTCATCGCGCCCGAGCAGGATGCGCTCGCAGGAGTCCTTGCGCCGCATTTCGGCGAGGTCGCGCGGGTTGCTCCCGGAGAGGCCGGCTCATTGGCGAATGCGAACGACTCGGTCGATCTCGTCGCCATCTCCCGGCTCGAGGACTGCGCGCCGGGAGACCTCCGCTGGCTGGAAATGGCGGTCGCCGAAGGGCGGCGCGCCCTGCGCAACGGCGGGTGCGCCCTCGTGACCTTCGTGAATCCGTACTGGGCGCGCCGATATCTGCGCGGGTGGGGGCCGGATCGCCTCGTGAGTCGGAGCCGGGTCATGGGAACGCTCGAAGGTGCCGGGTTCAGCCGGCTCGCTTCGTATTACATCCAGCCGTTCCCCGAGGCGGCGAGCAGCATCATCCCGATCTGGGGGCCGGCTGCGGTTCATCATGAGCGCATGGAGCACATGAGCTCGGCGCTCGGACGATACCGCCCGCTCGTGGCGCGGCTGGGCGGGCACGCGCTCCTCTATCCCGGCTGTGCCTGCGTGGGGTACCTGTGAACCAGGCGCTGGCGATCGCCCTCGGTGACGCGCTGCATCAGCTTGGCGACGAGCTTCCGACCGACTGGCGTCGCATCGTGATGATCAAGAACGATGGGCCCATTCCGGTGCCGCCGCATCCCGTGATCGGGGACGCCGGGCGCGGGTTCAACCTTCTGCTCCTCACCGCCGAAGGCGAGCCCGCCTACTACGTCCGCTGCCGGGACGCGGGCGATTCCATGGCTGCGCGCGAGGCCGAGGTCCTGCGACTGCTTTCGGAATCGCCCGGCATCCGGAGCCACCTACCCGAATCGGCCGGGACGCGGGCGGATGGGATTCAGGTGCTGGCCACGCGCTACATGAGCGGGCAGCTGTTCGCGCATCTGCTCAGGAAGATGTCGCACGACGAATGGCGAGACGCCGTGCTCGACGTGACCGACCTCGTCACCGAGATCGGGCGCACCGGCCAGGCCGGCATACCTGATCTCGCAGGCGCCGAGCCGTTCGATTTCTGGCGCGAGGGGGAGGAGCCACTCGCGCTCCTTCCGATGAGCAGCGAGCAGATCGCCGCCTCGGGGGCCGCGCTCCGGGCGGCAGGGACGGCTCCGCGCTTTCCGCAGCATGGTGATCTCTGGCCGGGAAACGTGGTTCGCGACCGCGGCATCTGGCGTTTCCTCGATTTCGACCTGTTCGGGCGCGTCGAGGCTCCGTTGTTCGACGCCTGTCACCTCACCTACACCAGCACCGAATACCTGCTGAGCGGGGGCCATGGGCTGGACACGCCGTGGGTGAAGCACCTCGAGGGGCATGACATCGTCGGCCGAGGCGGGCGGGAGATCCTGCGGCGGAACGCGTCGGCCCATGGCCTCACGGCCGATCAGGCCGTGGGCGCCCTCGTCTATTACCTGGTCGAGGCGACGGCCCGGCTCCTGCGGAAGGGAGCCCAGTCCGATGTCTGGCGCGGCCCCCTCGCGGAGGCCGCCGCCGCCGCCGACCTGCTGCGGTCGGGTGCCGACCCACGGCAGATCCTTTTTCCGGAGCTGAGGCGTGAGCGAACGTAAGGCGATTCCCGACGTCAGCGTGGTCATCTGCACCTACAACCGGGCGGCGGGACTGGGCGTGGTGCTCGACGCGCTGGAGCGGCAGACCGGCCTCGATGCGGTCCGCTGGGAGGTCCTCGTCGTGGACAACAACTCCTCCGACGGGACGCGCGAGCTGGTCGCGCGCCGCATGGCCACCGGGAAGCTCACGCTCCGCTATACGTTCGAAGCGATCCAGGGAAAGTCGCGGGCAATGAACCGGGGGGTCGCCGAGACCGAGGGCTCGATCGTCGTGTTCACCGATGACGACGTGACGATCCCCGACGGCTGGCTCGTGGCATTGCTCGCGCCCTTCGCCGATCCCACCTGCGCCGGGGCCGGCGGTGCCGTGACACCCGTCTGGGAGTCGGAGATTCCGCGGTGGGCCAGCCAGTCGGAGCCGTACCGGATGATGGGCGGGATCGTCCAGTATTCGAATCCCGCCGAGTTCGGGCCGGTCGTGGCGCCGCCGATCGGAGCCAATTGCGCGTATCGTCGGGAAATGTTCCAGAGGCACGGTGTGTTCCGGCCAGACCTGGGCCACTCGGGAGCCCTGCCGATTCCCGGGGAGGACATCGAGTTCGGCGTGCGCCTTCTGCATGCCGGCGAACGGCTCATGTTCACCAGGGCCGCGGAAGTCTTTCATCCGGTCACACCGAAGCGGCTCACGCGCAGCTACTTCGAACAATGGTATTTCCAGCGCGGCCGGCTCGAGCCGTTCCTCGCCGAGTACGAACTTTCTCCCACGATCCCGCGGATCGCCGGCGTTCCGCGCTATCTCTTCCGCGAGCTCCCCGTCTGGGCGGCGCGCTGGCTGACGACGCTTGAGCCGAAGGGTCGCTTCTACTACAAGCTCCGCGTGTGCATGGCGGCCGGCGCCATCCGCGAGTTCTACCGCTGGCGGGGCGCCCGCGCGGCCTGACATGCGGATCCTGTATTTCTACAGCTGGCAGCACTTCACCACGGGATCGCCGAAAATGCTCGCGACGACCGTGGAGCTCGTCGACCGCACGCGCCATCAACCGGTCTTCCTCGCGACCGGCGAGGGGCCGCTCGTGACCGAGCTCGCGGAGCGCGGCGCCGAGATCGTACGCCGGCCGGTAAGCGAAGTCGCGGCGGGACGGCCGCTGCGCGCCTCGGGCAATGTCATGGGCGCCGCGCGCTGGCTCAAGCGGCAGCGCATCGATCTCCTCCATGTGAATGAATTCGGCTGGAACCAGGACATCGTCCTCGGCGCCTGGCTCGCGCGCGTGCCGGTCGTCCTCCATGTCCACACGAAGCTCCGGATCCACCCCCGCAACCTGAACCGGCTCGCGGCGTGGCGCGTGCTCTTCGTATCCGAGGCGCATCGGCGTGAAACGGCCGGCCTCGAGCTCATCGACGGCAAGGCACGCGTGCTGCACAACGCGATCGATGTGGAGCGCTATGCCCGGGGGCGGAACATTCGCGCGGAGCTGGGGCTGGCACCGTCGGATACCGTCATCACGACCGTCTGCCAGATTTCGGAGCGCAAGGCGGTGGACGTCTTCCTGGACGTCGCCGCAGCGCTTCTTCGTCGAACGCCGTCGCTCACCTTCCTGATCGTGGGCCCGGTCGGAAGAGGAGAGCAGGCATACGCCGATCGGCAGACGGCGCGAGCCGCGGACCCGGCCTTCGGGGGCCGGGTCCGCTTTCTCGGCCCCCGGCAGGATATTCCGGACATCCTGAAGAGCTCGGACATCTTCTTTCTCCCGAGCCGGCACGAGACCTACGGCCTCGTGGTTGCGGAAGCGATGGCGGCTTCGCTGCCGGTGGTGGCTTCCAACGCAGGCGGGATCCCGGAGATCGTGTCGTCCGCCACGATCGGATCGCTCGCCCAGGTGGACGATCGCGAAGGATTCGTCACCGCGCTCGATCTGCTGGTCGATTCTCCGGAGCGCCGCCGCATCATCGGGTGCGCGGCGCGCAAGAGCCTCGACGGCCGCTTCGACCGGGCGACCTATGCGCGCGCCCTCGATGCCCTCTACGCGGAGGCGTGAGTTCCGCGGTGGAGGCCAGCATCATCATCTGCACGTTCAACCGCGCCGCGGAGATCGGCCTGGTGCTCGACGATCTTGCGGCGCAGGCGGGGATCGGCGCCAGGCGGTACGAGGTGCTCGTCGTCGACAACAACTCGACCGACGCGACGCGCGATGTGGTCGCGGCGAAGGCATGCGGCGCACCCTGTCCCGTGCGCTACGTCCGCGAGCCGAGGCAGGGGAAGTCGCTGGCGCTCAACCGCGGCGTCGCGGAAGCGCGAGGCGGGATTCTCGTCTTCACCGACGACGATGTGCGCATTCCTCCCACCTGGCTCGCCGCCATGCTCGCTCCATTCGAGGACGCCGCCTGCATGGGAGTCGCCGGTGCCGTCCTCCCCCGCTGGACCGCAAGCCGCCCATCGTGGGTCAGCGAGGACGAGCCGTACCGGATGATGGCGGCGATCGTGCGTTACTGGCTCGGACCCGATCCTCTTCGAGCAACGGTGCCCCCGATTGGCGCGAACTGCGCCTGGCGCCGGGAGGTGTTCGAGCGGTACGGCGGCTATCGAACCGACCTCGGCCCGGGGGGCAAGCGCGCGCCGCTCGGCGAGGACACCGAATTCGGGCTTCGGGTCATGACCGGAGGTGAATCCGTGCGCTACGAGCCGGCCGCCCTGGTGCACCACCCCGTCGCGCCCGAGCGCCTCACGCGCCGCTATTTCACGGACTGGTATTTCCAGAGCGGGCGCGTGGAGCCGTGCCGTGCCGGCATCGCGCCCAGCGTGCGGATTGCGGGCGTGCCGCGCTATCTCTTCCGCGAGCTCGCGGGCGCGGCAGCGCGCTGGGCCTTCTCGCCTCCCGGACCGCGCCGGTTCTTTCACAAGCTGCGGACCTATCAGACCCTTGGGCGGATTCGCGGATACCGGGATGAGCACGCGCGCGGGAGGCCGGACTGATGCGCATCCTGTATTTCTACAGCTCGCATCAGATCGACACCGGATCGCCCAAGGCGCTGCTCGGCTTGATCGACGCGCTCGACCGGACGCGGCACGTCCCCCTCTTCCTGACCGGCGGCTCGACGGAAGGAGCGCTCGTCCGGGAGATGGCCGCCCGCGGCGTCGAGCTCGTGCGCGGCGAAGTGACCGAAGCGTCCCTCCGGCGGCCGATCGCATCCCTGGCCGCGGTGCTCAGATCCGCCGCACTGCTTCGCCGCGCAAGGGCCGACGTGCTGCACGTGAACGAGTTCGGCTGGAACCTCGACGTCGTGCTCGCGGCGCCGTTCTCGGCCGTCCCGGCAATCCTGCACGTGCACAACCCGCTCGACGTGGCGGCGCGGAATCTCGACCGCATCGCGGCGAAGCGCGTCGTCTTCGTCTCGGAAGCCCACCGGCGCAGCACCCGGCATCTCGAGCGGATCGAAGGCCGGTCGACCGTGCTGCATAATCCGGTGGACATCGAGCGCTTCGAATCAGGGCGTGACATCCGCGGCGCCCTCGGGCTTGCCCCGTCGGACGTGGTCGTCGTTACCGTCTGTCAGATCACGCCGAACAAGGCACTCGATGTCGTGCTCGCCGCAGCCCGCGAGCTGGTGCCGCGGTGGCCGCAACTCCGGTTCGTCGTCGCGGGACGTGCGGGTGTCGGGCACGAGGCGTATGCGGACGGGATCATGGCCGAGGCCGCGGAACCGCCGCTCGCGGGACGCGTCCACTTCCTCGGATCGCGGACCGATGTCCCGGATGTACTCGCGAGCTCCGACATTTTTTTCCTCCCGACGCGCTCGGAAACCTTCGGCATCGTCGTGGCGGAAGCGATGGCGGCGTCCCTGCCGGTCGTCACGACCAACGTGGGCGGCATCCCCGAGATCGTGCGAGGCGACCATGAAGGCCGGATCCTCGAGCCGGATGACCTGCCCGGATTCGTGCGCGCCATCGAGCTGCTCATCGCTGATCCCGCGGCACGTGCGGCCCTTGGCCGCGCCGGAAGGGAGGGGCTCGACGGCCGTTTCGACCGCGCCACGTTCGCGCGCGCGCTCGATGCGCTGTACGCGTCGCTATGACGGCGCTCGCGGTCGGCTCGTCGCTGCTCCTGGGAATCGTATGGATCGGCTATCCGTTCCTCATGCGCGCCGTGGCTGCACTCACGCCCCGGCGCCCGGCGGTGGAGCCGCAGGTGTGGCCGGAAGTGACCGTCGTGATTGCCTCCCGCGATACGGCGGAGGCGATTCTCGCGCGCGTCGACGACGTCCTGGCAGGCGATTATCCCGGCGAGCTGAATGTCGTCGTAGCCCTCGACACGACGAGCTCCACCAGCGAGGCAGGGCTCGTGGGGCAGCGACCGAGCCTCCGCATTGTCCGCGGCGACCCGCCGGGTGGCAAGGCCGCAACGCTGAACGCCGGGGTCCGCACTGCGTCCGGCGAGATCCTCGTCTTCACGGACACCCATCAACGCTTCGCGGCCGACGCGATCCGCGCGCTCGTCGTCGATCTGTCGGACGGCACCTATGCGGCGACGTCCGGCCGTCTGGAGCTTCCGGCGCGAGAGGAGGCGTCGCTCATCGACCGCTACTGGCGCATGGAGCGCCGGCTGAGGCGGGATGAGGCGAGGGTCCATTCCGCCATCGGCGTGAGCGGCTCGATCTACGCGATGCGCCGCGCGGAGTGGGAGGCGCTTCCGGCAGGACTCATCCTCGACGACCTCTACGTTCCGATGCGCCTCGTGCTCGCCCGGCGTCGGGTGGGCTTCACGGACGCCGCACGCGCGAGCGATATCCGGCGCACGGTGCCCTCCGAGGAGTATCGACGGAAAGTCCGGACCCTGACCGGCAATTTCCAGCTCTGTGCCTGGCAGCCGGCGGTCCTGCTTCCGGTCCGGAATCCGGTCTGGCTTCAGTTCCTGCTCCACAAGCTGCTCCGCCTCCTGACCCCCTATCTTCTGGTGTGCCTGGGGGGCGCCCTCCTGGCGATCCTGGTGGCCAGATTCGGGGTCTACGTCTTCGTGACGGGTGCAGGGGTGCTCCTGCTCCTGGGACTGGCCGCGGCCGCGGTCGGCAAGTGGAGGGCGCTCACGAACCTCGCAGCCTGGGGGATTTCGCTCCAGGCGGCGATCGTAACGGCGACATACTACGGTCTGCGCGGCCGGTGGGACGTCTGGCGGCGCTGATGACGGGACTCTCACGCATGGGAATTCGATGAAACAGGTGCTCAGGAAGGGCCTCAAGGACATCGTGGTGGACGAGGTCCCCGATCCGATTCCGGTGCCGCACGGCGTGCTGATTCGTCCGGCATTTTCGCTCATCAGCAGCGGGACCGAGACGGCGAGCATTCACAAGGAAGGCATCGTCAGGGAAGTGGCGCACAATCCGTCGCACCTCAGGAAGGTGTTCGACGTGATGATGGCGAATGGCCCGGTCCGGACCGCGAGCGAGGTGCTTGCGAAGTTCAGCGACTACGCCGTCCTCGGCTACTCCGGCGCCGGCGTGGTCATCGACCGGCACCCGACGGTGACCGATCTCGAGATCGGCGACCGCGTGGCGTACGGCGGCGAGGGCACCGGGCATGGGGAGTGCATCCAGACCGGCCGCAACCTCGTCGCGCGCGTGCCCGACGGGCTGCCGTTCGATGCGGCCTCCTTTGCGACGCTGGGCAGCATCGCGATGAACGGCGTCCGGACCGGCAACGTTGCGCTCGGCGAGACCGTCGCGGTGATCGGCCTCGGGCTGGTCGGTCAGCTGACCGCCCAGCTCGCCCGGCTGCAGGGCGGGCGGGTGATCGGAATCGACCTCCGCGCCGAGCGCATCGAGCTGGCACGCGAGCTCGGCGCCGAGCATGGCATCGCCGGCGGAAGCGGTCTCCCCGACGCGATCGCGTCGCTCACCGACGGCAGAGGAGTGGACTGCGTCTTCGTTGCGGCGGCTGCGAAGTCGTCGGCGCCCTGCGAGCAGGCGCTGCGGATCTGTCGCGACCGCGGACGGATCGTCGTGCTCGGTGCCGTGGAGATGAGCTTCCCCTGGCTGGAGATGTACCTCAAGGAGATCCAGCTCAACATGGCCCGCGCATACGGTCCGGGCAGCTACGACCCGCTGTACGAGAAGAAGGGGCAGGATTACCCGTATTCGTACGTCCGCTGGACCGAGAACCGGAACATGGAGGAGTTCCTTCGCCTGGTTGCTGCCGGGGGCGTGCAGGTCGGGCCGCTGGTCACGCACCGGTTTCCGCTCGAGCAGGCGCCGGCCGCGTACGACACGATCATGCAGCCGGGCTCGACCAGCCTCGCGGTGCTGCTCGAGTATCCGGAGCCGCCGGCATCCGGCGCACCGGCCGCCCCGGTCAGGACGGTGTCGCTGCCCGCCGCTTCGTCACCGGCCGGAGCGCGCGTGGCGCTGATCGGCGCCGCGAACATCGCGCGCTGGGCTCACATGCCCGCGCTGAAGAAGGCCGGCGGCAGCGTGCGCGCCATCCAGTCCTCGAGCGGCGCCCGCGGAAAGGCCTACGCACGCAGGTTCGGCGCGGCCTATTGTACGACGGACTACGACGAAATCCTGCGCGACGAGCAGGTGGACATCGTCCTCATCACGAGCCGGAATCAGCACCATGCACGCGAGGCGCTTGCGGCGCTCCGGGCGGGCAAGCACGTGTTCGTCGAGAAGCCGATGGCGCTCACCGAGAACGAGTGTGCCGAGCTGCTCGCGGCCGTGGAGCAGTCGGGACGGCAGCTCGCCGTCGGCTTCAACCGGCGCTTTGCACCGGATTACCGATCGCTGAGGGAGCAGCTCGCGCGCCGGAGCGGCCCGGCCGTCCTTACTGCCCGCGTGAATTCTCCCGGAATCTCGGGGAGCTTCTGGATGGCGGATCCGGCCATCGGCGGCGCGATCCTTGGCGAGGCATGCCACTTCGTCGACCTCTTCCACTGGCTCCTCGGGAGCGAGATCGAGCAGGTGAGCGCGGTGTCGCTGCCCACCGGCCGCACCGAGCCCATCGGCGAGAACAACATTGCCGCGACCTTCACGTTCGCCGACGGCTCGATCGCCAACCTCACCTATTGCACGGTCGGAAGCCGCACCTCGGGCGGGGAGCGGGTCGAAGGTTTTGCGTCCGGGATCGGCGCAATCGCGGAGGATTTCAAGAGCTTCACTTCGGCGGGAGCCCTGCGCCGCACCTCCAGGCGCTGGTTCGCCGAGAAGGGGTATGACGCGCAGCTCCAGGCGTTCCTCGATGCGGTGCGGAGCGGGCAGCCGGGCCCCGTCTCGGTTCGCGATGGCGCTCGCGCGACGGTCGTCTGTCTCAAGCTCATGGAATCCGCACGGCGCGGGGGGATTCCTCTCGTCGCCGACTGGCAGCGCGTCCTGGCGCCCGGTGGCTGATGAGGGTGCTGCAGCTGGGCCCATATCCTCCGCCGCATGGAGGGGTACAGACGAACCTGGTGGCGATCCGGCGGCTCCTTCGCCAACGGGGAATACCCTGCGCAGTCATCAACATCACGGGCGCGCCGGAGAGCGGCGATGAGGCGGTGTACTACCCGCGCGGTGCCGTTTCGCTCCTCCGCCTGCTGGCACGCCTGAAGTTCGATGTCGTGCATCTCCACCTCGGCGGCAGCCTGACGCCGCGCCTGCTCGGACTCGCGGCAGTATGCGCGTTGCTCCCGGGGAGAAAATCGGTCCTCACCTTTCACTCGGGCGGCTACCCCTCCTCGCCGGAGGGGCGAACCGCTCGGGCGGGCACCCTGCGCGGAGCCGTTTTCCGCCGCTTCGATCGCATCATCGTGGTCAACCAGGAGCTGGCCGCGCTCTTCCAGCGCTTCGGCTGCCGTGACGAGGCGATCCGGCTGATTCCGCCGCATGAATCGCCGATGCTCGACGCCACGGGCGACGCGGCAGAGCTCCCGCAATCGCTTCGCGAGTTCCTCGCCGCACACGAAGCCGTCATGACGACGGTCGGACTCCTGGAGCCCGAGTACGACCTCGCGCGGCAGATCGAGGCCTTCCCGCGCATACGGTCGGCGGTGCCTGGTGCCGGGCTGCTCATCATCGGATCGGGCAGTCTCGAAGGCGAGCTGCGCACCCGGATCGCGCAGTCACCCGCGGCCGCGCATATCCGCCTTGCGGGCGATGTTCCGCACGATCAGACACTCCGGGCCATCGCGAGATCGCGCGCGTTCCTGCGCACGACGCTCTACGATGGTGACTCGATCTCGCTCCGCGAGGCGCTCGCGCTCGGGACGCCTGTCGTCGCGACCGATACCGGGATGCGGCCCGACGGCGTGCGGCTCATTCCGATCGGCGATTCCGACGCCCTGATCGCCGCTGCCGCCGCCGCGGCGTCCGCACCGCGCGAGCCGCGCGCGTCGGAGGGAACCGGTAACACCGAAGCGGTGCTCGGGCTGTATCGGGAGCTCGTCGCGTGATTGGACGGCTGCGTGGTCGGAGCATCGGAGAGCTCCGCTTCCGTGGCGCCCAGCTCGCCGCCGTATTCCTCGAGCGCGCCGGGTGGCATCCCGAGGCCCGGGAGCCGGCGCCCGACCGGCTTCACAGGATACTGACCGGGACCACCGATCCGGTCGGCCTGCTCGAGAATTTCCGTGCGCGTCCGGCGCCGGTATTTCCCGCAATGGACCAGCCTGCCGAAGCAGCCGGGACGGTTCGCGAGCTCTGGCCTGCGGAGGCGGAATCGATCGTCGCTGCCGCGGACCGAGCCCTCGAGGGCCGATTCGACCTCCTCGGACATCGCGAGCTCTCGTTCGGGGAACCGATCGATTGGCGGTTCGACCCTCTCTCAGGCCGGCGCTCACCGCTCCGCCATTGGAGTCAGGTTCCGTATCTCGAGTTCGATGAGGTCGGGGACCACAAGGTCGTCTGGGAGCTGAATCGCCACCAGCATTTCGTCACGCTGGCGCAGGCGTATGCCCTCACCGGCGACGAGCGCTATCCTCGCGCGCTGGTATCCCAGTTGACGAGCTGGATCGACGCCAACCCGCCGAAGCTCGGCATGAACTGGGCAAGCAGTCTCGAAGTCGCCTTCCGGGCGATCTCGTGGACCTGGGCGCTGTTCCTCGTGCGTCGTTCCGACGCCCTCACGCCGGAGTTCTATCGGCGCGTGCTGGGGATGGTCCACGTGCATGCTCGCCACCTGGAACGCAACCTCTCCACCTACTTCAGCCCCAATACCCACCTGACCGGCGAGGCTCTCGGCCTGGTCTACATCGGGACCCATTTTCCCGAGCTCCGAAGCGCCGGGCGCTGGATCGAGCGCGGTGAGCGGATCCTCCTCTCGGAGCTCGACCGCCAGCTTCGACCGGATGGGGTCTATTTCGAGCAGTCGAGCTACTATCACCGCTACACCGCCGATTTCTACCTCCATCTGGCGCTGCTCGGCCGGAAGCCGGGAAAGGCCCTTGACGAGCGCCTGACGGAGGCTCTCGAGGCCGTCCTCGACCATACCGTTGCGCTCATGCGACCCGACCGCCGCTGGCCCCTCTTCGGGGACGACGACGGCGGCCGCTTGCTGATGCTCAAGCGACGTGATGGCAACGACTTCCGGGATACCCTCGCACTCGGTGGTGCCTTGCTCGAGAGGCCCGAATATTGCTTCGGGGCGGGTGCACCGGCGCCTGAGCTCGTCTGGCTTCTCGGTTCCGGCGGACCTGCCCGATTCGAACGGATGGGAATGCGGAAGCCCGGGGTCCCCGCCGACTATCCCGACGGGGGATATTTCCTGATGCGCGATGGGTGGGCGTCGGAGGCGAATTACCTCCTCGTCGACTGTGGTCCACTCGGGGGGCTCAACGGCGGCCATGGGCATGCCGACACCCTGGCCATCGAGGTCGCAGCCCATGGACGTCCGATGCTCGTGGATCCGGGGACGTTCACGTACGTGGCCACGTCCGCCGAGCGGGATGCGTTCCGGAGCTCACGCGTTCACAGCACGGTCACTGTGGAGGGGCGTTCGTCCTCCGTGCCGGCAACGCCGTTCCGATGGGCGAGCCGCGCCGAAGCCAGGCTCGTCCGCTGGGAGGCGTCGGAGCGCTCCACGCTGTTCGAGGGCGAGCACAACGGCTACGCCGACCTGGATCCTCCTGCGGTGCACCGGCGCGCGATTCTCTTCATTCCCGGGCGCTGCTGGATCGTGCGGGATACGATCGTGAGCACCGGGGACCATCCGTTCGAGGCGCGCTGGCATGCGGCACCCGGACTCGCCGTCGAGCAATCGGGCGAGCGCGCCTGCACACTTCGCGAGGGCTCGGGAGCCGGGTTGCTCATCGCCGCATCCGCCGGAGCGCTCGGGATGGAAGCCGCGTGGAGCTCGCCGGTCTTCGGATCGCGGGTCCCTTCCGCGATCTGTGTGTCGGCGATGAGGCCGGAAGATGGGAACGTGATCGTCACCGCGCTCGTGCCCGCGGCATCGGGCGTGCAGCCGGTGGTCAACTTTCTGGGAGACCGGGTCCGGGTCTCGACGCCCGCCTGGACGCAGGAGGTCCTCGTCACCGAGGGCCTGCTGCGGCTGGCGGACGGCGGGTCCGGGCAGAACGGTGTGAGCTGAGCGATGTGCGGATTCTGCGGGATCGTGCTGCCGGATGGATCGTCTCGCCGTCTCGATGCACCCTTGATCGAGCGGATGCGGGACGTGCTCGTCCATCGCGGCCCTGACGGGGCTGGGATCTTCCTCGAGCCCGGCGTGGGCCTGGGCCACCGCCGCCTCAGCATCGTGGACGTCGCCCACGGCGCGCAGCCGATGGCGAGCGCCGACGGCGCGCTCCAGATCATCTACAACGGCGAAGTCTACAACCATCCCGAGCTCATGCCCGAGCTCCTGCGCGAGGGCTTCACCTACCGCACGCACTGCGACACCGAAACCGTCCTGCACATCTACGAGCGGGACCGCGCCGCTGCCCCGGCGCGACTGCGCGGAATGTTCACCTTCGCCATCTGGGACCGCCGGACGCGCGAGCTCTTCATCGCACGCGACCGTCTCGGAGTGAAGCCGCTCTACTACGTCCACACCGCGGACGGTGCACTCTATTTCGCCTCGGAGATCAAGGCGCTCGTGGCCGCGCAGGCGGTCGAGCCGGCGCTCAATCTCCGCGCGCTTCCGGATTACCTGGCGAACCACGCGCCCTCGGGAGACGAGACGCTCTTCGAGGGCGTCCGGCGGCTTC
>DASTUP010000196.1:0-7713 GCA_035759585.1 Gemmatimonadales bacterium | reverse complement strand
CCGGCGCGACTCGAGACGTACGCGATGCGCCGGCCGTCGGGGGAGAACGTCGGGCTTAAGTTGTCCGCGAAGCCACGCACGGTCAAGCGTTGCACGCAGCAGCGCTGCGCGATGTCGGCCGTGAAGATGTTGGTGGCGCCGGTCTCCTCGGCGCGGGCGTACGCGATCGAGCGGCCGTCGGGCGAAAATGTCGGTGAAAAATTCAGGTCGGTCTGCGTGCCGGGCGCGATGTACGATGACCCCGACGACAGATCGAGCACGACGACCGTCCCGCGTCCCGCCTCGAACCGCGTGTAGGCGATCCGGCGGCCGTCCGGCGCCCACGCGTTCGACAAGGCCTTCTCGCCGGCCGGGGTGACCGGCGAAACGCCGGCACCGTCGCTGTCCACCCGGTAGAGCCGGTTCCCGCTCAGGAAGAGGAGGCGGCTCGCCGCGTAGCCCTCGGTTCCGGCCGCCCAGCGCACGATCTCGTCACTCAACTGGTGCACGGCCATGCGGAAGTCGCTGCCATTCCCCGAGGGAATCGACACCGTGGCCTGATTGCGGACCCGTCCGGCGGCGAGGTCGTGGAGGCGCACCGTGACGCCGCCACCCGCAGGAACGAGCTCGACGGCGTGATCCGCGCCGAACTGCGTCCGATAGAGCTGGTAGTTGACCGCGCCCGTCCCGGCGCCACTTCCCGTCTCGATGATCTGGAACTTGTCGCTGTAATCGAGGTCGCGCTTGACCATCGCGCGCACCGAATCGAGCCCGGCACCGGGGAGCACCACGAGTCCCGGGCGCGTGCCGGGGCGGTAGGTGACGCCGATGCGGATGGCATCCTGGGCGCGGTTGTCCTGCGCCGCCGCGGGGACCGCCGCGAGCGCAAGGAGGAACAGAAGGGCGGCGGAACGTCGCATCACTGGGCCCTGGGTTCGAAGTAGAAGCTGATCGGGAGCACGTCGTTCTCCCACCCGTCCGGGAGCTGCCCGAAGGCCCGCGCATTCCCTGCCGCCTCGATGGCGCCCTGCGCCTCGAGGTCGTACGAAAAATTACCGGAGCGCTTCACGAAGCGAAGCTCGGCCACCGAGCCGTCCCGCCGGATGAGAAAGAAGATTTCCGCCCGCAGCGGCACGTTGCCGGTGGGCCGGCGCCAGCGGCGGTAGATCTGGTTCATGATGTTCCGGAGATACTCCGGGAACGGAAAGTCGAGGCCCGGCGTGCTGATCGTCGTTGCGTCCCGGCCGGTGCTCGGCGTTTCCCCCGGTGCGGGCGTCTCGGGTGTCGAGGTCTTCGGTGCGGGATCCGACTTCGGGCGTGGCTCGACCGGCGGCTTCGGCTTTTCCGCGACGGGGACCGTCTTTTCCGCGGGCTTCGGGGTGCTGGTCACCGGAGCAGGCGGCTCCTCGGGAGGCGGCGTCGGCGTTGCCTCGGGCGCGAGGCGCTGCTTCGGGGCGGGCGCCGGCGCGGCGACGAGCTCCACCGCGTACACGGGAGGGGATGGCTCTTCCGTCCGGACCACTCCGCCGATGAGTCCGACCATGGCCCCATGAAAGGCGAGCGTCGAGAGGAGGCCGACCCCGGTCCCTCCGCGCGCGTGCTCCGCCTTTCCACGCTCCATCACCGTGCGCTCTCCTCCTCCTGCGCAACGAGTCCGACGTTCTGCACCCCCGCCCCCCGGATCACGGCGAGCACGCGGACGACCTCACCATAGGGGACACCGCTGTCCGCCCGGAGGTACACGCCCGTCGGCTTCCGGGCAGCCACGAGCGAGCCGAAGGTGATGCGGAAATCGGCATAGGTGACCTCCGTCTGGTCCACGAAGATGCGCCCGGCACGATCAACCGTGATGACCAGGCCTTCCTTCGGCTCCAGCGGCCTGGCTTCCGCGCGCGGCAGCTCGACATCCACGCCACCCTGCATCATCGGTGCCGTGATCATGAAGACGATGAGGAGCACCATCATCACGTCCACGAGCGACGTGACGTTGATCTCCGCGTTGAGCGGAAGGTCGCCGCGGCCGCCGCCGATGCCGCCCAGTCCCCCGACCGCCATGCTAGAGCAGCCCCTCCCTGGCCATCGAACCGATCAGCTCGTTGGCAAAGCCTTCCAGCTCGCCCGTGAAGAGGCGCACGCGGTTCACGAAGATGTTGTAGGCCATCACGGCGGGGATCGCCGCCGCCAGGCCGGCGAACGTGGCGACGAGCGCCTCGGCCACGCCCGGAGCCACTGCCGCCAGGTTCCCCGATCCGCTCGACGCGATGCCGGTGAAGGCGTTGATGATGCCGATGGTCGTGCCGAGCAGGCCGAGCAGCGGGCCCACCGACCCGACCGAGGCGAGCCATGGGATGTAGTGGCCCAGGAGATCCCGCTCGGCGGCAACTTCCTTTCCGAGGACCATCTTGAGCGCCTCGAGCTGCGTCGGCGTCAGCGTCTCGCGCGGCTGGTCGCTGCGCAGGGCGCCGGGGCGGAGCTCGTCGTAGAAGTGCAGCGCCTCCCGGAAAAGCCGCTGGTATGGCGAGGGCGGCAGCTTCATGACCCCCTGGTACGCATCCTGGAGTCGCGTGCTCCGCTCCATCGCGTTGAAGAAGCGGTCCGCCTGCCTGTTGAGGCTGCGGAACTGCCACCACTTGATCCCGATCACGAACCATGAGGCCGCGGAGAAGAGCGCGCAGATCGCGACGACGATCTTCGTCTCGAGACTGGCCATCGCCAGCAGCTCGAGGCCGGACATGGGCACAGCGCCACCCTGCAGCATGGTCATCCGTTCTTCTCCTCAGCCTCGAACCAGGAAATGAGCTCCGTGAGCCCGGACTCGAACGCGTGCTCGGGCTTCCATCCGAGCACGCGCCGCGCCTTGCTCGTATCGAGCGAGCTGCGCATGAGCTCGCCGGCGCGCGCGTCCGCAAAGCGGATCTCCGGCGTGCGGCCGAGCACGCGGCCGACCGTCTCCGCCAGGTCTACGACAGTCCGCTCCGTCGACGTGGCGACGTTGAACCCGATGGTATCGTGCTCGTCCAGCGGCGGCAGCGCGGCCGTGCTCGCGAGCACGTTGGCCCGCGCGACGTCGCGAACGAAGACATAATCGCGCGTCTGCTTCCCGTCGCCGAAGATCGTCAGGGACTGGCCTGCGCGAAGGCGCGAGACGAAGATCGAGACCACGCCGGCTTCGGATTTCGGGTCCTGGCGTGGGCCGAAGACGTTGGCATAGCGCATCGCGACCGGCTCGAAGCCGCGCAGCGCGCCGAGGGCCCGGAGGTAGTGCTCGCCGGCGAGCTTGCTGACGCCATACGGGGAGACCGGCATTTTCGGTGCAGTCTCCGGAGTCGGGACCGTTTCGGCCTCGCCGTAAAGGACGCCACCGCTGCTCGCGAATACGACGCGCCGTACCCCGCCCGCGCCCGCACCCTCGAGCAGGTTGATGAGCCCGAGGAGGTTGATGTCCGCATCATAGGCCGGCTGCTCGACCGAATGCCGCACGTCGATCTGCGCGGCCTGGATGTTGACGACGTCGAAGCGCCCTCCCGCGATGTGCGCGCGCGCGTCCGGCGAGCGCACGTCGGCACGAACGAAGCAGGCGCCGGGCGGGATGTTGCGCTCCTTGCCGCGCGAAAGATCGTCGATGATCTCGACTTCCCACCCGTCGGCGAGGTAGGCCTCCGCGATATGCGAGCCGATGAAGCCCGCTCCACCAGCGACGAGCACACGTCTGATCATGGCCCCGATTTGCTCCTCGAAGTAGTTCCGGCAGGTGGGGCCGCGGGCCCGGTCGGCTCGCAATATAGAAGGGATGCGCAGTGAAGGAACCGCGAAGGGGCAAACGAAAGCGGCGCCCCGGAGACCGGGGCGCCGCTTTCAACGGGATTGGCTGGCTACGAAGGGAGGCGCCCGATCTGGCGTGACTCGGCGCCCGCATCGAACGCGGGGAGCATCACGTTGATGATGCGCGCGGTTGCGCTGCGCTCGCCGACCCGCACGACCTGCAGCACCGCCATGACCTCCGGAACCTCCGTTCCGCCATCGCCCCGGCGGGTCTCGGACCGGCGTACTTCGAAAATGTCGCCTGCGGCCACGCCGGCCTGGCGACCCTTGTCGAGGAACACCACGTCCTGAGGCCCCTTGAGGATCTGCGGCGTCGCGCTGCCGAGGACCCGCGCCTGAATGCCATCCGCCACCGGTACGGCGCGAGCGTCGCCCGACGGGGTGAATGATTCGGCAGGGAGAACGCGCTGGCCGTCCGCGATTTCTCCATAGACGGCAATCACCGAGCCGACGATGCGCCCGTCCGCGACATCCTTGATCCGGACCAGACCGGTCGGCAGCACGGCGCGGCCGAGGTCGCCCATCGGCGCACCGAGGCGAACGACCAGGAGGGAATCGCCCGTCTCGTAGGACGTGCCCCGAGGCGCCTCGATGAGCACGTCGGTGTAGAGCGTCGCGGTCTCACGCACGGAAACGGCCGATACCTGCGACGGCGTGACGCGGCCGAGCAGCTTGCCGTACGGCAGGTCGCGGCCCTCGGTCAGGAAGCCGGACGAATGGAACTCCCCGGCGCGGAGGGCGCGATACTGCATCGGGGGAACCGCTCCGAGCAGGGCCGGGCCGCTCCGGCCCGCGAAGTAGCGCTGCCACCCTGCCCCGGTGTCCGCCATCGTCGGCCCGAGCGCCAGGCCGGAAGGAACCTGCGCGGTATCGGAGACGGTCGGCGGCGGAGTGTCGGTGGTCGGCACCGAGACCACTTCACCGCTGGCCGAGAGGCGAAGCACTTCGCCCGGATAGATCCAGTGCGGATCCTCGACGACCATCGTGTTGAGCCGGAAGATCTCGGGCCAGAGGAACGGGTCGTTGAGATAGCGCCGCGAGAGATCCCAGAGGGTGTCGCCGGGCTTCACGGTGTGCGTCTGCGGGCGGGCTTCCTGTGCGCCCAGCGGCGCTGCGGCAGCGGCCGCAAGCAGCAGGGCTGCCGTTCCGAATACGGGTCTCGCCATGGTGTGGCTCCACGCCGCCGGATCTGCCGGCGGACGGCGATGGGAGAGAAGGCTGCAGGGACATGGGCCGATCGAGCAAGATCGACGCCAATGAGACCGCAGCGGAGCCTTGGACGGTATCAGCCTATGCGATATCGAGTTACGGATCGCACATGATCCTGTATGTGAAGGGGTTTCCCCCTCGCGAAGGGCACGGAATCTCGCAATACCGCGGTGCACCCCGCTCCGGCAGTCCGCAGCTCGCAACGCCCCGCTGATGGTATCCGGCGCAGGCGTTGCAGTGTTCGCGTCGCAAGTACTACCTTCCGCGCCCCACCCGATTCGAGACACCCTGGATCGTGCCGTTTCAACGTTCGTTCTGGATCATCGGGGAGACCACCCTCGCCATCCGATGCGCAGACGCACTGGTCGAACGTGGCCAGGTGGTGCGCGGGCTCATCACCGCGCATGGCCTGGCAGCGGAATGGGCCCGCGAGCGCGGGATCGCGGTGGTTCCGTTCGCCCAGGCCCTCTCCGCCCTCTCTGCCACACCGTACGACTACCTCCTCAGCATCGTCAACTCCCGAATACTCGGCGCCGACATCCTGGCAACGCCGGCACTCGGCGCAATCAACTACCACGATGGCCCGCTGCCACGGTATGCCGGCATGCATTCGACGTCGTGGGCAATCCTCAACGAGGAGACGACGCACGGGGTCACCTGGCACAATGTGGTCGAGCTGGTGGATGCCGGCCCGATCTACAGGCAGCGGATCGTATCGGTCGATCCCGACGAGACGGCACTTTCACTCAATGCCAAGTCCTATGAGGCGGCGCTCGAGTCGTTCCTCGAGCTCGCGGAGGACATCGGTGCCGGTCGGCTGGAAGGCCGCGAGCAGGACCTCGCTCAGCGTACCTGCTATGCGCACCTCGAGCGCCCGCCTGCCGCGGGGCTGATCGACTGGACGCGCCCGGCAAGCGCGGTGTCGGCGCTGGTGCGGGCTCTCGATTTCGGCGTCGCGTACCCGAACCCCCTGGGACGAGCGAAGGTGCGTTGCGGCTCGACCATCTATCTCTGCGGTCGGGTCCGCCGGACGGATCGCCCGGCGCCGGCGAGCCCCGGGACCGTCTCCGGGATCGATGCATCGGGGATAGCGGTCGCGGCGCAGGACCGGGAGGTGGTCATCGAATCGCTCGCGGCGCTCGACGGCACGCCGCTCGACCTGGCCGATGTCATCGCGCGGGAGCGTCTCGCCGTCGGCGCGCCGCTCGGCGACACGGCGCCAGAGATACGCGCCGGAATCACTGCTCGCAACCATGAACTCGCCGCATACGAGAGTCACTGGCTCCGCGCGCTCCGCCGCGTGCGACCACTCGAGCTGCCCTACCGGAAAGCCACCGGCACTTCAACCGGCGCGTTTCATCGTGTGCGGCTCTCGATCCCGGCCTGCCCTGGGCGTCCTGCCGAGCGTGCCGGCGAGCGGATTGCCGCGGTGGCGGCAGCCTTCGCAGCGCTGCTCTCGCGGCTCACGCTCGAGGTGCCGGTGCATCTCGCCTTCGAGCATCCAGGCCTCCGTCCGGAGAACGCCGAGCTCGGCCAGCTCTTCGCCACGCGCGTCCCGGTGACGCTCGACACCCGCCGCGAGCTTTCGTTCGCCGACCACGCCGCCGCCACCGGCAAGCACCTGGCAGACGCGCAGGCCCGCGGGACCTTTGCGCGTGACCTCCGGGCGCGCCATCCGGAGCTCATGAGCCGACCGGCCGCACTCCCCGTCGTCGTTCGACTCGATCCCGCACCGGACGATGTGGCCACAGGAGCCGAGCTCTTCCTCGATATCACCGCAGATGGGCGCAGTGCGGAGCTGCGCAGCGATACCGGCCTCGTCTCAGCCGAAGACGCTGCGCGCTTCGGCGCGCAACTCGAGACCTTCCTCACCGCCGTTTCGATGGATCCGTCGCTCCCGCTGGGCGGCGCCCCGATCGTTCCCGAATCGGAGCACGTGCGCCTCGTCTCCGAATGGAATGCGACGGCAGAGCCGTACCCGAAGGACCTCACGGTCCACGCGCTCTTCGAACAGTGCGCGCAGTCCATTCCCGGCGAACCTGCAGTCATCGCAGGCGCATCGCGGCTCACGTATGCGGAGCTGAACGCGCGAGCCGATGCGTGGGCGCGTGCGCTGCGCTCGCACGGCATCGGCCGGGACGCGATCGTCGGCCTCCGGACGGGGCGTTCACCGGAGCTCGTCGTCGGCCTGCTCGCCGTGCTCAAGGCCGGCGGAGCGTACCTGCCGCTCGACCTCTCGCTTCCCCCGGCGCGGACGCAGTTCATGGTCGAGGACGCGGGCGTGCGGGTGGTGCTCACCACGGCTGAGCTTCGCGATGATCTCGCGTCCTGCGGATGCACGGTGCTCTGTCTCGACGAGCCCCCCTCGCTGCGCGAGCCGGCGCGCGCGCCGGGATTGCCCGCCGATCCCGAGAGTCTCGCCTATGTCATATACACCTCCGGCTCCACCGGGGCACCGAAGGGAGTGCTCGTTCACCATCGGGCTGTGGTCAACTATCTCTGGTGGGCGAGCCGCTTCTACGGCGCGACCGACGGCGCCGGTTCACCCGTCCACTCGCCGGTGGCCTTCGATCTCACGGTCACGAGTCTCATCGCCCCACTCGTGAGCGGGCGACCGGTCCATCTCCTCGACGAGCGCCTTGGCGTCGATGCGCTCGCCGGCGCGCTGCGGGATGGCAGGGACTTCACACTGGTGAAGCTGAC
>DASTUP010000195.1:0-16949 GCA_035759585.1 Gemmatimonadales bacterium | reverse complement strand
CAGCCCGATCGGCACGCGGCCGACATCGAAGCCGGTCAGCGTGTGCAGGTCCCGCCCCTCGTGCATCACGAGATGGGCCACCCCTTCACTCAGCAGCTGCAGCGACGCGCCGAAGCGGCTGCGGGGGCGGAGCGCGCCCTTTGCGATGACGCTCTGCACCCCATGCCCGCGCGTCGCGAGACGCACGATCTTCGACGTCTCGCTGTATCGGTGCGTGGCCAGGACGACGGCCGGCGTGCTGACGAGGGGCATGCCGAAAGATGCCCGCGCCGGAAGGGTGAAGCTATGGCCCGGCGCGCACCCCGACGTACAGCGTGCGGCCACGGGCGGGGAAACCGACGACGGTCTCATACGCCTCGTCCAGCGCATTCTCGAGCCGGGCCGTGAGCGCGAGCCGCGCGCCGCGGGCGCGCAGCACGTGCACTTCTGCGCTCGCATCCAACGTCCAGTAGCCATCCAGTCGGACGCGCTCGAACACCGAGAAATCGATATCGTCGCGGCTGCCGACGACGTTCGCCGCGAGGGAGAAGTGGGTGATCCCGCCGACCTGGTATCCCGCTCCGAGCCGCACGGCGTCCCTCGGGCGCCGGAGCAGCCGGCCGCCGTCGAGGAACTCGAGCGAGCCGGCGTTCCCGCCGTCCGTCACCTCGGTCAGCAGGCGCGTGTACTCGCCGGTCAGCGTCAGGGCCTCGACGGGTCGTACGGCGATCGAGAGCTCGAGGCCGCGAGCCGTTGCAGCGCCGAGGTTGAAGTACGTCGGCTCCGGGGGATCGGAGGCGACGTACTGGATGAAGTCGCGAAACCGCTGGTCGAACCAGGCGGCTGAGAGGGAGACGACGCCGTCGGCGAGAACCTGCTCCGCCCCGACCTCCCAGCTCCGCGTCCGCTCGGGCCGAAGCGCCCGGTCTCCTCGCTCGAACGGAGAATCCGCGAAGCTCTCCGAGAAGCTCGGAGTCTTGAACGCCGTCCCCGCCGACGCGCGTATCCGCGTTCCGCGGCCGATCGAATACGCAAGGCCGCCCCGGACCGTCGTGAAGCCGCCGAAGGCCTCGTCGTCATCGTGCCGGATCCCGGCGTTCAGCGCGAGCCCGGACGGGAGGTCGGCGGTGGCCTGGCCGTAGACCGCCCGGTTGGTGCGCAGGGTGTCGAACGGCGGCTGCTCGTCGGTGAATGCGCCGCCACCGAAGTTCGACGTCGACCACCCCTCCTGGCGCTCGGCCAGCCGCTCCAGCTGGCCGCCTCCCGTCAGGACGAGATACGCCATCGGGCGGTAATGCACGCGCAGATCGGCGGTGCGCCGGCCGACGTCCGTGCGCCGCCCTGATTCGAACCCGAATCCCGAGGTGTCTCCCGGAAAGTCCATCGCGTCCGCAAACTCGTACCGTGTCTCCACGGCGCCGAGCGTCGCCGCCACATCGACCAGGTCCGAGAGGCGGCGCTCCCCGGTTGCGGAGATCACGAAGGTGTGCCCCGTCGAGTACTGGTTGCTGTCGGCGAGCGCGCCTGACCCGTCGGTGGGAAAGGCGTAGCTGTTCCAGCTGTACCGGCCCGCGAGCGAAAGCGCGGTCAGCGCATCCGGCGTGAATCGGAGCCGGGCCCCGCCGCTCGAGGCTTCGAACCGGTTGTTGAACGCGTAGATCCCATCGGTCGAAAATCGCCCGAATCCGCCCGACCAGCCGGCCCGATCGGTCCCCCCGGAGGCCGACCCCTCGACGCCGAAAGCGCCGAAGGTTCCGGCCCGCGCCGCCGCGGCTATCCGGGGCCGGCCTCGGCCGGTACGGGAGATCACGTGGACCACGCCACCGACGGCATCGGAGCCGTGCACTACGCTTGCGGGTCCGCGCACCACCTCGATGCGCTCGACATTGTCGAGACTGAGGGTGGCGAAATCGAAGCCGCCCCCAGGCTGGTTCACCGCCACCCCGTCGATCAGCACCTTGACGTAGTTGCTCTCGCCGCCGCGGGCAAAGAGCGACGTTGCGGCGCCGAACGATCCACCGCTCAGCACGTAGAAGCCCGGGACCTCGCGCAGCGCGTCCGAGACGAAGCGGATGCCGCGCGCCCGGAGCTCGTCGGCGTGCAGCACGGTGACGGCAGCCGCGATTGCGCCAGCTCGCGTCGGCACCGGCGTGCCGGTGACGACGAGGTCGGCGAGCTCGGCCGTATCGGCCGGCGCCTGCGCACGCGCAGCCGCAGCGGGCGCAATGGCAGCGACGAAGACAAGGGCGCGGAATGCGTGCTTTTTCATGGCTCGATCCGTGGCTCGGATGGAAGTGGAAACCGATGCGCAGCCCGGCGCCCGGATTCGGCAGCGCTGCGGAGCGGCGTCACCTGGGGTGAGCCGTCGCCGAACAGCGATACGTCGAGGGGCCAGCGAAACACCCGGGAAAGGCGTTCCCGCTCGAGCACGTCCCGGGGCGTGCCCAGCGCTGCCGGGCGCCCCTCGTCGAGGAGAAGGATCCGGCTCGCAAACCGGGCCGCGAGATTGAGCTCGTGGGTAACCAGCAGTGCCGCCAGGCCGCCGGCGGCGAGCTCCGCGACGAGCTCGAAGACCTCCATCGCGTGCCGGACGTCGAGCGAGGCGGTCGGCTCGTCGAGGACGAGTGCGCGCGGCTCCTGCGCGAGCGCGCGCGCGACGCGCACACGCTGCCATTCGCCGCCCGACAGTTCATCCACGCGGCGCGCGGCGAGGTGGGCGGCGTCGCAGCGGTCGAGGGCCGCGGAGACGGCGCGGCGATCCGCGTCCCCGATCGGCGAGAGCGGGCCCAGGCGCGCATACCGCCCGAGCAGCACCGTTTCCTCGACCCGCAGAGGAAACACCGTCTCCTCCCGCTGCGTCACGACGCCGACCACCCGCGCGAGCTCCGGCCGCGTCCATGCTTCCACCCGCTTCCCCAGTACCGATGCAGTTCCCGCCCCCAGTGGCACGAGCCCGAGCAGGGCGCGGAGCAGCGTGGTCTTCCCGCTTCCATTCGGCCCCGTCACGGCCACGAGCTCGCCCACTCCGACATCGAGGGAGACCTGGCTCAGGGCCGGCACCGACGATCCGGCATAGCGCACGGTCGCTTCGTCGAGCTGCAGCATCGCTCGGGCGACGGTCATGCGATGCTCCGCCGCAGCAGCAGCGCGAACAGCGGCACGCCGACGAGCGCCGTGACGACGCCCACCGGCAGTTCGATCGGCCGGAGAACGCTTCGCGCCACCGCGTCGGCAAGCACGAGGAAGGTGCCCCCGGCGAGGAAGGCGCCCGGCATGAGCACGCGATGGAGCGGCGACCAGATGCGCCGGACCGCATGCGGCACGACGAGTCCCACGAACCCGATGATCCCGCACGTGGCGACGCTCGCGGCCGTAAGGAGGGACGCCGCGACATAGACGCGCCGGCGCACCCGCTCGACGTCGGCGCCGAGGTGCTGTGCAGTCTCCTCGCCGAGCGCGAGCAGGTCGAGGCCGCGCGCACTGAGGAGCAGCACCGCGAGCGGGATGACGGCATATGCCGCAAAGAGTCGGAGCGAATCCCAGGACGCCGCGGAGAAGCCGCCGAGGAGCCAGAGGAAGGCGTTCCGGAGCTGCGGTGCATCGGACAGGACGATGATCGCACTCATGACCGCGGCGGCGAACGCGCCGACGACGACGCCTGCGAGCAGCAGCACCCGCGGATCGAGTCGCTTCCCCCCCACCACGCTCAGGCGGTACACCAGTGCCACGGCACCCATCGCGCCCGCAAAGGCGGAAACCGGCACCGCCCATGTCGATCCCGTGCGCGCCGCAATCGCGAGCACGGCGCCAAGGCCCGCGCCGCCGGACAGGCCGAGGAGGTACGGATCGGCGAGCGGATTGCGCACCAGGGCCTGCAGCGCCGCACCGGTGAGCCCGAGCCCGCCGCCGACGAGAAAGGCGAGCAGGACGCGCGGCACGCGGAGCTCGCGCACGATCACGCTGGCCGGCGCGTCGGCGCGAAGCAGACCGTCCCAGACCGCGCCGATACCGAGTGGCGAGGAGCCGACGGCAAT
Organism: Gemmatimonadales bacterium; assembly: GCA_035759585.1. Classification (GTDB taxonomy): domain Bacteria; phylum Gemmatimonadota; class Gemmatimonadetes; order Gemmatimonadales; family GWC2-71-9; genus CAMLLJ01. Next base: position 12,936 of record DASTUP010000195.1, on the reverse strand, counting down.
GCCGATCGTGAGCGTCGCCAGCAGGGCGACGACGACCGCGCCCGCGCGCCACATGGTCACGGCGCCGCACCCGCGAGCGCCGCTGCCAGCTGCCGTATCGCCCCCGGGGAACGCGGGCCCGGGCGGCTGAACTCGGAGCCGGCGATGCGCACGAAGCGGCGCTCACGCACCGCTTCCACCACCTGCCACTCGGGGCGGAGTGCAAAGGCGGGAATCGTCTCGCTCAGCGTGAGAATGACGTCGGGATCCCGCGCGGCGGCGGACTCGACGCTGATCTGGCCGGAGGAGGTCGGCAGGTCGGCGTAGGCATTGATGCCACCCGCGCGCTCGATGAGCTCGCTGAGATAGCTGCCCCGGCCGACCGTCATCGGCGGCTCATCCCATACGAGCAGGAAGACCGACGGCGGATCGGCAGGGGCTGCTTCGGTCGCCGCCTCGAGGTCACGATCGAAGGAGCGCCGCAGTGAATCCGCCGCGCCGGCGCGCCCCGTCAGGGCGCCGAAGAGCTGCGCAAGGCGGGGCACGTCGGCAAGGAGGTCGCTCCGCACCTGGATCGCCGGGATTCCGAGGCCGCGGAGGCGCGCCGCGGCGGCGTCGTTCTGCCCGGAGTGGTAGAGCACGACGAGGTCGGGCCGCGCGGCGACGACGGCCTCGAGGTTCGGGTTCATGCCGTCGCCGAGATCGGGAATGCGCCCGGCGGCCTCGGGGTAGTCGCACCAGTGCGTGCGGCCGACGACGCGATCGCCGGCGCCGATCGCAAAGAGCAGTTCGGTGGTGGCGGGGATGAGTGAAACGATGCGGCGCGCGGGACCGGCCAGCCGGACGGTGTCGCCGGCGTCGTCCACGACGACGAGCGCCGTGGCATCGCGGCCCGCGGTGACGGGCTGAGCGCGATCTTCCCCGCACGCGAGGAGCGAGAGAATCGGAACGAGGCGAAGCAGCTGGCGGATCGAGAATGACAAGGCGCCCTGTCCCGGGGCCGGCGGAACAGGGCGCGTGGTATCTCGCCCCACCCAACCCTCCCCCGAGGGTTCTTCAGGTGGTGCGAACGGAGAGGTCTCCTGGCTTCGGGCCTCCATCCGCCTTCCCGCCGGCAATTGCCGGCAGTGGCATTCGGGATGGAGCGTGCTGCCCGTTACAGTGGCGGGGCCGCGCCGGATTCGCACCGGCTTCCGAGCATCCGCGTTCGCTGGTCGTTCGTTGTCTGGGGCTAGTCTAGACCTGCCCGCTCCGCCGCGCAAGAGCGCGCTCGAGCTGCGCCTTGAGCGCGGCGCGCTCATCGGCGTAGCGCTGCTCGGCGGCCGGATCGTGCGGCGCATCCGCCGCCTGCGACGCATCGAGCCGCGCGATCGCATCGATCAGCCCATCCGGATCGGCGGCGTGTTCCGCCCGGGAATGGGCCTTCCCCGCGCGGAAGGCCGTCACCGCGCCCGCGATCAGCGCGAGGGCGACGAGCGCGATCAGCGCGATCAGCATCCGCCTGCCCCATCTTCCGGGAACGGGCAGCGAGACCGCGATCGCCTCGCCGGCGGGAACCGTTCCCGCCCAACGGCGAAAGCGGCGTTCCTCGATGACGGTCGCCGAATCGGGCTCGAGCCCGGGCGGAAGCCCGAGCGTGGCGTCCGCTTCCTCGACCAGGAGATTCACCGCGTCTGCGCCGGCATCGAACGGGAAGCGCGCCTCGGCGCGCCGGGCGGGCAGCAGGTACTCGACCGTGATCTCGCGCAGGCCCGGTGGCAGCGCCGCGAGCACGAGCACCGAATCACCGTGCAGATCGATCGCGCCGGCGGACAGCTCTCCCTCGTCCGCCGCGAACCCGGCCACCCCGTCCGGAATGCGCCACATCCAGGCGGCTTCGGCGCTGTCCGCCGGAACGCGCGTGAGGGGCCCGTCGTTCCGCAGGGCGAGCAGCTCGACCACGTTGCGGGTGCCGTCGGGCGCCGGCGCGCTCACGACGATGTTTCGCGCGGCGAGGCTGACCGGTTGGCGGGACGACGTGTCGTGCACGGCCAGCACGAGCGACGTATCGGGCCGGTCGGGGTTCGTGTGGATCGGCTCGGAGAAGTACTGCACGCCGTGGTGCCGGCTGGTGAGGAGGTAGAGCGCGTTCGTGTCGGCGGCGAAGCGGAAACGGAAGCGGCCCGCGGCGTCGGCGCGGAGGGAATCGATCGGCCCCTGCCGGTCGCGCCCGATGCGGTGCAGCACGAGGTCGGCGCCCGCCGCCGGAAGGGTATCCGTAGCGGTGATGCGCACGACGCGGCCCGCAGCGACGAGCGGGGTCTGCTGTGCCGCGAGCGGGCCGGCGGCGAGCAGCGCCAGCACGGCGCCCGCGAGCGTGACCAGCGGGCGATCAGGGATTGAACTTGCCGAAATCCTGCGGATCGAGCTTCTCCAGGTACTGCTTGAGCTTCTCGACATCGATGGACGGCTCGGTCGGCGCTTCGTCGCTCTCCTCGCCGCCTTCGTCGAGGAGCCCGTCGCTGGTGAAGATGGGCGCGTCGAGCCGCAGCGCGAGCGCGATGCTGTCGCTCGGCCGCGCGTCCACCTGGAACACATGATCATCGCGGCGAATGAGCAGCTCCGCGAAGTAGGTGTTTTCCTTGACGCTGCTGATCACGACGCGGCGGAGGTCGCCTCCGAGGCCGATGATCACCTGCTTGAGGAGGTCGTGGGTCAGCGGTCGCTGCGCCTTGACCCCCTGCAGCTCCATGGCGATGGCGCTCGCCTCGGCGGGGCCGATCCAGATCGGCAGCACCCGGTGGCCATCCTTCTCCCGAAGGATGACGACCGGACTGTTGGTGGTCCGGTCGACGCCGAGATGTGCCACCGTAACTTCCTTCATGCGACCTACTTCACTGCGGCAAGCAGTGCGTTGACCTTGTTGGTTTCTTCCCAGGTGAAGAAATCGTGCTTGCGGCCGTCGAACTTTGCCGTCACCGGCTTCCGGCCGAAGTGCCCGTACGCCGCGGTCGGGGTATAGATCGGCCGCTTGAGCCTGAGCGCCCGCACGATGCCGGCCGGCGTCAGGTCGAAGACCTCGCGCACGGCGCGCTCGAGCCGCGCATCGGGCACCGTGCCCGTGCCGTACGTGTCCACCATGACCGACACCGGCTGCGCGACACCGATGGCATACGCCACCTGCACTTCGCAGCGGCGCGCGAGCTTCGCCTCCACGATGTTCTTGGCCACCCAGCGCATGGCGTACGCCGCCGAGCGATCGACCTTCGACGGATCCTTGCCGCTGAACGCCCCGCCGCCGTGGCGCGCCATCCCGCCGTAGGTATCCACGATGATCTTCCGGCCGGTGAGGCCCGCGTCGCCGTGCGGCCCGCCGATGACGAAGCGGCCGGTCGGATTGATGAGGAACTTGACGCGGGCCGCCTCGATACCTGCCGTCTCCAGCACCGGCCGGATGACCTCCTCGATGACCGTCTGCCGGATCGTGCCGTTGCTCAGCTGGCGCCGCCCGAAGCGCTCCGCGTGCTGCGTGGAGACGACGACGGTCTTCACGGCGACGGGCCGATCTCCCTCGTATTCGACCGAGACCTGGCTCTTTCCGTCCGGCCGGAGCCACTCGACGGCGCGCCCGCCATGCGTGCCCTTCCGGACCGCGGCGAGGCGCTCCGTGATGCGGTGCGCGAGCAGGATCGGCAGCGGCATCCGCTCGCGCGTCTCGCGCGTCGCGTAGCCGAACATCATGCCCTGGTCGCCGGCGCCCTGTTCCCTGCCCCCGTCCACGTCCACGCCCATCGCGATATCGGGGGACTGCCGGTCGATCGCCGAGAGCACCGCGCACGAGCCCGCGTCGAAGCCGAACTCCGCGTCGGTGTAGCCGATCCGCTCCACCGTCTGGCGCACGAGGTCGGGAAGGTGCACGTACGCGCTCGTCGTGATCTCGCCGGCGACCACCGCCATGCCGGTCGTGACGAGCGTCTCGCACGCGACGCGGCCATGCTGGTCCTGCGCGAGGATCGCGTCGAGCACCGCATCGGAGATCTGGTCGGCGACTTTGTCGGGGTGTCCCTCGGTGACCGACTCGGAGGTGAACACGTGCCGCTTCGCTGCTGCCATGGTTCGCGGTTTCTCTGATCGGGTTGAGGAGGTGCGCCTCAGGGCGCGACGACGAGCAAGCTAGCGGCCCATCAGCGGGCGAGCAACGTTCCCCTCGGGGTCGAGCAGGCGCAGATCGGCGTGGCGACCGGCCAGCTCGCGCATGACGTCCAGCACGCCTGCAGGATGCGGTGCCCCGAGCGCGTCGGATGCCGCCGCCGCCGCCTCGGACACCGGCACGGCGCGGACGAGCCACTTGATGGTCGGCAGCGCGGGAGGCGCCACGCTGAGCCGCCGGTATCCGAGGCCCAGAAGCAGGAGCGCATCCAGCGGCTCGGACGCCATCTCGCCGCAGACGCTCACCGGGAGCCCGGCACTCGTCCCGGCGGCGAGAATATCCCGCAGCTGGCGCACCATCGACGGATGATGCGGCAGGAAGCGGTCGGCGAGGCGGGCATTGCCACGGTCCACCGCGAGCGTGTACTGCGTGAGATCGTTCGTCCCCACACTGAAGAAATCGCTGACTTCGGCGAGCCGGTCCGCGATGACGACGGCAGCAGGGGTTTCGATCATCACGCCGACCGGCACGGTCGCGGCCGCCCGGACGCCGGCGCGCGCGAGCAGCGCCGATTCCTCCCCGAGCATCTCGCGCACCCGCAGCACCTCGTCCACCGAGGTGATGAGCGGCAGCATGAGCTTGACGTCGCGCCCGTACGCCGCCCGGAGGATGGCCCGCAGCTGGTCGCGGAAGAATTCGGGATGGTCGAGGCAGACGCGGATCGAGCGCCAGCCGAGGAACGGGTTCGGCTCGGGCGGCGGGCTGAACGAGGCGGGGAATTTGTCGCCGCCGAGGTCGTAGCTGCGGATGATGACCGTATGATGCGGAAACGCGCTCGCCACGCGGCGGAAGTAGTCGGCCTGCTCATCCTCGGTCGGCATCGCCGTGCGGCCGTTGAGGAGAAATTCCGTGCGCAGGAGCCCGACGCCCTCCGCACCGAAGCGGACCGCGGTGTCGATCTCGTCGGGGAGATCGACATTCCCCATCAGGGCAATGGAGACGCGATCGGGCGTGACGGCCGGCTTGTCCACCACCGATTCGAGCTGCATCTCGAATCGCTGCCGCCGGCTCACCCGCGTCTTGGCGGCCTCCAGCTCCTCCGGCGTGGGATCGAGCAGGACGTTGCCGCTCTGGCCGTCGAGCAGGATCATCGTGCCGTTCCGCACGCGCTCGAGGGCGCCGGCTACTCCCATGACCGCTGGAATACCGAGCGAGTGGGCCAGGATGGCGGCGTGTGCCGTGCGCGTCCCTTCCTCGCTCAGGAGCCCGACGACGTGCTCACGATCCAGCTGCACGGTGAGCCCGGGCGAGAGCTCGTGCGCGACGACGATGGCGTGCTCGTCCGGGGCGATGGCCCACGGATCCTCGTCCTTCTTTCCGAGGAGCCGGTAGATCATGCGCATCTGGATCGCGTTCAGGTCGGCGAGGCGCTCGCGCAGCTGCATGCTCCCCGAGCCCGAGAACATCTGGCGCAGCTCGAGCGCCTTGAACTCGTACGCCGTCTCCGCGGCGAACCGGTTCTTCCGGATCAGCTGCTCCACCCCGGCGAGGAAGTCGGGATCCTGCGCCATCATGATCTGCGCGTCGAAGATCCGCGACTCCTCCACGCCCGCGCGCTCCAGGACCCGTTCCCGGAGAACGTTCAGGTTGCCGGCCACGAACCGCACCGCCGCATGGAGGCGCTCCACCTCGCCCTCGACGTCGTGCTCCTCGACGGTGCGGTCCGGCACGTCGGGAAAATCGAGGCGGATGACGAGCGCGGGCGCCCACGCCATGCCGGGCGAGACGCCGATGCCGCGGAGCAGGCGCGATTCGGTCATGATTCGCCGAATCCGTCCGCCACGAGTCGGCAGAGCGCGTCGAGCGCCGCGTCCTCGTCGGCGCCCGTCGCCCGGATGCGGAGGGTGCTGCCGCATTCGGCCGCCAGCATCATCACGCCCATGATGCTCTTTCCATTCACTTCCATGCCATCCTTCTCGAGCCGGATGTCCGAGGCGAACTCGGTGGCAGCGCGCACGATCTGGGCGGCCGGCCGCGCATGCAGGCCAAGCGGGTTGACGATCAGCACCTCGCGCTCGCTCACCGGATCACCAGCCGGAAGACCAGCGCGGCCGCGAGAGCACAGAGCGCGAACCGTGGCGCCGCATACATCGGTCCTGCGAGCCGCGCCGTGATCACACCCCCCGCGGCGAGGGCGAGCGCCCCGATGATCCCGCCGCGCTGGAACGGCGAGAGGAACCAGTCGGCCACGAGTGGAACGGCGATGCCGATGGCGAGCCCGGCCCCGATGCCCGCCAGGTGCGCGGCGCGCGGAAGCCACGACTGCCGGATGGCCGCGCCGACCGCGGTCCCTGATTCCAGTCCCGTCCGAAGCGCCCACGCGGCAACCCATGCGCGGAAGAGATTGAACGCAATGAGCAGCACCACCACGGACCACGGCCCGGCGCCAAGCGTGACTGCCGCTACGGCGGCGGCCACCGTGGCCGGAACGGCGCCCGCCCAGAAGAGCTGATCGCCGAGCGCGCCGAGCGGGCTGCACAACGCCGTGCGCAGGCGCGAGATCTGCGCGCCCGGCACGCGGTCGTATTCGCCGCGCACCGCGGCGCCGAGGGCCAGGCCCGCGAGGTACGGGTGCGAGTTGAAGAACTCCGCGGACCGGACCACGGCCTCCCGGTGCCGCTCGGGATCGCTCCGGCCGAGATCATCGAGCAGCGGCTCGGCGGCGTGCCCCATGCCGATGCCGAGCATGCGCTCGTAGTTCCACGCGCCCTGCACCGCGTAGAGCCGCCGGAGCGCCGCGCGCCGGCCCTTCACGCGACTCCCAGGAGAAGGGCCGTCCCGGCCGCACCGGCGACGAACCACCGCATGCGCGCGCCGCGTCCCGCGCTCCGGAGCGCGCCGCCGATCACCGCGGCGAGCCCGCACCCGATCGCCACCAGCGTCAGCGTGTTCTCCGTGCGTGGGTCGAGCGAGAGCCATTGCGCCGCCGCCGCCGCGAGACCGAGTGCGAGAAGCGTGAGGGCGGCGCTGCGCAGCGCATCGCGGGAGATCGAACGATACTGGAGCGCGCGGATCGCCGCGCTCCTTCCCGCAGCCAGCTCGTCGCCATGAGCGTGGAGGTCCCGGGCGACGCGATGCCGCAACCACTGGAGGCTCGCCCCGCCGGCGAGTCCCACCGCGAGGCCGATCGCACAGGCGACGCCGAGTGACGCCTCCCAGCCCGGCACGGCCGATGCGTAGGCCGCGGCGCCGACGGTGGCCGGCCCGTAGTCGGGATACCACGACGCGCCGACCGGCAGCACGTCGAGTGCGAAAAGCTCGAGCAGCACGCCGACGCGCAGTCCCGCTTCGATGTCTCCCAGGATCAGTCCGGAAACGGACCCTACGACGATCGGCCGTGCGAGCAGCGCCTGAGGGACGCTCACGAGATCGACACCGACCACGACGCCCCAGAGGAGGAGGAGCAGCCACGTTCCCGGCTCGAGGCTCATCGCAGCGCGTCCAGTCCGACCCGCGGCGCCGTCGGAACGTCCTGTGCGACGATGTCCGCGCCGTCGGCGGCAAGCCGTCTGAGGAACGCCAGCTCGGCGTCACTCAGGTAGAGATACGGAAGCCGCTCGGTGCGCCCGGGCTGGTGATGGACGCCGCCGAGATTGATGCGGTGCATGGCGTCGGGATCCGCATCGTGGAGGGATGCCATGGCCTCGATGGTGCCGGTGAGCAGTGCCGTCCGCCGCCGATCACTCTGCCAGGCGCCGAGCTGGCTGGCGGCGCCCGCCACCGAAGCGAAGACGACCTCGATCCCCGCCGGCACCGCCATCCGGTAGAGCTCCTGTTCCCAGTCGTTGCCCGCCACGTCGTCGTCGACGAGGACGATGCGTTCGAGGCCCAGCGGCCGCCCCCACCCGAGCACGACCTGGCCATGGATCAGGCGGTCGTCCACCCGGGAGAGCAGCAGCGGCATCAGGGAACCTTGATCGCGCTGCCGCCGCTGCTGGCGGCGTGCGCTGCTGCCTCCGCGGGGGGAAGCGTGCGGTGAAAGAGAAAATCGACGAGCATCGCGAGATTGACGCCGGTCACGATCCGCACGTCCTCGCGGTCCCGGAGGCGCCGGAGCACGGCGAGCAGGCACGACCCGGCCGCGAGGTCCACGAAGACCACCGCCGGCTCCGTTCCGACGGCCGCCGTGACGCGCTCCTCCAGGGCGCCGCGATCACATCCGGTGTTCGAGACGGGCACGAGCACGCCGCGCAGCCCGCTGATTTCCTCGGCGGCCTCGACCAGCGCCTTGGCGAGGCCGCTGTGGGCCACGACGACCCCCCTGAGTTCATTCATAATCGTTCTGCAGGTACTCCCGGAGGCCGCGCTGCTCCTTCATCCGCTTGATGAGCCGCTCGTTGAAGGCAGCCGCCACGTCCACCCCGGAGTAGCGGAGAAGGTGCATCATCGCGACCACTTCGGATATGACCGTGATGTTCTTGCCGGGATTGAGCGCGACGATCACTCGCGGCACGCTCACGCCGAGGATGTCGGTCTCCTGTCGCGTGAGACCGGTGCGGTCGGCGTCCTTCGCGGTTTCCCAGTCCTCGAGCTGCACGACCACCTCGATGCGCTTCTGCTGCCGCACTGACCGCACGCCGAAGAGCGCGGGAATGTCCACGAGGCCGATGCCGCGGATCTCCATGTGATGCCCGGCAAGCTCGTGCCCCTGGCCGATCAGCACGTCGGAGCGGCGGCGCGTCACCTGCACGACGTCGTCCGCCACGAGGCGATGGCCGCGCTCGACGAGGTCGAGCACGCACTCGCTCTTGCCGATTCCCGAGCGGCCGATGAAGAGGAGGCCGACCCCGTACACGTCCGCGAGCGAGCCGTGGAGCGTCGTGCGCGGGGCGAATGCGTCCTCGATGATCGGCTTGATCGAGCGATAGAACTCGGCGGTCTTGAGGCGCGAGCGGAGCACCGGAACCCCGCGCGCACCCGCCAGCTCCAGCATCTCGGCCGGCACTTCCTGTCCCTTGGTCACGAAGATGCAGGGGAGCTCGAAGCCGAAGAACGCCTCGAGCGTCCGGCGGCGGTCGGCCGGCGAGAGGGTGCCGAGATAGGTGATCTCGGTCTCGCCGAACACGTGCAGCCGGTCGGGCGCGAACCGGTCGGTGAACCCGGCGAGCGCGAGACCGGGACTGGCGATCTCCGAATCGGGGAGCGGCCGGTCCAGCCCGAGCTCCCCGGTCAGGGTCTCGAGCTGGAGCGGATTGCCGCGCCGGGCCAGGAAATCACGGAGACGAAGCATCAGCCCTGTGACGCGTCCGCAGGAAGGTGTCGCGCCGTCTTGTAGCGGCCCGAAGCGCGCGTGACCTGCCGCTTCACCCGCTCCTCCGCGCGGTCGAGCGCGGTCCGGTGATCGGGGCCGTTGCCGCTCCCGACGAGAAGGTCGCCATTCGCGACGTGGAGCCGCACTTCGGCGGTGGCCGCCGCGCCTTCCATGTCGAACACGACGGTCGCGGCCACTTCGCGCGGCGCCAGCGCTTCGAGGCGCTCGACGATGGTGCTCGCGCGCTCGCGCAGCGCGTCGGAAATCTCGCAGTGACGGGCCGTGATGATCGTCTCCATGCGATGCCTCCTGCTCAGCCGCAGGCCGAGCCGTGGATGATGTCCTGCAGGTGCCGCTCCGTCTCGCGGGCGGCATGGTCCCAGGTCAGGGTTTCCGCATACCGCCGGGCCGCGGCGCCGAGCCGTCCCACCAGGCCGCGGTCGCCGGCCAGCTCGAGCATCCTCGCGGCCAGCGCAGTTTCATCTCCGTGCGGGACGAGGTAACCGGTTTCGCCGTGCCGCACCGAATCCTGGAGCCCCGGACTGTCCGATGCGAGCGACGGTGTGCCGCAGGCAGCGGCCTCGACCACCGTAATCCCCCACCCTTCCTTCGGAGAAGGAAATATGTTGGCCGTGGTGGAGCGCAACAAATCCAGCTTCTGCGCCTCGGTCACGAACCCATGGAAAGTCACCGCATCCCCGAGGCCGAGCTCGGCCACGAGCCGCTCGAGCTCCGCCCGCGTGTCGCCGCTCCCGGCAATGTCGAACCTGAGGCCGGGCCGCTGCGCGCGGGCCCGCGCGAACGCCCGGATGGCTATGTCCACCCCCTTGTACCGCCGCAGCCGGCCGATGTACAGAAAGGCCGGCGGGTCGGCGCGGGGCACCCGCGGATCGGGCGTGTAGTGCCCGGCATCCACTCCCGGATGAATGACGCGGATGCATTCGCGGCGGACGCCGCGTGCCACGAGATCGTCCCGCGTGCTTTCGCTGATCGCATGAAACCCGGCGCGGCGATAGGCGCGAGGCAACGGCCGCTCCGCGAGCCAGACGGCTGCGGCCATTGGCCAGGGCGCCTCGTTGAACGCCGTCCCGCCGAAGAGATGCGGAACGATCGCGCACACCGGCCGGTCGGTGAGGCCTGCGGTAAAGAGCGGCACCTTGTTGATGTCCTCGACCAGAATGTCCGGCGTCTCCTCGTCGAGCGCCCGGCGAACGGCCCCTCGTCCGGCGAGCGCAAACCCGTAGCGCGTGCTCACCCGCGTCACGTCGATTCCGTCGACCACGTCCCGCGGCGGGCCGCCTTTCCATCCGGAGCACACGAGCCGCACCGAATGCCCCCACGCGGCCAGGCGGCTGAACAGCTCGAAGACGTGGATCTCGGCGCCGCCGCCCTGCGGATTTGCGCGGTCGAGCCAGTTGACGAGCAGGATCTTCACGCGCCGCCCTTCGCGCTCACAGGCGGCCGAGCGAGCGGGCGACTCGGTCGAGCACGCCGTTGACGAATCCGGGCGCCCGGACCCCGCCGAACCAGTGCGCGAGCTTCACGGCTTCGTCGATGACGACACGCGGCGGCAGCGATGCGTCGCTCAGTTCCTCGATTGCGATGCGGAGAATGTTCCGCTCCACCACCGCGATCCGGCTCATGCGCCAGTTGTCCGAAGCCTCCGCGGCGATCCGATCGATCTCCCCCACCCGCGACACGACCCGCTCGGCGAGCGCTTCGGCGAAATCCAGGACCAGCGGCTCCGGCCCGGTGAGGCGCGCGACGCCTCCCGCTATCTCCCGGATCGGCAGCTCGCCCGTGAGCTCCCACGCATAGAGCAGCTGCAGTGCGCGGGCGCGGCCGCGCGTTTCCGTCCTAAGCATGCATGCCGCGGATCTGGTGCAGTATGTCCGCCGTGAGGAGGGCCGCTTCAGCCGCCTCGCGTCCCTTGTTGCCGGCGCTGCCGCCCGCGCGCTCGGTTGCCTGCTCGAGCGAGTCCACGGTGAGGACGCCGAAGCCGACCGGCAGCGCATGCCGCACCGCAACCGCGTTGAGTCCGCGCGCCGCTTCCGCGGCGACGTACTCGAAATGCGGGGTGTCCCCGCGGATGACCGCGCCAAGGGCGACCAGGCAGGCGTACCGGCCGGTTGCCGCGCAGGCGGAGGCGACGGCGGGCAGCTCGAAGGCACCCGACACCCAGACCACGTCCACCTGCGGCTCGGGCACCCCCGCCTCCCTGCAGACGTCACGCGCTCCATCGAGCAGGCGGCGGGTGATGAGCTCGTTGTAGCGGCTGACGATGATCCCCACCCGCCCGTAGGGGCGAAGGCGGCCGGTGAGTTCGGGCACGGGGCTCAGAAGGTGAGAAGGTGGCCGAGCTTGTCGCGCTTGGCGCCGAGGTAGCCGCGGTTTTCGTCGGTCGGGCTCGCGATGAGCGGCAGGCGCTCGACGATCTCGAGTCCGTAGCCCTCGAGGCCCACCAGCTTGCGCGGGTTGTTCGTGAGCACGCGGATCGACGAGAGGCCGAGGTCGCGCAGAATCTGAGCCCCGATGCCGTAATTCCGGAGATCCGGCGCAAACCCCAGATGCTGGTTGGCCTGCACCGTATCGGCGCCGGTGTCCTGCAGGGCGTAGGCGCGGAGCTTGTTGAGGAGTCCGATGCCGCGCCCTTCCTGATCGAGATAGACGATCACGCCGCGGCCTTCGTCGGCGATGCAGCGCATGGCGGCATGCAACTGGAACCCGCAGTCGCACCGCTGCGACGCAAAGACGTCTCCCGTGAGGCACTTCGAGTGCATCCGGACCATGATGTTCGGCTGGTCCGCCACTTCGCCCCTCACGAGGGCGACGTGTTCGGCGCCATCCACGTCGTTCCGGTAGCCGATGATCCGGAACTCGCCGAACTCGGTCGGAAGCCGCGCCTCGGCGACGCGATGCACCAGCTGTTCCTTCGTGAGCCGGTACGCGACGAGCTGGGCGACCGTGATGAACGTGAGTCCATGCTGCTGCGCCAGCAGCGAAAGCTCGGGACGCCGGGCCATCGAGCCATCCGCATTGAGGATCTCGCAGATGACGCCGGCGGGGTTGAGTCCCGCGAGCCGCGCAAGGTCCACGCTGGCTTCCGTCTGGCCGACGCGCTGCAGGACCCCGCCCGGCCGCGCACGGAGCGGGAAAATGTGGCCGGGACGGCGAAGATCGGACGGCACGGTCTGGCTGTTGATGGCCACGTGAATCGTCTTGGCGCGATCGCTCGCCGAGATGCCGGTCGAGACCCCGAAGCGGCGCTCGGCGTCGATGCTCACCGTAAAGGCGGTGCCGAGCTCCTCGGTGTTCCGCTGGGTCATCTGGGGCAGGCCGAGCTGATCGCAGCGCTCGCCCGTGAGGGCGAGGCAGATGAGGCCCCGGCCATGGACGGTCATGAAGTTGATCATCTCGGGCGTGACGAGCTCCGCCGCGCAGACGAGGTCACCCTCGTTCTCGCGATCCTCGTCGTCCGCCACGATGATGATCCTGCCGTTGCGCAGGTCCTCGATCG
>DASTUP010000194.1:0-30061 GCA_035759585.1 Gemmatimonadales bacterium | reverse complement strand
TCCTGGTCCTTGAGCGCATCGAGCAGCTGGCGCGGCGCCGACTCGAGATCGATCTGCGACAGGGCATCGACCGCCGCCCGCCGCACCTCGACGTCCCGATCCGAGAGCGCCTGGGCGATCGCGCTGCCGGCGCGGTTGTCCTCGATCTCGCCGAGCGCTTCGATGGCCGCGCGGCGCACCCGCGGGCTTTCGTCACGCGCTGCACGCGCCAATCCGTCCACCGCGCGCCCGTCCTCGATCTGGCCGAGTGCTTCCGCCGTCTCGAACCGGAGCTCTTCATTCCGGTCCTCGAGAAGGGGCATGAGGCCGGAAACCGAGTTCACGCTCTCGATCTGGCCGAGGGCGCGGACGGCCGCGAGCCGCGTGGCGGTGTCGTTCGCCTTCAGCACGTTCACGAGGCCATCCACGGCGCGCTCATCCTCGATCTCGCCGAGCGCGTCGATGGCGGCGAGCCGGACTGTGGCGTCGCCATCGCGCAGCAGCGGAACGAGCGGCTCGACTGCCCGGCCATCCTCGATCATCCCGAGCGCCCAGATCGCGGCGAGGCGGAGATCGCGGTCGTTCGAGCGGAGCGCGCGGCTGAGCGGCTCGACCGAGCGTCCATCCTCGATCTCGCCGAGCGCCCACGCCGACATGCGCGCCACGGCGAGGTCGTCGTCGCGCAGCGCCTCCGCGAGCGCGTCGTGCGACTCGAGGTCCTCGGCCATGCCGAGTCCCATCGCGCCCGCCTCGCGCAGCCGCGAGTTGCCGGAGCGGAAGGCGCTGCGAAGGGGCGCGAGCGTCTCCGGCGAGTGGCTGTGGCCGAGCACGCGCGCCGCGGCGCGGCGGACGCACGGGTTGTCGGTGGAAAGCGAGGCCGAGAGCGTGCGGATCGCCGCCGGATCGGTGACGCGGCCGCCGAAGGCGTTGCGCAGCGCGCCGTCGTCCCTGACGTCCGAGAGCCGGCCGACGCTGCGCTCGCTCGATCCGCCCCACCAGTTGCCGAGCATGTCCACCGTCATCTCGCAGATGGCCGGGTCGCTCCGCTCGAGCGCCGCGAACATCGTCGCGACCTGCGCGGAGTCGGGGCCCGGACGATCGTCACTCGTGCGGAAGGAGCTCGCGTTGATCCTGATGTTCGGGTTCACGCGAACCTGGATCGACTGCGCGTAGAGCGCGCCGCCACCGACGACCAGCACGCCTGCCACCAGCACCTTCTGATATTTCGACATGGTCGCCTTCCTCAGTCGCGGTCGCCCAGAGCGTCCGCCGCTTCGCGCCGGACCTCCGGATCACTGGATTTCATGGCATCGATGAGCGCCTGCATCGCCGTGGCGCCGCGCATCTGCGAGAGCGCGGAGATGGCGCTGTGGCGGACGTCGGGCGAGTTGTCTGCGATGAGCGCCGCGAGGTTCGGGACGGCGCGCTGGTCGCCGGTCTGTGCCACGGCGTCGATGGCGGCCTCGCGCACTTCGGCGTCGCTGTCCCTCATCGCCTCGATGAGGCCGGCGGGCGCGGTGGTGAGCTCGAGCTGGCCGAGCGCCCATGCGGCGCTCTTCCGCACTTCCGCCGACTCGTCCTTGAGTGCCGCGGTCAGCGCGTCGGCGGCGCGCGGGTCCTCGATGTTCCCCAGCGCCCACGCGGCCGAGTTGCGGACCTCGTGGCTCTCGTCCTTGAGCGCGGCGATGAGCCCGTCCACGGCGCGCCGGTCTTCGATGTTGCCCAGCGCCCAGGCGGCGTTCTGCCGGACTTCGGCGTCGGGATCGCGCAGCACGGCGACGAGCGGCTCCACGGCGCGCGCGCTCTCGATGTTGCCGAGCGAGTGCGCAGCGGCCCGCCGCACGCCGGCGTCGCTGTCGCGCAGTGCCGCGATCAGCGCGGCGAGCCCGAGCGTGTCGAGCGAGGAGCTCTCGGCCTTCGTCCCGCCGAGATCGACCAGCACGCTCATCTTCAGCTTATCCGAAACAGCGTCGCTCACCGCCGACTCGATGCCGGATTCGGAATCCGCGTCCGCCTGCGTTTCGGGAGCGGGCGCCGGGTCGGCGTCCTGGGGAAGGATGCTCGACTGTGGATCGGGAACCTGCCCGGATTCCTCGGCAGGGCGGCCGGTAGCGATACCGGGCGCGGCGAAGGCGGTGACGAGGAGAATCGCGGCGGCTGCGGGAAGCGCCCAGCGCATCCGGCGCTCGACCGGGCGTCCACGCTCGGTCAGGCGGCGGACCCGCCCGACGAGCTGAGATGGACGCTCCGCCATCCCCGCGAGCGGCACCGGCGCGGCGGTGCCGCGCACCCACTCGGCCACCTTCACGAGCGACTTCGCGACCGCGAGTCCCGAGCCCGTCGCCCGCGCCGCCCAGTCGTCGCAGAGATACTCGGCGGATTCCTGGATCGAGATCCGCGCGACGCGGTTGAGCGGCTGGAAGAAGAAGACCCGCTCGAGGATGCCGGCGCCGATGAGCCAGAGCGGATCCCTGCGCCTCAGGTGGGCGAGCTCGTGCGCGAGAACCCCGCGCTGCTGCGAGGCGTCGAGCTCCGTCAGCACCGGGCCGGGCACGCAGATCTCGCCGACGCCGAGCGCCACCGGACTGCCGAGTGCGTCGGAGCGGGTAAGGCGAACGCGCGTGGTAGTGGCGCTCGCCACGAGGAGATCCTCGAGCAGCGTGAGCACCGGCAGCGAGCGCACCGGATCACGGCGGCCGAGCCGCCGGGAGAAGCGGCGATGCGAGAGGACGAGCCGGAGGATTCCCGCCGCGGCGACGACGCCCCACAGCGCCACGAGGACCACGGGCAACGGAATGGAACGCGCAGGTACGGAATTCCCGAGTCCCGCGTCCTCGAGACCCGCGACCTCACCCGCCCCCCGCCGCCCGACCACCATCGGCATCGGCAGGTCTCCCGCATCGATCACGACGGGCGCCGCCGCGGTCCTCACGAAAGCGGGCGACCAGTCGGCGCGCTGGATGACGGTCTGGGCGGTGGCGGTGACCAGGCCGCCGACGAGCGCCGTCTTCCAGAAGAGGTCGCGCAGCCGGTGCGAGCGAACGCCGCCCCGCTCGGTGAGGAGCCAGACACCGCCGAGCAGCAGGGTGCTGTGCAGCGCATAAGTGAGGAGCCAGGCGAGGGCATCAGCGGTGCTCATCGGAAACCTCCGTACCTGCTTCGTGGGTGGCGATCAGCTCCTTCACCTTCTCCAGATCGTCCGGCGAGATGTCCTGCGCCCTGAGGAGATGCGTCACGAGCTCGGCGACGTCGCCGTCGAAGAGCTGGTCCGTCAGGTCGGCCACCATCGAGGCGCGAACCTCCTCCTCGGAGATGACCGGGTAGTACACATACTGGCGCGCCACCGTCAGATGTTTCACCGCGCCCCGCTTCTCCAGCCGGGAGAGCAGGGTGGCGACGGTCGTCGGGGCCAGGCCGCGCTCGTCGAGGAGCGCGCCGTGGATTTCGGCGACGGTGGCTTCCTTCCGGTCCCAGAGAAGTCGCATGATCGCGATCTGGAGCTCGGTGAGTTGATGGGGCTCGGACATGGGGTCTCCGGAGATTGTCTACACATGTAATACGACAAGTGTAGTCCTTTGTCAAGAATCCCGGCCGGCACTCAGGTCATTCCCGTCCAATTCGCCCGCCCGCTCCAAGACACGGGCACCGATTCGGTGCAACGTGCCACATGCGTCATTCCGCCGCTTTCCTGCTGGCGCTCGCAACGCTGCCGGCCGGCGCGTCGATTGCCCGCGCGCAATCGCTCCTGGACCGCTCGCCGAACATCTCGGGCATGTGGGTGCCCGCCCGCGGCGTGGTGCAGTTCAACTTCCTCCACCGCTTTTCCCGGAGCCCCGCTCCCGAGCGGAAGGTGACCGGCTTTCCCGCCTTCACGATCGCGACGGGCCTGCCCGCGCGCACCGCCCTCGGCTTCGTCTACGCGACGAACTCGACGGTCGTGCCCAGCTATCCGAACGAGTGGGAACTCTTCGCGCGGGCGGCCCTGCTCGACGAATCCGGCGGCGCGCCGGCCGACGTGGGCGTCCAGGCGGCATACAACCTGGCGAGCGAGGGACTCGACGGCGAGCTCTCGGCCGCGAAGACGTTCGGTCGCGCGCGGCTCCTCGGCGTGGTGCGCGCGCTCTCCGCGGTCGATGAGGGGGACTACGACGTTGCGGCCGGGGGCGGCGCCGTCGTGCGCATCACCTCGCACGTTGCGCTCGCCGGCGATGCCGTGGCGCTCCTCGGCGAGATCGGGGACGCCGAGCGCGTCGCCTGGTCGGCGGGGCTGCACCTCGCGATTCCCGGCTCGCCGCACACGCTCTCGCTGCACGCGTCGAACGCCGCGGCGGGATCGCTGCAGGGGTCCTCGCGCGCGGGGGACGCGACACGGTTCGGCTTCGAGTTCACCGTGCCCCTCACGCTGGCGCGCTACTTCGGGAGCCGGGCGCCGGTCACGTCGGAGGCGACGGTGCTCGCCGGCGATACCGTGCGCGTCTCGATCGCCGCACTCAAGTTCGCGCCCGCCGCGATCGTCATCGAGCCGGGCACGACCGTGATCTGGCAGAACGACGATCCGATCGATCACACCGTCACGGCGACCGGCGGCGCGTTCGACTCGGGGCTCATCCGGCCCGGTGCGAGCTGGACGCGGACGTTCTCGCGCGCCGGAACGTTCGACTACGCGTGCACGCCGCACCCGGTCATGCGCGGGCGCGTCACGGTCCGGGAGGCATCGTGATCCGCCGGTGGATGGCGCTCACCGCCGCGCTCGGCGCGGGGGCCTGCCTGTCCGAGCACGAGCCGGAAACGGCGGACGCCGCGTTCAGCTGCGAGCGCGCCGAGCTCCCGCCCGGACCCGACAGCGCGATCGTCATCATCCGCGGGTTCGCCTACGAGCCCGCGCAGCTCGATGTGGTGCCGGGAACGAGGATCGTCTGGATCAACTGCGAGCCGGAGGGAACGCCGGGGCACACGACGACGGCGGACGACGGGAGCTGGGATTCAGGGACGCTGGTGCGGGGGGATGTCTTCTCGACGGAAGCGCCGGCGCCTGGTGCGCACGACTACTTCTGCCGCCCGCATCCCTTCATACGCGGGCGGATCGTCGTGCAGGAGCCTGCGCTTGCCGGAAGCGTGTCCGGTCAGGGCTCCGGCCGCCTGGCGCGGCGGTAGCGGGCCGGTGTCGCGCCGAAGCGGCGGCGGAAGGCGTTGGTGAAATGACTCTGGTCGAAGAAGCCGGCCTGCTGCGCGACGGACGCGAGCGGAAGGTCGGTGAGCGCGAGCTGGCGCGCGGCGTAATCGAGGCGGAGCTGGCGCTGCATCTCGCCGATGGTGCAGCCGTAGGCGCGGCGGAATCCGCGCGCCAGGGTGGCCGGGTGCACGCCGACTTCCCGCGCGATCGGCGCGAGCGAAAGGCTGCCGACGTAGCCCGACTCGAGCAGCTCGTAGGCGCGCCGGGCCCAGGGGGGCGCGTCCTGGCTTTCGCCGTTGCCATCGCCTCGCGCCACGAGGGCCAGAAGCTCCAGCAGCAGTCCCTCGACCGCGAGCGGCGCGGCGGTATCGGCGGAACGGAACTCCGTGTAGAGCCGCCGCGCGAGCTGGAGAGCGGGCCCCCGCTCGTACTGCCGGCTCTGCGAGAGGGCGTGCTCGAACGGCGCGATGGACGCGTGATTCGCCACATCGATCTCGACGAGCAGCCCGCGCACGTCCGCGAGGTGAAAGCGGTTCCAGTGCTTCTCGCCCGCGGGGGTGAACTTGAGCGAGGAGGGGTGACAATCGAGCGCCGCGCCGCGGGAATACTCGACGAAGGCGCCGTCGAGGACGAGGCAGATCGAGGCGCCCTCGTGCCAGTGCCAGGGGATGGACGTGCCCGCGGGGTGGAGGCCCTCGGTGAGGACGACCCCCGGAAGCGATGTCTTTCTGATCGGGGCAGCGCCCGTCTCGACTGCAGGACTCGCCATGCGGCTGCTCCAGCTGGAACCAGGCCCGGTCTCAGGATGCGACGTCCGAGGCTGCCAGGCTCGCACACGATCCGTACATGACAATACAGGAGTTCGAGGAGGTATGCGATGATGACCGGCACATTGAAGTCGTGGCTGAGTACCACAATCCTGCTTGCAGCCGCCACCGCCTGCGGCAGCGAGAATGAGCCCCCCGGCGGCGATGGCCTGGTCGTGGCGAAGGCCGCCGCGAGCGGGGATGCGCAGACCGGCCCGGTGGGCGTCGCGCTGGCGAGTCCGCTCGCCGTCATCGTGACGCGGGACGGCGCGCCGGCGGAGGGCGTCACCGTCAACTGGAGCGTGCAGACGGGCGGCGGCGCGCTGGGCGCCGCCACCTCGGCGACGGGTGCTCAGGGCATCGCCACCATGACCTGGACGCTGGGATCGACCGTCGGAGCCCAGACCGCGCGGGCCACGGTGGCGGGTGCGACCGGCTCGCCGGTGAGCTTCTCCGCCACCGCGACGGCCGGCGCCGCCGGGTCGATCGCCTTGTCCGACGGCGATGGCCAGTCGGCCGAGATCAACACCGCGCTCGACGATCCACTCGAGGTGGAAGTCACCGACGCACTCGGGAATCCCGTGGCCGGCGTGACGGTGAGCTGGGCGGTGACGGCCGGAGGAGGGTCCGTGGCACCGGCAACTTCGGTCACCAATGCGGCCGGACTCGCCACGACCGTATGGACCCTCGGCGCCGTGATCGGTGCGCAGGCCGCGTCGGCGAGCGCCGCGGGGCTCACCGGCTCACCGGTCGCGTTCGCGGCCACCGGTACCGCCCAGCCGAATCCGGGCAGCGGCGTCACGGTCGGGAACAACTTCTTCAATCCCGCCACGCGCACCGTCCCTGCCGGCTCGACGGTGACCTGGACCTGGGTCGGAACCGGGCAGATCTCGCACAGCGTCCTGTCGACAGGCACGCCGTCGTTCGCGAGCAGCCAGATTCTGGTGGGTGAGGGCCAGACCTACAGCGTCCAGTTCGACACCCCGGGCACCTATACGTACGAGTGCGAAGTGCACGGCTCGGCGATGTCGGGACAGATCGTCGTGCAGTAGCCCGGCTTTCACCGCATCGTTCAGCGGCTCACCGCGATTCCCCACGGAAGCTCTCCCGTGGGGATTCGCTCGAGTACCCTCAGTGTCGCGGCATCCACGACGGTCACGTCGCCCGAAGGACCGTTGGCGGTGTAGAGCTTGCGGCCATCGCCGCTGATCCCGATGCCCCACGGCCTCACTCCCACCTCCACCGAGCCGACGATCGAGTCGGTGCGCGTGTCGATCGCGGACACCGTTCCGCCGCGCCCGTTCGCGACATAGAGACGATTCCCATCGGGTGAGAGCACCACGCCCATCGGCCGCGCGCCGTCCGGCAGCGCGATCGTGCGGAGCACGCGATGCTCGCGGGCGTCGACGACGGAGACATTACGGCCCACCTCGCCCGTCACGTAGGCCAGGTTCCCGTCCGGCGTGAACACGAGGTCGCGCGGGCGCTCACCGACCTGGATCCGCGCGATGGTGCGCCCGCCGCCGGTATCGAGCACCGTGATGTCGTGATCCGTCTCCCCCGTGACCCATACCTCGAGTTCTTCGGGATGCAGCCGCACCCCTTCGGGCTCGCGTCCCACCGGCACGGTGTGGAGGATCCGGCCGCTCGCAACATCGACGATGGTGGCGCTGTCCACGTCCTCGTTCGAGACGAAGATGCGACGTCCGTCCAGGCTCACGTCGAACGTCTCCGGATCGGAGCCGCCGGGGAGAACCTTGACGAGCCCCCGAGTCGCGACGTCCACCACTCCGATGCCGTCCTTCGTCTTGTCGGCGACGAGGCGGTCGCACTCCTCGTCCGGCATCGTCGGCGGGCAGCGGGGCGAGCCGGTCAGCGCGACGTATACGGTGCGCCCGTCCCGGCTCACCCGGATTCCCCGGGGGCGCGTGCCGACCGGGATCGTCGCGACGGTGGAGTCGGTGCCGGCGTCGAGCATGGTGATCGTTCCCGATCCCTCGTTCGATATGAAGACATGCTCCGCTGCGGCCGGGCCTGCGGCGGCAGAGTCTGCGGCAGCATCGCCCTGCGGCGGGCGATCGACCGGCCGACAGGCGACAGCAACGAACAGGCAGGCGGCGATCGCGCCGTGAATTCTTTCAGGCATGTTCCTCCGGATGAGCGTCCCACCGGGAACGTAGGAGCTGCTGGCGGCAGGCACCACCCGCGCCGTCACGCGTGACCGTCATCACCGCGATCAAGCCGGGTGCGGTCTAAGGTCGGATGGTGGACAGCATCCCGCGGTCAATTTCCCGGCTGGTCACTGCACTCGCGCTGGCGCTCATTCCGGCCTGCGAGCGGGAGGCTGCGCCCGGGACCGCCGCCGGTCCGGAGCGCGCGCGCGCTCCGGCAGGAGCAATCCAGCCCGCAGTGGCCACTCCCGAAGACGGCGAATGGCGGATGCCGGCCAGGGATTACGCCAGCACCCGCTACAGCGGCCTCGACCAGATCACCGCCGGCAACGTCTCCCGCCTCCAGCTAGCATGGACGTTCTCGACGGGCGTGCTCCGCGGCCACGAGGCCGCGCCGATCGTCGCGAACAACACGATGTATATCGTCACACCGCACCCGAACATTCTCTACGCGCTCGACCTCGAGCGGGGCGGCGCGCTCAAGTGGAAGTACGAGCCGGGCACCGCGCGCGCGGCGAAGGGCGTCGCCTGCTGCGACGTCGTCAACCGCGGCGCGGCGTACGCCGACGGCCGGATCTTCTACAACACGCTCGACGTGCACACGGTCGCCGTGGACGCCGAAACGGGCGAGGAGCTCTGGAAGACGAAGCTGGGCGACATCAACCGGGGCGAATCGATGACGATGG
The DNA here is from genome assembly GCA_035759585.1 of Gemmatimonadales bacterium. GTDB lineage: Bacteria > Gemmatimonadota > Gemmatimonadetes > Gemmatimonadales > GWC2-71-9 > CAMLLJ01. The sequence continues at coordinate 21,246 of DASTUP010000194.1, read as the reverse complement.
CCCCGCTCGTCGTGAAGGGAAAGGTGCTGGTCGGCAACAGCGGCGGCGAGTTCGGCGTGCGCGGGTGGATCACGGCGCTCGAAGCCGAGACCGGTGAGATCGCCTGGCGCGGCTACAGCACCGGCCCCGATTCGATCGTCCTCATCGGCGACGACTTCCGTCCCTTCTACGAGGCGGACCGCGCGAAGGACCTCGGCGTCACCACCTGGACGCCCGATCAGTGGAAGCTGGGCGGCGGTGCCGTGTGGGGATGGATCTCGTACGATCCCGAGCTCGACCTCATCTACCACGGCACCTCCAACCCCGGCGTGTGGAACCCCGCACTCCGTCCCGGCGACAACAAGTGGGCATCGTCGATCTTCGCGCGAGATCCCGACGACGGCAGCGTGCGCTGGGCGTACCAGCTCGTCCCGCACGACATGCACGACTACGACGGCATCAACGAGAGCATCCTCCTCGACATGCCGATCGACGGGCGGACGCGCGAGGTGCTGGTGCGGCCCGAGCGGAACGGCTTCGTCTACGTGATGGACCGCGCCACGGGCGAAGTGATCTCCGCAGACACGTTCGGTCACGTGACCTGGGCGGACAGCATCGACCTCCGCACCGGCCGGCCCGTCCTGCGGCCTGAAGCGGCGACAGGAAACCGCGCGGCGAAGAACGTCTGCCCTGCGGCGCCGGGCATGAAGGACTGGCAGCCTTCGTCCTTCTCGCCGCGCACCGGGCTGCTCTACCTCCCCCACAACAACCTCTGCATGGACTACGAAGGCGTCGAGGCGAACTTCATCGCGGGAACCCCGTACGTCGGCGCCGAAGTGACGATGTTTGCGGGGCCGGGCGGGCACCGCGGCGTCCTTGCGGCGTGGGATCCGATCGCGCGGCGAAAGGTGTGGGAGATCGAGGAGCGGTTCCCCGTCTGGAGCGGCACGGTGGTGACGGCGGGGGACGTCGTCTTCTACGGAACGATGGACCGCTGGTTCAAGGCCGTGAACGCGAGGACCGGCGAGCCGCTCTGGCAGTTCCAGGTCGGCTCGGGAATCATCGGGCAGCCGGTGACCTATCGCGGGCCGGATGGCCGGCAGTATGTCGCGATCCTCTCCGGCGTCGGCGGCTGGGCCGGCGCGGCCGCGCTCGGGATCATGCCGGAGGAGGATCCGACCACCGCGCTCGGTTTCGCGAACGCGATGAAGGACCTGCCCGATTACACCGCCGAAGGCGGCATGCTCTACGTCTTCGCACTTCCCGCCGGCGACTCGCGATGAACCGCCGCGCGCGGTGGATCCTGCTTCCTGCGCTGATCGCCACCGCGGCCGGCGCGGCCCAGCGGCCTCCGGCAGAAAGTCGCGTGCTGCGCGTCTGTGCCGATCCGAACAACCTGCCGTTCTCGAACGAGAAGCAGGAGGGCTTCGAGAACCGGCTGGCGGCGCTCGTGGCGAGGGACCTGAAGGCGCGGCTCGAGTACGTCTGGTGGGCCCAGCGCCGCGGATTCATCCGCAACACGCTGGCGGCAGGCGCATGCGATGTCGTCTTCGGCGTGCCGAGCCGCTTCGACCGGGTGCTGCCGACGGCGCCGTACCTCCGCTCGAGCTACGTGTTCGTCTCGGCGGGCACGATCGCTCCGGCGATCACCTCGCTCGACGACCCCCGCCTCCGCACGCTCCGGATCGGCGTGCACCTCATCGGGGACGACTACACCAACACGCCGCCGGCGCACGCCCTGGCACGCCGGGGCATCGTTCGCAACGTCGCCGGCTACACGATCTACGGCGACTATCGCGAGCCGAATCCCCCGGCGCGGATCATCGAGGCGCTCGGACGCGGCGAGATCGACGTGGCGATCGTGTGGGGCCCGTTCGCCGGATACTTCGCGCCGCGCGAGCGGACACGCCTCCGCATCACGCCGGTCTCTCCCGCCTCGGATGGTCCGGCCATTCCCTTCCAGTTCGACATCTCGCTCGGCGTGCGCCTGGGCAACGACTCGCTGCGAAGCGAGCTCGATGCGGTGCTCGCCCGGCGGAAGTCCGAGATCCACGCGATCCTCGCGGAGTACGGCGTCCCGATGATCGCGGCCGGGGCGCAGCGCTGAGCCGGCGCTTCCCGCCGAGCGCTTGCCTCGCACGAGGCTTCGTCTACCTTCGCTGAATGCATCTCGCCTGTCCCATCCGGTGACGCGGCCGGGCGAAAGCTCGCCGCTCGCTGCCGCCACCGCGCCGCTCCGCGCCGTCGCCAGCCAGGTGACGGATCTCGTCACCGCGCTCGGCACCGACCGCCAGACGACGCTGCTCGCGCTCGCCGCGATCACCGGAACCGTGGTCGGGCTCGCCGTCACGATCTTCTACCGCCTCATCGACCTGGTGCAGGGACTCGTGCTCCGCGGCGCGATGGGCACGCTCGTCAGCGACGTGGTCCTGCTGCCCGCGTTCGTGGCGCTCGGCCTCGTCGCGAGCCGGGCGCTCGTGCGGTGGGGCGCGCACGGTTCCGCCGGCGAGAACGTCCCGGACGTGATGTACCGGGTGAGCGTGAAGGGCGGCGTCATCCCGCTTCGGCCGGTGCTGGCGAAGACGGCGGCCGCCGCCGCTCTCATCGGCACCGGCGGCCACGTCGGCGCCGAAGGGCCGGTGATCGTGCTCGGCGCCGGTACGGCATCGAAGCTGGGCCGTCTTCTCCGCGCCTCCCCGCAGCGCATCCGCATGCTCGCGGGCTGCGGTGCCGCCGCCGGGCTTTCCGCGGCGTTCAATGCGCCGATCGCGGGCGTGATCTTCGGGATCGAGAAGATCACCGGTGCGGCGGGCGGCGCGGCGCTCGGGCCGTACGTCGTCGCCAGCATCCTCGCGGCGACGGTGAGCCGCGCGATCTTCGGCAACCGGCCGGTGCTCGCGCTTCCGGCGGAGTATGGCGTGCGCAGCGCGTGGGAGCTGGTGATCTACCTGGTGCTCGGCGGGCTCTGCGGCGTGGTCGCGGTCGTGTACTCGCGCGGTGTCTGGCGGGCGCAGGACATCGTGGCGCGGATCCGGTCGCCGGTCGCGCAGGTGGTCCTGGCGGCGCTGGCGGTGGGGGCGCTCGACCTCCTCTTCCGCGAAGACCTCTGGGGCCAGGGGCACGAGTCGCTCGACCTCAACATCGTGGCGCTCCGCACGGCGCCGTTCCTGCTCGGCCTCGCCGTCGCCAAGCTGGTGGCCACGGCGATCACGCTCGCGGTGGGGCGCACCGGCGGGGTGTTCACGCCGGCGCTCTTCATCGGCGCCACTTTCGGCGGCGCCTTCGGCGTCTTCACCCGGTACCTCGTGCCCGAGCTCGGCGTTGCGCCGTATGCGGTCGCGCTCGTCGGCATGGCGGGCGTCGTCGCCGGTGCGACGCACGCGCCGCTCACGGCCATCATGATGGTCTTCGAGATGACGGGCGACTACGGCCTCATCATGCCGCTCATGCTCACGAGCGTGCTCGCGTACGTCGTGGCGCGCCGGCTGCACCCCGAATCGATCTACACCGAGTGGCTCGCGCGGCGCGGCGTGGTGCTCACGGGTGGCGCCGACGCCGTGGTGCTCGCGCGCCTCACCGTGGGCGATTGCGTCAACCGCTCGCCGACCACGATCTCCGCGGATGCCGCGATCGCGGCCGTGCTCGAGCAGACGCGCCAGAGCCGGCAGACGGAGTTTCCGGTGGTGGACGGGGCGGGGCAGCTCGTCGGCATGCTTCCACTCGCGGCGATTCGAGAAGCGGGAGACAGGCCGCCGGAGGAGCGCCCCGCCTACGCGGCGGACCTCGCGAGCCGGAAGATCGAGCCGGTAACCCCCGACGATTCGCTGCTCACCGCCCTCTCGCGCCTCGGCAGCCGGGACGTCGAGTATCTGCCGGTCGTTTCCACGCGCAACCGCTCGCGCCTCGTGGGCATCGTGAGCCGGCACGACCTCACGTCGGCGTACGAGCGCGGGCTCGCGGTCGAGGAAGCATGAGCGACGTGCTGCCCGCCGCTCCGCTCACGCGCTTCGCGCCGAGCCCCACCGGATATCTCCACCTCGGCCATGTCGTCAACGCGATCTGGACGTGGGGCGCGGCGCAGGCACTCGGTGGCAAGGTGCTGCTCCGGATGGAGGATCACGACCGCACGCGCTGCCGTCCGGAATACGAGGCCGCGATCCTCGCCGACCTCGACTGGCTCGGCTTCGAGCCGGACGTCGCGAGCACCGATTCGTTCCGCGCAGGGCCGTCGAAATTCCGCCAGAGCGACAGCGATGCGCACTACGAGCGCGCGCTCGCGCATCTGCGGGAGGCCGGCCTCGCGTACGTCTGCGAGTGCTCGCGGAAGGACATCGCGGCGGAAGTGCCCGACCGGTTCAACGAGGAAATGCGGTATCCGGGGACGTGCCGGGACAAGGGCCTCGAGCCAAAGGCTGGACGCGGGTGGCGCGTGATGCTCGAGGGCGGCGCTGAGACGTTCCATGACCTGCGGCTCGGCGGGCAGCGACAGGTGCCGGCGGAGCAGTGCGGCGATCTTCTGGTGCGGGACCGGCTCGGCAACTGGACCTATCAGTTCGCCGTAGCGGTGGACGACCTGCGGCACGGGGTGGATCTCGTGGTGCGGGGGGAGGACCTGCTCGAATCGACGGGGCGGCAGATCCGGCTGGCGCAGATGCTGGGGCGATCAGCGGCGCCGCGGTATCTGCATCATCCACTCATTCTCAAGCCGAGCGGTGAGAAGCTGAGCAAGGCGAGCGGAGATTCGGGCCTTCGGGAGCTCCGCGAATCGGGCTGTCAGCCGTCCGATGTTCTTGGCCGCGCTGCCTTCCTGGCTGGACTGCAGCAGAGCGATCGGCCGCTTACGGTGGACGAATCGGGCGTGCTCGCCGCAAGCTCGATCGATACCTGACCTGACGCAGGCAACCTGCCGGGCTTACGGCGCGGGCATGGGGTGCGGCAGAAGATCGGCCACGCCTCGGGAGAAGGGAGAGCTGGACCAGCGGTAAACGATGCTGTCCGTTGCCATGATTCCGTACGGAACCTCGTCTGCCAACGCAAACTCCGTCCATGGGCCGGAAATGGGAAGTTGCAGCGGTATCGGGCTGTAGAAGGTGCCGCAGCAGGGTAGCTCTCCCCACATCCACAGTCTTCCATCGGCACCGAGAGCCAATACCGACTCGACGCGTGCCACGATGCGAGCGACGGCGCCACCCGCGGTTCGCGGATACCCCGTGAAGGCCAGAGACGCCACCCCGTTCGGCCAGCGTCCCCAGCAGACGGCAGCGCCACCGCCTGCCGCGACTAGTCCGCACTGATTGTTCCACGATACGCTGATCCCGATGAGCGGAGGCACGCCGGAGACCAGCTGTGGCCGTCTGAAATCCCCGGCGATTCCTGCCGTCGCCGCGCGATACTCATCGCCCGCCCAGCACCAGGCCTCGTAATCCATCGCAATTGCACACACCCGATCGGATCCGCTCACCGAAATATCCCGCCATTGCTCGGCCGACTCGACCTTGACGGGTATGCTGGCGTTGTCATTCCCCGCTGGTGTGATGATGCGGCCCCAGCACCACGCCTCCGCCGCGGTGGTTACGGCACACACCGTCCCGAAATCCATGTCGATGTCGGAAACGAGAAGGCCGGACCCACCGCGAACGGGGACCGAGCTCGATTCTTCGCTCCCATTGCCAAAGAGGCCGGCGCCCTCGCCGTATGCATTCAGGCCCCAGCACCAGAGCGAATGGTCCAGGGCGATCGCACAGGTGGTGCTCCATGTGCCTGCGATGCTCCGGAAGCGCTGCGTAGTCTCAACCCGGCGCGGGATCGCACTCTCTGAATCAGTACCATCGCCAAGCTGGCCATAGTAGTTCGATCCCCAGCACCAGGCGACTCCTTCTGCATCTATGGCGCACATGTGGTTGGCGCCGGATGAATTCATGAGGGAGATCGCTTTCAATCCGGGCGGGCGGACGGCGGTGAGGGAAAACTTCGCGCGGTCATCGAACCCCTCCACCTGCGCGTAAAAGGGCTGATCGCCGTCATCGAAGCCGAGCACGGCAATGGCCCGTGCGATCCCATCGAGATTGGTCACCGGGTCGACGGGGATCGCCCGTCCGGTTTCATCCTCGCTCGACCAGATGACCGGAACGCCGGCGAGCGGCTCGCCGCCGTCGTTCACCACGCGCACGACCAGCCAGTCGGGCAGCGTGTCGAGCGTGGCCCCCGTCTGGCCGCCTCCGTTCACGGCGACGAGGTGCTGCACCGGCCCCTTCGGCGCCACGCTGTCGCTGCAGGCGAGAACGAAAAGAAGTGCCAGCGCGCAGGCAGTCGGGATTGTCGGGATTCGACGAGTGGTCGTCATGCGGGCCTCCTGGGTCATCGAGGACAGCTCAGTGCTATGGAACCGGAACCGGTTTCAGCTCGAACGAGGCGGCGTCGAGCGGCTCGGTGAGCGGGCCGAGCGAGTACACCACACTGTCGCGCGCCGAGATCGCATGAACGCCATTGGCGAGCGAGATGTCGCTCCACTCGATCCCGGGGAAGAGCAGCGTCGGCGCACCTCGGCCTGCGGCCGGATCGCAGCAACTCGTGCCCCAGACCCAGAGCTGCCCCTGGGCGTCGAGGGCTGCGCGGCCGTAACCGTCGCTGACGAATTTCCTCACCCCCGAACCCAGGCGGATGGACGTGGGCCCTGGCGGCGGATCTCCCGCACCGGCTCCCCAGCACACGCCGGTCCCGGCTCCGGCGAGCGAGATCCCGCACGGCCCGTATGCCCCGACCGAGATGTCGACGAGCGGCCCCGTGATCTCGACGAGGAGGGGCACGTTGTGCGGTCCGGCCTCCCGGGGGACGCCGATGGACCTCCAGCGGGAGTGATCGGGATCCGCCCAGCAGTAGGCACGGTTGTCCTCGCCGATGGCGCACCGGTAATCCTGGCTCACCGCAATTTCACGCCACGCCCGGTCGCCGGTGATCTCGAGGGGCAGCTCCGCGGAGAAGCCGCTGCCACCTCCCAGCGCCCCGTCGCCTTCGCCCCAGCAGAAGGCGCGGCCATCGAGGGTGACGCCGCAGCTGAACCTGGACTCCATGTCGAAATTCCTGAGGAGCAGACCCAGGGCGCCGCGAACCGGCACCGTACTCGACTCCGTGCTCCCATTCCCGAACAAGCCCCGCAACACAGGCCCCGTGTAGGAGTTCAGGCCCCAGCACCAGAGCTCGCCGGACGAGGCGCGGGCACAGGTGTGGAAGGGATCACCGATGATCTGTGCGAACCGGCGGCCGCCGACGACCTGACGAGGCGTGCCAGCCGCATCGTTCGAACCGTCCCCGAGTTGCCCGTAGACGTTCGTCCCCCAGCACCATGCGAGGCTGTCCACCGCCAGCGCGCACATGTGCCCGCCGGCTGCGCCGTGCATGAGGCCGATCGCCTTGAAGCCGGCGCGGGCGCTCGCGGTTGCATGGAAAGTGACGCCGCCGTCCTCGCCCGCGACGACCACCTGCGCCGACTGCGCACCGGATTCGAAGCCGAGGATCCAGACGGCCCGCACGCGTCCGTTGGCGTCGGTCACGGGGCCGTGCGGAATGAGTCGGCCGGCCACATCATCCGTGCTCCAGGCCACCGGCCGGCCGACGACGGGCGTTCCTTCGTCGTCCACCACCGTGACCTGGAGCGGCACCGCGAGGGCATCGAGCGCGACACCGGACTGTGCGTCGCCGCCGGCGATCCTCACGTGCGGCGCCGGGCCGGGCGGGACGATGTCGTCGGCGCACGAAGTGAGGGCGGCAAGCGAGATGAGCGCCACGCCGATGCATCGGAGCACGCCTGTCGGATGCAACGCAGCGTGAGTCACGCAAATTCCCCTGGGAATGCGAGTCATCAAGGTCGTGGTACCGGCACCAGCTCGAATGACGCTTCGTTCACCGATTCGGGGATGGGGCCGAGCGAGAACGCGATGCTGTCGCGTGCCGAAATCACGTGTAGGCCGGTCGCCAGAGAGACGTCGCTCCACTCGACGCCCGGAAAGAGCAGCACCGGAGGTGTCCGGCCCGCGGCCAGATTGCAGCAGCCTCCATTCCAGATCCAGAGCTGTCCCTGCGCGTCCAGCGCGGCGCGAGCGAAGCCATCCGAGGCGATCTTCCGCACCGAGGAGCCGAGTCGGTGATGTGCAGGCCCGGGCGGATCGAGCGCAGCACCAAAGCCCCAGCAGACGCCGGTGCCGGCAGCTTCCAGTGACAATCCGCAGGCCCCGAATTCTCCCAGGGACAGCTCCGTCAGCGGGCCGACGATCTCGACGGGAAGAGGCATGTCATCCGGCCCGGCATCGTCCGGGACGCCGATGAACGTCCAGCGGTCGAAGTCCGGGTCGAACCAGCAATACACTCGCTGATCCTCCGCTACAGCACAGCGTCCGTCGTCGCTCACGGAGATCTCGAGCCAGCGGCGGTCGCCGACGATTTCGGATGGGTACGCGAAGCTGCCCGTGCCGGCCGTGCCCGATGCGCCGTCGCCGTCGCCCCAGCACCAGGCGCGTCCATCCGTCGTGACCCCGCACGCGAAGCTGGCCTCGAGGTCGAAGTCCCGGAAGAGAAGTCCCTGCGCTGCGCGGACCGGGCTCGAGCTCGCCTCATCCGTCGGGCCGTTGCCGAAGATCGAGACGCGAGCTGCATTTTGGCCCCAGCACCAGAGCTCGCCATTCCTGCGAAGCCCGCAGGTGTTGAATCCCTCTCCGTGAATGCTGGCGAACGTGCGGCCTCCCAGGACCTGTACCGGCACCGTCGAGCTGATCGTCGTGCCGTCTCCCAGCGTGCCCGCCGCGTTGCCACCCCAGCACCACGCCAGGCTGTCTGCGGCAAGCGCACACATGTGCGGCTGTCCGACGGTGCTGGTGCTCCCGTGCATCAGCGCGATGGCCTTCAACCCGGCGACCTCGCTCGCGGTTGCGGTGAACTCGACCGCGCCGTCCTCTCCCGTGACAACCGCCGACACCTCATGCTCACCCGAGTCGGGGCCGAGAATCCAGACCGCGCGCGCCCGGCCATCGCCATCGGTGACGGGAGCGATCGGAAGGAGCCGATCGCCGCCTCCACTCGACATCCACGTCACCGTCCGCCCGGGAACCGGCTCACCGGCGTCGTTCACGACGGTGACCTCGAGCGGCAGGGCGAGCGTATCGAGCGCGACGCCGGACTGCCCGTTGCCACCGCTGATGCGCACGTGCGGCGCCGGGCCGGGGGGGACGATATCGCCTGCGCAGGCAGCAAGTGCGGACAGGACCAGAAGGCCGACCGCAAGGTGATGCACCTTCGCCATCGGAGCCTCCCTGTTGAGCTGATTCGGGGGATCTCGAGCGGGGACGAACCAGCCGTCCCCCGATGCACGGAGCCATGCGGCACGGCACCCGAAAGGCTACCGTATCGCCCTGCCCGGCTTACATTCCGACGTCACCTCCCAGACCCCTCTCCGGAGCTCCATCCCGATGCACGCTGACACGCCCCGGCGCGGTATCCCGCTGCATACCAAAATCCTGCTCGGGCTCTTCCTCGGCGCCGCCGCGGGCGTGGCGGCGAACCTGCTGGCCCACGATCACCCGGCGCTCCTCTGGTTCGTGGACAACGTGGCCTACCCGGTCGGGCAGGTGTTCCTCCGCCTGCTGTTCATGATCGTGGTGCCCCTCATCTTCACCTCGATCAGCCTCGGCGTGGCCTCGCTCGGCGATCTCGGCAAGGTCGGCCGCATCGGCGGCAAGACCCTCGGGTTCTTCCTCGCCACCACGGGCCTCGCGGCGATCCTCGGCCTCTCGCTCGTGAACATCGTGCGCCCCGGCGAGTCGCTCGACGTCGAGACCCGCACGGCGCTCCTCGCGGAGTACGCCGACGAGGCGTCGGAGAAGACCGCCCAGGCGGAGACCAGCGGGTTCGGCATCAACACGTTCGTGAACATCATTCCGCGCAACCCGATCGATGCGGCGGCGCGCGGCGACATGCTCGCCGTGATCTTCACGGCACTCATCCTCGGCATCGCGCTCACGCGCATCGCCGCCGAGCGGGCGGCGCCGGTCATGCGGGTGCTCGAGGGGATCGGCGATGCGATCATGGTGGTGATCGACCTCGCCATGCACATCGCGCCGTTCGGGGTCTTCGGGCTGATCTTCTCGGTGACGGCGAAATTCGGGTTCGAAGTCCTGCAGTCGCTCGCGCTCTACGTGATCATGGTGCTCGCGGCGCTCGCGTTCCACCAGTTCGTCATCCTGCCGGGTCTTGCGAAGCTCCTGGCCGGAATCAATCCGATCACGTTTCTGCGCCGCGCCCGGGCGGTGATGATCACCGCCTTCTCGACCTCGAGCTCCAACGCCACGATTCCGACGAACATGGAAGTGGCCCAGCGCAACTTCGGGGTGCCGAAGCAGATCGCCGGCTTCGTGATTCCGCTCGGCGCCACGATGAACATGAACGGCACCGCGCTGTTCGAGGGAATGACGGTCCTGTTCCTGGCGCAGGTGTTCGGGCTCGACCTGTCGCTCGCTCAGCAGGCGATGGTCGTCGGGATGTGCGTGATCACGGCGGTCGGCGCCGCGGGCGTGCCGGGCGGCTCGATCCCGCTCCTCGTGATGGTGCTGATCATGGTGGGGATTCCCGGCGAAGGCATCGCGCTGATCCTCGGCGTGGACCGGATTCTCGACATGTCGCGCACGGTCCCGAACGTCACCGGCGACCTGCTCACCTCCATCGTGATCACGAAGAGCGAAGGCATTCCCCTCGACATGCCGACCGACGAGGAACTGCGCGCGATGGACGCCGCCTGATCCCTACGACGCTGGAGCCGGCGCCGGCTCCAGCGCTCCCTCCATCGAGGTGACGAGCGTGGCGACCGTGGCGTCGCCGGTCACGTTCGTGACGGTTCGGAGCATGTCGAGGATCCGGTCCACGCCAAGAATGAGCGCGATTCCGGCACTCGGCACGCCGACCGACTCGAGAATGATGACCAGCATGATGATGCCGGCGCCGGGAACTGCCGCGGTGCCGATCGACGCCATCACCGCGGTAAGCAGAATGGTGAGCTGCGCCATCAGGCCCAGCTCCATGCCGAGCGCCTGCGCGATGAAGACGGAGGCGACGGCCTGATAGAGGGCGGTCCCGTCCATGTTGATCGTCGCGCCGAGCGGCAGCACGAACGACGAGATCTCTTCGGGAATCCCGAGCTCCTGCTCGCACCGCTCCATCGTCACAGGGAGCGTCGCCCCGCTCGAGCTGGTCGAGAACGCCACGAGCTGCACCGGCGCCATGCCGGCGATGAAGCGGCGGAGCGGCATCCGCGTGAAGAACCGCAGGATTCCGCCGTACACCAGCGTCATGTGCAGGATCAGGCCGGCGATCACCACCGCGCAGTAGGCGCCGAGCGCCCCGACCAGCCGCACGATCCTTCCGAGGTCATCCCCCGCTACCGAAGTGATCGTCCCCGCCATCAGCGCAAAGACCCCGATCGGCGCGAAGATCATGATGACGTCCACCAGCCGGATCACCACCTGGTTGACGCCCTCGATCACGGCGAGGAGCGGACGCGCCGTCTCGCGCGGAATCAGGACGATGCCGATCCCGATGAACAGCGCAACGAAGACCACCTGCAGCATCCTGCCATTGTCCGACGCGGCCGCGAAGAGATTGTCGGGGACGACATCCACGAGGATCTGCAGCGGACCCCGCTCCTGCGCGGCCTCCGCTGCCGCCCCACGCGAGGTCGCATCGTCGGCGTATGCGGCCTGCAGCTCGTTCCGCATGCCTTCCGGCACGAAGCGGCCCGGCCGGACGACGTTGACGAGGGCAAGCCCGATCACGATCGCGACGGCGGTCGTCGCCACGTAGATCGCGATCGTCTTGCCGCCGATGCGGGAGAGCTTGCGGAGATCGCTCAGCGACGCGACGCCCGTGATGAGCGACGCGAGCACGAGCGGAACGGCGATGAGCTTGAGGGCGTTGAGGAAGACGGTTCCGAAGGGGGCGATCCAGTCGGCGGTGAACTCACCCCAGCGCTGCGACGCCGCGAGCACTCCGAAGAGGAGGCCCGCGGCGAGGCCGAGCATGATCCGCCAGTGAAGTTTCCGGTGCCAGGGCTGGTCAGCCCTTTCCAACGAGGGCCTCCGTTTTCGCCCCGATCCCGGTCAGGAGCTGGTCATACGACGCAGTGAACTTCGTCACGCCTTCCTCCTCCAGCTCGTGCGTCATCTGCGCGAGATCGATGCCCGATTTCTCGAGCGCCGCGAGGTCGGCGTCCGCGCGGTCCATCGCGTCGCGGATCCTCACCTCAGGCTTGCCGTGGTCCTTGTACGCGTCGAACGTGTCGGGCGGCAGGGTGTTCACGGTGTAGGGCGCGATGAGCGCCTCGACGTAGTAGATGTCGGGATACTTCGGGTCCTTCGTGCTCGTCGAGGCCCAGAGCGGCCGCTGGAGCCGCGCGCCCTGCGCCGCGAGCGCGCGCCACCGCTCCGTGGCCATCGTCTCCTCGAAGAGCGCGTACGCCTTTGCCGCGTTCGCGATCGCGGTGCGTCCGCGGATTCCGTGTGGATCCCCGATCTTGTCCAGCAGCGGGTCGATCTTGGTGTCCACCCGGCTCACGAAGAAGCTGGCCACCGAGTTGATTCCGGCTATCGGCTTTCCTCCCGAGACCCGCGCCTCGAGCCCCCGCAGGAACGCCTCGATGACCTCGGCGTACCGCTCCACCGAGAAGAGCAGCGTGATGTTGATGCTGACGCCGGCGGCCGTGGACTGCTCGATGGCAGGAATGCCCGCCGCGGTGCCCGGAATCTTCACCATGACGTTCGGCCGGTCGACGAGCTTCCAGAGGCGCATCGCCTCGGCGGCGGTGCCCGCGGTGTCGTTGGCGAGCCCGGGCGCGACCTCGATCGAGACCGTGCCGTCGCCATTCTCCTCGGCGTCGTGGAGCGGCCGGAAGAGGTCGCACGCGGCCTGGATGTCCTCCGCGGCGAACGCGTCGAAGATCTCGGCCGGGCTCCTCCCCTCGTCGGCGAGCCGGCGCAGGTCCTCGTCGTAGAGCTGGCTCTTCGACACCGCCTTCTCGAAGATCGTCGGATTCGATGTCATCCCGCGGAGGCCGTCCTCCGCGATCAGCCGCGCCAGCTCGCCTTCGGTGACGAGATCGCGGGTGATATGGTCGTACCAGGGACTCTGGCCCAGCTCGCCGAGCCGGATGAGGGGGTTGGTCACGATGCAGTCCTCCCGAGCGCGCGCTTCACCGCCGCGGCTGCGGCAGCGGGCGTCAGCTCGAATTCCTTGAAGATGATTTCTGCCGGTGCGGATGCGCCGAAGTGATCGATCGCGAGCATCTCGCCGTCCTCGGTGACCCACTTGAGCCAGCCGAACGGGCTCGCCGCCTCGATGCCCACGCGCGCGCGGATCGTGGGCGGCAGCACTTCGTCGCGATACGCCTGGTCCTGCTGGTCGAACACGTCCCAGGACGGCATGCTCACGACGCGGGCGCGGATCCCGTCCTTCGCGAGCAGCTCCGCCGCCTGCAGCGCGACGGTCACTTCGCTCCCCGTGGCGATGAGGATCGCCTGCGGTCCGCCCTCCGGCTCCTGCAGGATGTAGGCACCGCGACGGGTGCCCTCGGCGGACTTCACTTTCTGGCGGTCGAGAATCGGCAGCTTCTGGCGCGTGAGCACGAGCACGGTAGGCCCATCGCTGCGCGTGATCGCCGCCCTCCACGCCTCGACCGTTTCGTTCGCATCGGCGGGGCGGAAGACCGAGACGCGCGGCACGGCGCGGAGCATGGCGAGATGCTCGATCGGCTGGTGGGTCGGGCCGTCTTCGCCGAGGCCGATCGAATCGTGCGTGCCGATGAAGATGATCGGCAGCTTCATGATCGCGGCGAGGCGGATCGAGGGCTTCGCATAATCGGTGAATGCCAGGAACGTGCTGCCGTACGGCCGGACGCCGCCATGCGCCGCCATGCCGTTCATCGCCGCCGTCATCGCGTGCTCGCGGATGCCCCAGTGAAAGAGCCGGCCCGGCGCGATCGGCGAGAAGACCGGATAGCCCTCGATGGCCGTGCCGGTGCTCTCGCTCAGGTCCGCCGACCCGCCGACCAGCTCCGGGACCGCATCGAGCAGCGCCTTCAGTGTCCTTGCGGACGCCTGCCGCGTCGCGATGGCGCCGTCCGCCGCCTTGAACTCGGGAAGCTTCGCCTCCCACCCCTCCGGCAGCTCGCCCGCCATCGCGCGGCGGTATTCCCCGGCGAGATCGGGATGCGCCTCGGCGTATCGCTCGAAGAGCGCGTCCCACTCCTCCTGCCGCTGCTCGCCTTCGGCGACGGCCTCACGCCAGTGCTCGAGCGCATCCTCCGGTATGAAGAACTGCTCGAGCGGCCACCCCAGGATCTCCTTCGTGCGCTTCACTTCCTCCTTGCCGAGCGGCGACCCGTGCGCGGCGGCGGTATTGCTCTTCGTCGGCGCGGGGTTGCCGATGATCGTGCGGAGGACGATGAGCGAGGGCCGCGACGTCTCGCGCCGCGCGGCCTCGAGCGCCAGATGAATGGCGTCGAGGTCGTTGCCGTCGCCCACGTGCTGGACGTGCCAGCCGTATGCCTCGAAGCGGCGCCCGACGTCTTCGCTGAAGGCGAGCGCCGTGTCGCCGTCGATGGTGATGTGGTTGTCGTCGTAGATCATGCAGAGGCGGCCGAGCCGGAGATGCCCGGCGAGACTGGCCGCCTCGCTCGAGACACCTTCCATGAGGTCTCCGTCGCTGCAGAAGCCCCAGACCGAGTGATTCACGATCTCGAAGCCGTCGCGATTGAACCGGTCGGCGAGGATCCGCTCGGCGATCGCCATGCCCACCGCGTTCCCGAAGCCCTGTCCGAGGGGGCCGGTCGTCGTCTCGACCCCGGGCGTGTGGCCGCGCTCGGGATGGCCCGGAGTGCGGGAATCCCACTGGCGGAAGTTGCGGATCTCGTCGAGCGGAAGGTCGTAACCGGTGAGATGGAGCAGCGAATAGAGGAGCATCGAGGCGTGCCCGCACGAGAGCACGAACCGGTCGCGGTCGTCCCAGCCGGGATTCGCCGGATTGTGCCGCAGGAACCGGTGCCAGAGCACGTACGCGGCCGGCGCGAGCGCCATGGGCGTGCCGGGATGACCGGAATTCGCCGCCTCGACCGCGTCCATGCTGAGCGCCCGGATCGTGTTGATGCTGCGCCAGGCGAGCTCCTTCGAGGGACTGACCTTCTGGTCGGCGGATGCGGCGGCAGGTGCGGAAGACATCGAGGGAATTGCTCCTTTGAATGCGCTGGCCGGGACATGGAATGTAGGCGCAGGCGCGGATCGATGCACGGGTGAGCGTCACAGGGCAGCCGGCAATTATCTTTCCCGCGATGCCCTCCACTTTCGAGATCCACGAAGTCGCCGAGCTCACCGGGCTGCAGGCGGCGCGCCTCCGGGTCTGGGAGCGGCGCTATGCCGTGGTCCGGCCGGTCCGGCAGCCCAACGGGTACCGGGCCTACTCGGCGGAGCAGGTGGAGCTCCTCCGCGCGTTCGCGCGGCTCATAGCGGCAGGGGAGCGGATCGGGGATCTGGTCAACGAGCCGGTGGAATCGGTCGTGGCCCGCGCCGAGGGGCGCGATCCGGCGGCATCCCCGCATGCGGCGCTGCTCGACGCCGTCAAGGCATTCGACCGGGACCGTCTCGAAACGCTGGTGGCGCAGCAGCTCGCGCTCCGGAGTCTCGGCGAATTCGCAGAATCGGTCGCGATTCCGCTCGCGCGGGACATCGGGGAGCTCTGGGCCCTGGGCCGCCTTCCCGCTGCGGCGGAGCATCTGGCCACCGAGGTCGTCGTGCATGCCCTCAAGGGAGGGCTTCGCGGCGGGGGCGGCCGGCTCATGGTGTGTGCCTGCCTGCCGGGCGAGCGGCACGAGTGGGGAGTGCTCGCGGCCCTTGCGAGGGTGAGGGAGCGTGGGTGGAGGGTGGTCTATCTGGGCACCGATCTTCCTGCCGGAGATCTCGCCGAGGCCGCGTGGAGCCTGCGGCCCGCGGTCGTCGGCGTCAGCTCGGCGGACCCCCTGCTCGTCCAGTCGCAGCTGACCCACCTGGGAGCGCTTCCGGTCAAGCTCCCGCCGGGGTGCCGCGCGGTGGCCGGTGGAGCGGGGATGGTGCCGCACGAGCGGCTGCTCAGGACGTACGGCTACCGGGTCGGACTGGAGGGGCTCCGGGAAATTGCCGAAGAAACCCCGTAGACTCCTGCCGCAATGGCTTCCATCTTGCTACATTAAGTAGTTGTTCACAGGGCCAGGACTGGCCCGCAGTATTCTTCAACGTGGTTTTTTTGTGGCTCGCAGATCCAGAAGAGGTTCACAGGCAGTACCGCCGGCGGGATTTCGCCGCTCCCCCGGCCGCAGCATGCAGTCTCACCGCGAGTGGCTCCTCGCATTGCATGGTCCGGTTTGCGCCTAC
The DNA here is from genome assembly GCA_035759585.1 of Gemmatimonadales bacterium. GTDB lineage: Bacteria > Gemmatimonadota > Gemmatimonadetes > Gemmatimonadales > GWC2-71-9 > CAMLLJ01. Next base: position 4,834 of record DASTUP010000194.1, on the reverse strand, counting down.
TGCGGCACCGAGACCGCTCCCGAAATGATCACCCTCGATCATGTGCGCCCGCGCCGGGGTCAGACGGCTTACGACCGTCCCGACAACCTCGTGTTCGCATGCCGGGACTGCAACGCCGCCAAGGCGGATACGCCCCTGGTCGCGTTCCTGATGCAGCGCCGCTCCCGCGGCGTGTTCCTGCTCCACTACGGTGAGCATCTCTCGGAGCCGCTGAAGGAACTGGCGCGGCAGGCCTCCGAGCGGCCGATCCTGCCGAAGGACGCGTAGTCGCCCCGGCGGTATGATCGCAAAGGCAAAGGCCCGCACGAATGGTGCGGGCCTTCGTTTATTCTAAAGAAAACTTTCAGCCCTTCGCTTCCCCGGCCACCTGCATCGTCGGCGGCGCTTCGCGTGAGCGCCGCATCTCGAGTGCCGCCGCGACGATCCGGGTCTGCTCCGCCGCGTGCGCTGCCGGATAGCCCTCGGCCGGGCTCGCGCGGTCGGGGCGGCCGACGTACTCGAGCTCGACCCCTTCACCGAGCAGGCTGCGAAGCTTCGGAGCGATGTAGGTCCACGCTCCCATGTTCTTCGGCTCCTCCTGCGCCCAGACCAGCTCCGCCAATGCCGGGTACCCCGCGAGGACGCCGCGGAGCTCCTCTTCGGGGAAGGTATAGAGCTGTTCCACCCGAACCACGGCGGGACGGTCCTCCGTGAGCTTTTCCGCTTCGGCGAGCAGGTCGTAGTAGACCTTTCCCGAGCAGAGCACGACGCGCGATACCTCGCCCGCACGAGCACGCGCCGCCGCATCGTCGATGACGGGGAGGAAGCTTCCTTCCGCCAGCTCCTCGAGACGGGATGCCGCCGCCGGAAGGCGGAGAAGGCTCTTCGGCGTCATCACCACCAGCGGCCGCAGGCGCTCGTTCCGTGCCTGGCGGCGGATGAGGTGGAAGTACTGCGCCGGGGTACTGCAGTTGGCAACGCGCAGGTTGTTCTCCGCCGCGAGCTGGAGGAACCGCTCGAGGCGCGCGCTCGAGTGCTCGGGACCCTGGCCCTCGTAGCCGTGCGGGAGCAGCAGCGTGAGGCGCGAAGTCTGTCCCCATTTCGACAGGCCGGCGGCAATGAACTGGTCGATCATCACCTGTGCGCCGTTGATGAAGTCGCCGAACTGCGCCTCCCAGAGCACGAGGGTTTCCGGCGCGGCAACGCTGTAGCCGTACTCGAAGCCGATGGCCGCAAGCTCCGAGAGCGGGCTGTTGTGCAGCTCGAACGGCGCGATCGCGCCGGCAATGTGCCGGATGGGCGCGTACTCGGCGCCCGTCTCGACGTCGTGCAGCACGAGGTGACGGTGGCTGAACGTCCCGCGCTCGGTGTCCTGCCCGGTGAGCCGGAGCGGCACGCCTTCGACCAGCAGCGACGCAAAGGCGAGGGCCTCGGCGTGCGCCCAGTCGATCGCCGCCTCTCCCCTGGCCAGTGCATCCCGCCGGCGCTCGAGCTGCTTCCCGAGCTTCGGATGGACGTGGAAGTCCGCCGGCCTGCTGAGGAGCTGCTCGTTGAGGCCGATGAGCTGGTCGGCGGGGACGGCCGTGTGCACCATCTGCGAGGGGAAGATCCGCCGCTCGGTGGTGTCGGGCTGCAGGTGCTGCGATCCCGCCTGGCCCTTGAAGGCCTGCTGCAGGTCCAGGAGATGCTGGTACGCGGCATCGTACCGCGCGTCGGCATCTTCCGCGGTGAGCACGCCCTGCTCGACGAGCGTCGCGGCGTAGCGCTGGCGTACGGTGGGAAGGTCGCGAATCCGCTCGTACATCTTCGGCTGCGTGTACGCCGGCTCGTCTCCCTCATTGTGACCGTGCCGGCGGTAGCCGACGAGATCGATCAGTGCATCCTCGCCGAAGCGCTCGCGGTACGCCATCGAGAGGCGCACGGCCGCGAGGCAGGCCTCCGGATCGTCCGCATTGACGTGCGCGATCGGCACGTCGAAGCCCTTGGCGAGATCGCTCGCGTAGCGGGTCGAGCGCGCGTCGCGGATGTCGGTGGTGAAGCCGACCTGGTTGTTGGTGATGATGTGCAGCGTGCCGCCGACGTCGTACCCGGGGAGATTGCCGAGGTTGAACGTCTCGGCAACGACGCCCTGGCCGGCGAACGCGGCATCTCCGTGGATCACGATCGGCACCGCCACCGCGGGATCGTAGTGGGGCTCCGCGCTCCGGCGCTGCGTCTGCCGCGCGCGCGCGCGGCCATCCACCACCGCGCCGACGAACTCGAGGTGACTCGGGTTCGGCGAGAGCGCGACGGTGATCGCGCGCCCGCGCTCGGTGGGAAACGCCCCTTCGGCGCCGTGATGGTACTTCACGTCGCCCGTGCCCGTCTCCCCCTCGTCGTCGGTGCCGAGGGCCTTCTTGCCGCCCTCGAATTCCGCGAAGATCGTCTCGTAGGGCCGGCGAACGTTGTGGGCCAGCACGTTGAGGCGCCCCCGGTGCGCCATGCCGAGCACGACCTCGTTGGCGCCGGCATCGGCGGCGAGGTTGATCATCTTGTCGAGCATCGGCACGAGCATGTCCACGCCCTCGATCGAGAAGCGCTTCTGCCCGAGGTACGCCTTGTGGAGGAAGCGCTCGAACGACTCGACCTCGATGAGCCGCTGCAGGAGCGCGAGGCGCTCTTCGTTCGCGAGCGGCTGCCGGAAGGCGCCCGACTCGATCTTTTCGCGGAGCCACATCCGCTGCTCGTGACTCGCGATGTGCTCGATCTGGTAGGCGATCGTCCCGCAGTACGCCGCGTCGAGGTGCGGCAGCGCCTCGGCGAGCGTCTTCCCGGGCACGTACACGCGGAGCACACTGCACGGAATCGTCGCCATGACCTCGGGGGTGAGCCCGAGCGCGGCGGCATCGAGCGCGGGGTCACCGACCGGCTCCGTGCCGAGGGGATCGAGGTGTGCCGCGAGGTGGCCATGCGTGCGGAACGCCTTGATGAGGGCCATCGCGGCGGCGACGTGGGCGAGGCTCGCGGACGAGGCGGCACCTGCAGACTCGGCCGGAGCGACCGCAGCGGCAGGCGCGGCGGCGGGAGTGGTCAGCGTCGATACTGCGCCGCCCGTTACGGTGCCGGCCACCCCCATCTGCTCCGCCACCGACTCGTAGAAGCCATCCTTCCCCTGCAGCAGTCCGTCGAGCACGCCGAGGAACTGACCCGACTCGGCGCCCTGGATCACGCGGTGATCGTACGTGCTCGTCACCGTCATGACCTTGCTGAGACCGAGCTCGCGGATGCGCTCCGGCGGCGCCGCGGCGAATTCCGGCGGGTACCCGATGGCGCCGACGGCGATGATGCTCCCCTGGCCGGCCATGAGCCGCGGCACGGACGCCACCGTTCCGAGACCTCCGGGGTTGGTCAGCGACATCGTGGCCCCGGCAAAGTCGTCCGGCATCAGCTTGCTGGTGCGCGACTTCTCGACCAGCGACTCGTATGCGGCGTGGAACGCAGCGAAGTCCATCGTCTCGGCGTGCTTGATGACCGGAACGACCAGCCCGCGGCTGCCGTCCTTCCGCGTCACATCCACTGCCAGCCCGAGGTTGACGCCATCGGGTGTGAGGCGGTGCGGCACGCCATCGTGCATGACGAGGGTGTGACCCATCACCGGAAGCTGCTTCGTGGCCTGGACGATGGCGTAGGCGATCAGATGCGTGAACGAGACCTTCGTGTCGCGCCCTGCAGCCTGCAATGCGGAATTCAGCGACTTGCGGGCTGCCTCGAGGCGCGCGACAGGCAGCTCCCGGAACGAAGTCGCGGTCGGAACGGTGAGGCTTTCGTTCATGTTCTGAACGAGGCGCGCTGCCGGCCCCTTGATCGGCTCCCCCGTCGGGGCGGGGCGGGCGGCCGGAGTGGCGCGCTCGGCCTGGGCCCCGTCGCGCTTGGAGCTGCCGTTGGCGGACGGAGCCTGCGCCGGCGGGACTTCGCCGACGACGCCGCTCTCGAACAGCCGCCGCCAGCCTTCGCCGACGGACTGCGGGTTCTTCAGGAACTCTTCGTACATCGCCTGCGCGAAACCGGCGTTCGCGGTTTCGAAGACGTTGGGATCCACGGATGACTCCTGCCCCGGATTGATCAGAATAGGCCCTGCATCCGGCCGAAAGATAACGCCGGGCTGAGGCCCCTGCAGACTTGGAAGGAGAGACCGTGCGGGTGGTGAATCGGGATCAGACGGTCCGCGGCTCGGCGGCGACGAACGCGCGGAAGCGGTCGGCTTCCGCCCGCGTGCGCTCTTCGTTCCAGCCGAGTTCACGGCCGAGCAGCTGTGCCGTGCGATCGGCGGCGCGGAGGCCGCGATCCCGGGTCTCGTAGTAGAGGTGGATCCGGCGGAGGAGGACGTCCTCCACCGTCTGTGCCAGCTCCCGGCGCGCGGCATGGATCACTTCGGCCTCGAGGGCCGGATGGGCGGGATGCAGCCGCTCGAAGAGTGCCCGGTCGGCCACCCCGAGGTTGTAGATGCCGGCGGCCTCGGCGCCGTAGTGGCGGACGAGATGGTCGGCTACCGCGGCGGGCAGCCCGAGCTCGGCGCCGCGGCGGCGGAAGGACTCGAAGTCGCCGGTTTCGCCGCCCGGGAGGGGCTCCACATCGGTCGGGGCGCGCGGTGTCCGCTGTCCGAGGCGTTTCACCACTTCGTCCACGACCTCGGCCGCCATCGAGCGGTAGGTGGTGAGCTTGCCGCCCGCCACGGTCACCATGCCCGCAGGCCCCGTGACGACCGCGTGCTCGCGCGAGACGGACGAAGCGTCCGATCCCGTCCTGCCGGCGAGCAGCGGACGGAGCCCCGCCCAGGTGACGCGCACATCCTCCTCGGTGAGGTGGGCGCCTGGAA
>DASTUP010000193.1:0-7295 GCA_035759585.1 Gemmatimonadales bacterium | reverse complement strand
TGCGGGATTCACCTTCTCCGATCATGCCGTCTGGATCCTGATCGGAGCGCTGGCGGTGACGCTGCTCCCCGAGAGCGAGCCGATGCTTCTCGGCGCGCCCCTCGATACCTGGGCGGAGAACCTCCTCGCCGTCATGGTCGCGCTCTACATCGCGCGGGGCCTCGCGATCTTCGCGGCTGCATCCGGGCGGACGCCGGCGCGCATCGTCACGGTGCTCGCGCTCGTCGGGCTCCTGCTCTGGCCGTTTGCGGCCGGTGGCCTGCTGCTGCTTGGCCTTGCTGATTCGTGGGTAGATTTCCGGCGACGCCTCGAGTCGCCGCCAACCGGAGGAAGGGAACGATGATGGAAGTGATTCTGCGGGATGACATCCGCTCGCTCGGCAAGGCCGGTGAGCTGGTGCGCGTGAAGCCCGGCTATGCGCGCAACTACCTCCTCCCGCAGGGACTCGCCTACGAGGCGACCGAAGGCAACCGGAAGCGGATTGCCGCCGAGACGAAAGCGCGCGCGGCGCGGCTCGCCACCGAGAAGACGAGCGCGGAGGCCTTCGCGCAGACGCTCGGCGCGCTCACGCTGACGATTCCCGGCAAGGCCGGGGAGGAAGGCAAGCTTTTCGGCTCGATCACCGCGGCGGACATCGCCGAGGCGATCGCGGCGCAGGGCCACCAGGTGGACCGCCGGCGCATCGAGCTCGATCAGCCGATCCGCCACCTCGGCGAGCACACCGTGGCGGTCCGGCTTCACCCCGAAGTGCATGCCGACGTGCGGGTGACGGTCGTCGCCGAGTAGGCGGCGGTGAGCGTCGGAATCTCCTACGTCGACGGCGAGCGCCTCGCGCGCTCGCTCTTCGCGGCGTCCGACTGGGTGGCCGCAGGACGCGAGGAGATCAACCGGATCAATGTCTTCCCCGTCCCCGACGGCGACACCGGCACCAACTTCAGCCTGACCCTTCGCGCCGTCGCCGACGCCCTCCGGGCGCTCGGCGACGCGCCGCTTCCGGCCACCGCGCGCGCGGCCGCGCGTGCCGCGGTCCTCGGCGCACGCGGCAACTCCGGCATGATGCTCGCGCATTTCCTCCTCGGCTTTTCCGAGGGGATTGGGGAGCGGCTCACCGCCAATACGCGCGAAACCGCCGCGGCGCTCCGGCGCGGCGCCGACCAGCTCTACGACTCCCTCGATGATCCGCGCGAAGGCACGATCCTCACCGTTGCGCGCGAAGCCGCCGCCGCGGCCGAGCGCGCGTCGCTCGAGACCGACGACATCGGCGAGTTCATGCGCATCATGCTGCGCGAGGGCGAGGAGGCGCTCGCGCACACGCCGGACCTCATGGCCGCCCTCCGGGACGCCGGGGTCGTGGATGCCGGGGGCATGGGATTCGTCCGGATGCTGGAGGGCGTCGTCCGATTCATCGAGGGCGATCCGATCCTCCCCGCCGAGTCGCTCCCGGCCGGGGAGGAGTACGCGCCCGCCGCGCTCGCCGAGATCGCGGCAGAGCGCGACTACCAGTACTGCACCGAAGTGCTCGTGCGCGGGGAGGCGCTGCCCGCGGCCAACGTCGCGCGCAGCGCCATGCACGCGTTCGGCGGCTCGATCGTCGTGGCCGCCGCGGGCGATGTGCTCAAGGTCCACGTGCACACGGACACCCCGGAAGCCGTGTTCAGCTTTGCGGCGCGGTGGGGACGCGTCGAGACGACGAAGGCGGAGGACATGCGCGCGCAGCATCGGCGACTCGCGCACGATGACCGCCGCCCCGTGTCCGTCGTCACCGACAGTTCGGCCGACCTCCCCGATAGTGTCCTCGACCGGCACCGGATCTCGCTGGTGCCGCTCCAGGTGGTCTGGGGGAACGAGACCTTCCGCGACCGGGTGCAGCTGACGCCCGACGAGTTCTACCGCCGCCTGCGCGGCGCGAAGGCTCTTCCGACGACTTCCCAGCCCAGTCCTGCCGATTTCCTCCGCGTCTTTCGCGACGCGCGCCAGGAGGCGCATGACGTCATCGCCGTCCTTCTCTCCTCCGCGCTCTCCGGCACGTATCGATCCGGGGCTGCCGCCCTCAAGGCGAGTCAGCTCGATCACGTTCACCTCGTCGACAGCCGCTCCGCATCGCTCGGCGTGGGCCTTCTTGCGCTTCGTGCCGCGGAGCTCGCCGAGGCCGGCAAGCCGGCCGCGGAGATCGTGGCGGAGCTCGAGCGGATCCGGGAACGGTCGGGCATGCTCCTGACCGTGGACCGCTACGACAACCTCCTTCGATCCGGCCGCGTGAGCCGTGGCAAGGCCTGGCTCGGCGGCATGCTCGACGTGAAGCCGATACTCTCCCTCGATTCCACCGGACGGGTCGTTCCCCTCGACCGGGTGCGCGGACGCGAGAACGTCGTGCCACGCGTGCTGTCGCTGCTCGAGCGCCGGCTCACGCCGCGCCCGAAGGCCGTCCGCTTCGGTATCGCACACGCCGATGCTCCGGAAGCCGCGGAGCGGGTGCGCACGGCGCTCGTGGCCGCCTATCAGCCCAGGGAGTGTTTCGTCACCCTCGCCACGGCCGTCCTGGGTACGCACGTGGGCCCGGGCGCCTGGGGCGTTTTCTATCAAGTCGAGGATCCGCCCGCCGGCGGGACGCCGGCATGAACGGGGTCCGCATGGGGGTCATGGTGCGTCTGTACGGGGTTTATACGTCATGGTGAGAAAGAAGCTGCCGGAGGGGCTTCGGGTCGCGCTCGACGCGATCGAGGACCTGAAGGCCCAGCAGCTCGTGGTGCTCGACCTCCGCGGAATCAACGACGCGACCGACTACTTCGTCATCGCCTCCGGCACGTCGGACGCCCATGTCCGCGGCATCGCGGAGTCGGTCATGGAAAAGATGGCGCGCCGAGGATTCCGGACGCACCACGTGGAGGGAGTCGCCGGGGGGCGGTGGGTCCTGCTCGATTTCGTCGATTTCGTGGTACACCTGTTTCACCCGGAGACGCGAGCGTTCTACCAGCTCGAGCGGCTCTGGAACGATGCTCCGGAGCTGCTCACCGGCTCCTCCTGACGAGGTGCATTCTATGTTCGGTCGCCCCACCCGCGGGCCCCTGCTGGCGCTGGCCGCGCTCGCCGCCGCCACGATCCCTTCCCCGCTCTCGGCGCAGTACTTCGGCCAGAACAAGGTCCAGTACGAGGCTTTCGACTTCAAGGTGCTCGCCACCGAGCACTTCGACGTCTATTTCTACGAGCGCGAGCGGACCGCGGCGCTGGACATGGCGCGGATGGCGGAGCGCTCGTATGCGCGCCTCTCGCGGGTCCTGAACCACCAGTTCCGCGAGCGGAAGCCGATCATTCTCTATGCGTCGCATTCCGACTTCATCCAGACCAATGCCACTCCCGGCGAAGTCGGCGAGGGCACCGGCGGCTTCACCGACTTCCTCAAGCACCGGAACATCTTCCCGCTGACCGGGTCGTACACCGACAACGAGGAAGTGCTGATGCACGAAATGGTGCACCAGTTCCAGTACGACATCTGGTCCGGGGGCAAGGCCGGGAGCGGGCTCGCGACGATCATCGCGGTCAATCCGCCGCTCTGGTTCGTCGAGGGCATGGCGGCGTATCTCTCGCGCGGTCCGTACGACACCGAGACGACGATGATCCTGCGCGACGCGGCGCTCGAAGGCAAGCTGCCGACGATCGACCAGATGACCAACGATCCGCGCATCTTCCCCTACCGCTTCGGCCAGGCGCTGATCTCGTACATCGGCGAGCGCTGGGGCGACGAAGCGATCGGCGCGATCCTGCAGGGCTCCCGCGTGGGCGGCCTCGAGGCGGCGTTCCGCCGGACCACCGGCCTCACCTTCGCCCAGCTCTCCGAGCAGTGGCGCGATGCCGTGCTCAAGAAGTACCTCCCCGAGATCGGCAGCCGCGTGAAGGCGAGTGCCGTCGCCACGCCGCTCCTCACCGAGGAGAAGAGCGACGGGACGCTGCACCTGGCGCCTGCCCTCTCGCCCGACGGCAGCCTCGTCGCGTACTTCAGCGAAGCCGACTTCTATTTCGTCGACCTCTACCTCGCGGACGGCGTGACCGGCGAGCGGGAAGGCCGCCTCTTCAAGTCCACCTTCAGCAGCAACTACGAGACGTTCCGCTTCATCAACTCGTCGGCCAGCTTCTCGCCGGACGGCAAGTTCGTCGCCGTGGCCGGCAAGCGCGGCCCGAAGGACGAGATCCTCATCATCGACGTCGAGCGCAACCGGCAGGTCGGGCGGATCAAGCCGGAGGTCGACGGCATCACGACGCCGTCGTGGAGCCCAGACGGCACGCGTCTCGTCTTCACCGGCTACACGGGCGGCATTTCCGACCTCTTCGTCGTCGGGCGGGATGGGCAGAACCTTCAGCGGCTCACCAACGACAAGTACGCCGACTTCCACCCGGTCTGGTCTCCGGACGGCCGGACGATTGCGTTCTCGACGGACCGTGGCGAGAGCACCGACTTCGAAACGCTCCAGTTCGGCAACTGGCGCATCGCCACGTACGACCTGGACATGAGCGCGGTCCGCGTGCTCGACCAGATGGAGTCGGGCCGCAACGTGAGCCCGCAATGGTCGCCGGACGGGGCGTCGCTCGCCTTCGTGTCCGACCGGAACGGCGTCGCCAACATCTTCCTGTACGAGCTGGCGTCGAACCAGATCTACCAGCTCACCGACTTCTACACCGGCGTGCAGGGCATCACCGGGCTCTCGCCCGTCCTGTCGTGGGCGCAGGATGCCGACCGGATCGCCTTCGTCTATTACGAGAACAACAAGTACGACGTCTACTCGATCGACGATCCCCGCTCGCGGCGCCGTGCGCCCTACGAGGCGCTTCCGTCCGCGATCGTGGCCGCGCTCGCCAGCACGACGGCCGGCACGAGCCCGGTGGCAGCGGCGCAGGATTCGGCACGGCCGGCACAGGCGGGTGTCGGGGTCGGCGGCTCACTGTACCGTTCACGCCAGGGCTTCCGCTCGGCGAGCGAGCTCGCGCCTTCCGATTCCGGCCGCGTCGAGGGCCCGGTATCCATCGTGGCGCTGCTCGATTCGGCGACGCTCGCGCTGCCTGATTCGACGGAGTTCACGGAGCGTCCCTACCGGGTGCGCTTCTCGCCCGACTACGTGGCACGCCCCTCGATCGGCTACACCCGTGACACCTTCGGCCGCGGCTTCTTCGGCGGCAGCACGGTGGCGCTGAGCGACATGCTCGGCAATCACCAGATGGTGTTCTCCGGCTACGTGAACGGCAACATCATCGAGTCCCAGATCCTGGCCGCATACGCGAATCTCTCGAGCCGCATCAACTGGGCGGCCGGCCTGTCCCAGGACCCGTACTTCTTCCTCGAGCCGAGCGAGATCCGCGTCGGCACGCCCTTCCCGGGTGAGAACACCTTCGTGACCAACATCCGCCGCATCATCCTGCGGCAGGGATTCGCCCAGGCGGCGTATCCGTTCAACCGCTTCCGCCGTGTGGAGGCGAGCCTGCGTGCGGTGAACGTCTCGGACGACATGCTCGAGATCCGGGAGCCGTACGATCCGGTGACCGGCTTCCCGACCGAGGATCCGTCGCTCGTCACGGTGGACGGCAGCGGCGCGAACTACCTGCAGCCGGCGCTGGCGCTCGTGCACGACAACGCGCTGTTCGGTTATACCGGCCCCTTCTTCGGGCGCCGCTGGCGCTTCGAGGCGGCGTCGAACATCGGATCGTGGCGCTTCTCGCAGCTTTCCGGCGATTACCGCCGGTACGACCAGATCGTGGGGCCGATCGTCTTCGCCACGCAGCTGCTCTACTTCGGGCGGATCGGGCGGGACGCACAGGAGTTCCGGATCTTTGCCGGCACCACGGAGCTTCTCCGTGGACACACCTCGGGATCGTACCGGCGCGAGGAATGCTTCGACGAATTCGATGAAGGCACGAGCACCGGGTGCGTCGAGCTCGATCGTCTGGTCGGAACGCAGATCGCCGTCGGCAAGGCGGAGCTCCGCTTCCCGCTGCTCACGCCGCAGATCTTCAAGGGCCTTCCCCTGGGCGTGCCCCCGATCGAGGGCGCGTTCTTCTATGACGTCGGCCTCACCTGGGACGAGAACAGCACGCTCCGGTGGCGGCAGGAACCGGGGGATGAGGGCAACCCCGCCGTGCGCGTTCCGCTCCATACCGTTGGCGCATCGCTTCGGACGAACCTCCTCGGCTTCGTCATCATCCGGCTCGACTACTCGCGGCCGATCAACCGGCCGGGCGTGGGAGGGCTCTGGACGGTGAGCCTGGGGCCGACGTTCTAGCCGAGCGCAGGGAATAGACGACAGGCGGCAGGCGGCAGGCCATTCGAGGGCGGTCGATGAGGGGGTCACCCCGGCTTCGCATCTCGCTATCGCCTTCCGCCTGCTGTCCTGTCGTACTCCAGCCTACCGTCACCTCCCCCCCGTTGACTATCTTGCACCCGTGACACGCCGCCGAGCCCTACCCGCAGCGTGCCTGGCGATTGCCGCGGCTTGCAGCGGCGCGCCGGATGCCTCGGACCTGGCCCCCGTATCCACTCCCAGCTCGCCCTCGACGAGCCTCGTTCGCCTCCCCGCGGAAGGCGGGCTCGCCCGCGCGTACGCCCTGCCCGGCCTCACGGAAAGCGACTGGAAGCCAGAGGGCCGCCTCCCCGACATCGACAGTGTCATCGGCGTGAACGGCGAGCAGGCGATCGTCTTTGCCCGGGACGCACGCGGCGGAATTGCTTCGATCGATCTGGCCGCTGGGCGCGTGCGCGCCCCGCTGCGCGGCGTTCGCAGCGCATCGGTGGCCGCCGACGGGACTCTCTATACCGTGGACACCGCCGGCGCCGTAGTCGCCTACGGACGGCGCGCTCCCGAGCGCTTTGCCGCACGATACGAGGGCGCACCGCCGACGCTCTACGGTGCGCTGGGTGGCCGCGTCATCGCGGTGGCTGCCGGCGGGGGCGAGCTCTCGATCAGCGGCGCGAGAGATTCGGCCCTCATCCAGCCGATCGCCGATGGCCCCGTGGCCGTGACGCCCTGGGGCGACCTCGTTGCGGTGGCGGCCGATACGGCCGTCGTCGTCTACGATCCCGCTGCGCAGCGGCCCACCCGCTCCATCGAAATGGAAGAGGGCGCGCGCGCCGTGGCGTTCTCGCCGTCGGGTCACCAGCTGTTTGTCGCACAGGACGATTCCCGGCTGGCCGTGGTCGAGCGCTTCTCCCTCGAGGTCCGTGAACACATCGACCTGCCGGGCCGCGCGGACCAGCTCCGTCCCGGCCCGTTCGGTCGATGGCTCCTGGCGCACGCCATCGGATCCGATTCCAT
>DASTUP010000192.1:0-23706 GCA_035759585.1 Gemmatimonadales bacterium | reverse complement strand
GCCGCTCTTCCTGTCGCCTCACGCCATGCCGCTTTTCCCATGTCGCCGAGCCGGTCGCGATAAAGCCAGCCGAGCCCCAGCAGCACAATGAAGAGGAGGAGGGCCAGCAGCTTGAACGGCGCAGTGAGGCAGCCCATCAGCGTCCGAGAGTCAGGGAAAGGCGCGGCGTATACTCGGGCCCCGCCGCGGTGAGGCTGCTTTCGTAGAGCACGACGGAATCGGCGACGAACGAACCGCCTCCCGCCTCGATCCCGCAGCTCTCGAGGGCCCCCGGGGGGAGCCGTTGTCCCTCGCGGACCCGGCCAAGGGTCACGTGCGGCCGGAACGGGACGCCTTCGGGAGGAAAGCCGATTCCTTCGGCAAACCGCTCGACCCGGTCCTTGAGCAGCTCGAGCGATGGGGGCGCATCGACGCCGAGCCACACGACACGCGGGCGCCGGAAGGTGGGGAACGCGCCGAGCGATTGAAGCCGAAGCGACATCGGCTCGGCCCCCTTCGCGGCACTCTCGACCGCCTCGGCGATCACATCGAGCCGTTCGGGAGCCACCTCGCCGAAGAACTTGAGCGTGATGTGCGCCAGATCGTCCTTGACCCACCGGACCGGCCATCCGGTGGCGCGCGCGTCGGCAAGCACCTTCGCACACTCGTCCCGCCCGGACTCGGGCAGTGGGACCGCGGCGAAGAGGCGCATCAGGCCGGCCGCTCGAGCACGAGGAGCGATCCGCGGCGGTAGCCTTGCAGATCGAGCTCGACCGCGCCGAACCCGAGCTCCGCGAAGTACGCAGTGACGCGCTGCCACGCGCGCTGTACGAGCGGCATCTCTGCCGGAAGCGTCTCGATGCGCGCGACCGCCCCGAGATGGCGCACGCGCAGATCGCCCGTCACGCCGAGCGAGCGGATGAACTCTTCGCCCTTCTCCACCTGTTCGAGCCGCTCGGAGGTGATCTCGAGGCCGTAGCGCACGCGGCTCGAGAGACAGGGCGCGGCGGGTGCGGCCCAGAGCGGAATGCCCAGCTCGCGCGCCGCGGCGCGCACGTCATCCTTGGACCAGCCGAGCTCTGCGAGCGGCGAGCGCACGCGCAGCTCCGCCGCCGCGGCGAGCCCCGGCCGATGCTCTCCGAGATCGTCGGCATTGGTCCCGTCGATGATCGCGTCGAACCCGCGCTCCTTCGCGACGTCCCGCAATCGCGTCCAGAGCTCGCTCTTGCAGAAGTAGCACCGGTTGGTGGGGTTTGCGAGGTACCGGGGGTCATCGAGCTCGAAGGTGTCGATCTCGAGCAGCGGCACGTCGAACTGCGCCGCGATCTCCCGGGCGCGGGCGTACTGCACCTCGGGATACGACGCGCTGCGTCCGACCACCGCAAGGAAGTCGTCACGCCCGAGCGCGCTCCGGCCCGCCACCGCGAGCAGCGAAGAATCGACGCCGCCCGAGAAGCCGAGCAGCGTCCGCCCCGAAGTGCCAAGCGCGGCAACGAGTTCGCTGATATTCCGCATGGCTGGAAGGTAACGGCCGCCGGGCACAGGTGAAGGGGTTAGACTTCCGCATGCCTCGCACACCATTCGATGGCGATTCAGGGGATCGCGCGCAGCGCCGGTTCTTCGTCGTTTTCCTCGCCACCGCCCTCTCGATCATTTCGCTGGCCGTCGGATTCCTGGTCGTCGGCGGGAGTCCCCTCCTGCTCCTGTTTCCAGTGCTGGGGATCGCGGTGGCGTTCGTGATTCGCGAGCTGTTCTGGAGCTTCTTCGATCGCAGCTCGCGCGCGATCGGGCGGATGGTGCACAGTGCCGGAAACATCCCGTATTCGCCGACCTATTCTGCGGAAGACGCGCTCGTCGCGCGTGGGGACCATGCGGCGGCGGCCGCCGCATACCGCGCGCACGCAGACGCGAACCCGGCGGCGGTCACGCCGCTGCTCAGGCTCGCGGAGCTCAATCGGCGCCACCTCCGTGACGACGCCGAGGCCGAACGACTCTATCTCGAAGTGCGCCGGCGCTCGGCGGATCCCGGCGCGGCAGCGAATCAGCTGATCGACCTCTATCGGGCAACCGGGAATCGCGGGCGGCTCATGGCGGAGCTCGCCCGCTATTCGGCCCTGCACGCAGATACCGCGGCGGGAGCCGCGGCTCGCAAGGAATTGCAGTTGCTCAAGGACGAAGCGGCGTCCGCCTGAGTGGCCTCGGTGAACTGCGTCTCGCTTCCCGCGAGGCGCAGTTTTTCATTTGCCCGCGAACGCGGGGGCGCTTAGCGTACTCGAATGGACGACGGCCTCCTCGAGATCGACCCCACGCTCAGCATCCCGGTCGGCGAGCTGACCTACCGCGCATCGCGCTCGGGCGGGCCGGGAGGGCAGCACGTGAACACGAGCTCCACGCGGATCGAGGTCGTATGGGACATCCCCGGCTCTCCCTCGCTCGATGAGGCGCAACGGGGCCGCCTGCTGGAGCGCCTCGCGAGCCGCCTGGATAAGGAAGGGAGACTGCGCCTCGTTTCCGGCGGCACGCGCAGCCAGCTCCAGAACCGGATGGATGTGACCGAGCGACTCGCGAGGGTCGTGGCGGAAGGGCTCCACGTGCCGCGGCCAAGAAAGCGGACGAAACCCTCGCGCGCAGCGAAGGCCGCACGGCTCGACGCGAAGCGGAAGCGCGCCGGCCTCAAGGCCTCCCGGCGCCGCGTCGATCGGGACGAATGAGATGGAGATCCTTCGTGTGCATGCCGCGGCGCCGGACCCCGCCGTCATCGCGCGGGCTGCGCGGGTGCTGCGGGAGGGAGGCCTGGTCGCGTTTCCCACCGAGACGGTCTACGGGCTCGGAGCCAATGCTCTCGACGCCCGCGCGGTGTCCGGCATCTTCGAGGCGAAGGGGCGCCCGGCCTTCAATCCACTCATCGTCCACGTTGCGGATGCCGCAGCCGCGCGCGCACTCGTGGCTCACTGGCCGGCCCATGCGGAAACGCTCGCCGCGCAGTTCTGGCCTGGCCCGCTCACACTCGTCCTCCCGAAGGCAGCCGCGATTCCGCACATCGTCACCGGCGGCCTCGATGACGTTGCCGTGCGGGTCCCGGCCCATCCGGTGGCGCTCGCATTGCTCCGCGAGTGCGGGCTTCCGATTGCGGCACCGAGCGCAAACCGATCCACCGAGATCTCACCGACCACCGCCGAGCACGTCACCAAGGCGCTCGGTGATCGCATCGCGCTCGTGCTCGATGGCGGGCCGACGACTGTCGGCATCGAATCCACCGTCGTCGACCTGGCCGGCGATCGAGCCCGGCTCCTGCGTCCCGGCATGGTCACGGTGCGCGAGCTCGAAGCCGCCCTCGGACCGCTCGACCGGCGCCCCGAGCCTTCCGCCTCGGCGCCTCGCGCTCCGGGCCAGCTGGCCCGGCACTATGCGCCGCGCGCGCGGCTCGTCGTCTGCCGGCCGGAGGAAGGCGCTCGGGTCCTCGAAGCGAGCGTCCTCCGGCCGACCGGCGCGATCGTCGTCACCGCCCGTCACTGGCGGGCCGATCATGTGGAGACCTTGCCAGCCGACCCGGCCGGCTACGCCGCCCGGCTGTATGCCGCCCTGCATGCTCTCGACGATGCCGGCTGCCGCATCATCGTCGCGGAGGCGCTTCCGGAGGCGCCGGGCTGGATGGCGCTGCAGGACCGGCTGATGCGCGCCGCGCATCAGGGCGCAAGCGGTGACGCGCGTTGACATCGGGCCATCTGGAACGCATATTGGTTCCATGTGGACAGCAAGGAGCAGTGGGCCATGACGGGAACGACGCAGCACGTGGCGCGGCTGATGGGCGGAACGCGGGTCCTTGGCCGCCGGATCCGGACCGTGGGTGAGCTCCGCCGTGCCGTCGAGGCCGGGCTCCCGATCGGCGCCCTGGAGGCCGTCGTGGGCCATGTGGCCGGGGACCGCTTCAGCGCCGCCGCGCTCAAATATTCCATCGTGCCCAAGACCACCCTGCACCGCCGCCAGCGCCTCACCGCGGAAGAGAGCGAGCGCCTCGAGCGGCTCGCGCGCATGGCGGCGCTGGCGGAGCAGGTCTGGGAGGACGAAGGGCGCGCGCAGGAATTCCTGATCAGCCCGCAGCCCCAGCTCGACGGCGAGCGGCCCGTCGATCTTGCGCGGAGCGATCTCGGCACGCGCGAGGTCGAGGAGCTCCTCTTCCGGCTGGAATACTCGCTCCCCGCCTGATGCTCGCCTGGCGGATCTGCAAGGCCAGGCACGCTCCCTTCGATGGCACGGGCGCGCGGCTTCGCGGGGCGCGATGGAACTCTCCCGGTCGCCCCGTCATTTACGCGGCGGACAGCTTTGCCGGCTCGATCCTCGAAGTGCTCGCGCACGCGCTCCGGCCCCGCACGCTGCCGGGAACGCACCACGCCGTCGAGATCGACATTCGCGACGAGTTCATCGAAGTGCTCGACGCCGCTGCGTTGCCCGGCTGGGATGCGAAAGGCTCGCCCGAAGCGCTCGCCTTCGGTGACCGGTGGCTTGCGGAAGGGCGGAGCGTGGTGCTGGTGGTGCCCGCGCTTCCTGCGCGTCCCGTCGGTCGCAACGTGCTGATCAATCCGCTCCATCGCGACGCGCAGAATCTCGCGGTATCGGATCCTTTTCCGGTGCCGTGGGACGAACGGCTCTTCTGAGCCCTATTCGACCACTACCCGCCGCCGGTCCAGCGTGCGATACTGAATTGCCTCGCTCACATGCTTCGCTTCCAGCTCCGCCGCGCCCGCAAGGTCCGCGATCGTCCGCGAGATCTTGAGGATCCGGTGATACGCCCGCGCCGACAGGCCGAGCCGCTGGATCGCGGCCCGCAGGAGCTCTTCGACTTCCGCTGAGATCCGGCAGACGGAGCGCAGGTCCCTCGGTGACATGTGCGCGTTCGCGTGAACGCCGGCGCGATGGCGGAAGCGGTCCCGCTGCATGCGTCGCGCCCCCTCGACCCGTTCCCGGATGTTCGCGCTCGGCTCCTCGACGTTGTCTCCGGCCAGATCGCGGTACGCGACCGCAGGGACCTGGAGATGAATGTCGATCCGGTCGAGCAGCGGGCCGGAGACGCGAGAGAGATAGCGCTCCACGCTCGAGGCTTCGCAGGCACAGCGGTCCGACGGATCGCCGTGATAGCCGCAGGGACAGGGATTCATCGCGGCCGCCAGCATGAAGCGGGCAGGATAGGTCAGGCTGATCGCCGCGCGGCTCAGCGTCACCACCCCGTCCTCCATCGGCTGGCGCATCACTTCGAGCACATTCTTCCGGAATTCCGGCAGCTCGTCGAGAAAGAGGACCCCACCGTGGGCCAGGCTCACCTCCCCGGGGCGCGGGCAGGAGCCGCCACCGATGAGCCCGGCATCACTGATCGTATGGTGCGGCGAGCGGAACGGCCGGACGGCACAGAGTGACTGGCCCGGGCCGAGCGTGCCTGCCACGCTGTGGATCTTGGTCGTCTCGAGTGCCTCGTCGAGCGTCATCGACGGGAGGATCGTCGGAAGGCGGCGCGCGAGCATCGTCTTCCCCGCACCGGGCGGGCCGACGAGGAGAATGTTGTGCGCGCCCGCGGCGGCCACCTCCAGCGCCCGCTTGGCGGCCGCCTGGCTCCTGACATCCGAGAAGTCGACCACATCCTGCGCGCGCTCCGACATGAGCCGAGCAAGGTCGACTTGGCCCGGCTCGATGGCGCCTTCGCCGCGCACCCAGGCACAGACTTCATGCAGCGTTGTGGCGCCGCGCACCTCGATGCCGGAGACGACCGCCGCCTCGGCCAGATTGGCCGCAGGAACGAGAAGTCCGGCACAACCAGCGGCTCGCGCGGTGATGGCCATCGACAGGACCCCGCGCACCGGCCGCAGGTCTCCTTCGAGACCGACCTCGCCGAGCACGACCTGGCCTTCGAGGCGCTCGGGCGGCAGCTGGCCACTCGCAGTGAGAATGCCGAGCGCGATCGGAAGGTCGAGCGATGAGCCATCCTTGCGGATGTCCGCCGGGGCAAGGTTGACGGTGATCCGCTTGAGCGGGAAGGAGAACCCGCCGTTCAGCAGTGCGGCGGTGACGCGCTCCCGGCCTTCCTTTACGGCGCCGTGCGGCAGGCCGACCGTCGCGAACGACGGCATGCCGTTGGCGAGATCGACTTCGATTTCCATCAGGTAGGCATCGACGCCGAGCACCGCGGCCGAGCGGATACGGGAGAGCATGCACGATCCGGAAAGGGACGCCGGAGAATGCGTGGCGCGCGAGCGATCGCGGTCATCCGATCGACGCGGCACGGCGCGCCCGAGCGCAGCTCGATTCGCCCGGTGCGCCAGTTCATGCCATTCGCAGGATCGCCGGCGCCTGCAGAAGTTCGCGTGGTGGCCGCAAGTCATTGACGCATAACGCGATCAGTGCGCGGTCACGAGCGGCCCGTTTCCTGCAATCGATCAAGACGAAGAGAGAGCGTTCCCCCGAACCGCAAACCCGCGAAAAATCGAATGGCAAATCAGGACACCGGGACCGCCGCGCTGGAGGTCTGGCCGCGCGCAGTCATGGCCACGCTGCTGCTCCTCATCACGCTGCTCACGGCGCACCTCGTCCAGGTCACCTGGTACGACGACGCCGCGATCGCAACGACCCCGCAGCACGACCTGGCACAGCAGCCCTAGCGACCATGTCCCGGGCCCTCATGCTTGCCCTGGCCGGTGCCCTGAGCATCGCGATCGTGTCGGCACTGCCGGCGACGCCCGCGGCGTACCGGTCCGGCGGCAGGGCGGGCCTGACAGGGCTTCGCACCGATTCCACCGCGCCCTATCGCACCCGGCTCCGCGCCAATTTCGCGCTCGTCTCGGTCGCGGGATTGCCCCCCGTCCTCGGACGCCTCCTCCAGAGCGCCGGCTCGATCGTCTTCCAGCCGGTCGAGGGAGGGGAGCCCGTAGTCTTTCCGCTCTTCAAGACGGCCGGCGGATCGCGCCGGACTCCGGCGGTTCGCCTCCTCGAAGCGGCCGGCGACGAAAACGACTCGCTCTATCTCTTTCATCTCGGAAACGCCGTCGTCGAAACCGCGACGCCCGGGATCCTGGGCGAGCTCGTGACCGAGCCGGCCCGCGTGGACGACCTGGGGAGCGCGTGGACGA
Source organism: Gemmatimonadales bacterium (assembly GCA_035759585.1). Lineage (GTDB taxonomy): Bacteria > Gemmatimonadota > Gemmatimonadetes > Gemmatimonadales > GWC2-71-9 > CAMLLJ01. The sequence continues at coordinate 16,612 of DASTUP010000192.1, read as the reverse complement.
CCGAAGGTCAGACCCTGGCCCCGCGGCGGGATCGCGAGGCGTCGCTGGCCGTCATCCGGGAGCTCACGGCGAGTCCCTACGCCGACTCGGTCTTCTTCATCCTCGGGGAGCCGATGCGGGAAATCGGGGTCGTCGACGGAAGGGGCGTGCGCGCGGGGCGTCTGGGTGAGTATCTTTCCCGTCGCGATTCGATCGCCCTTTCCCCCTCATACATGACGTCCAACGCCCAGCTTCGGCATGCGCTGGCGCATGAGCTTGCTCATCGGTGGCTCCGGGAGCATCCGGAGAGCGCCCGTCAGCTGGCGGCGACCATGCATCCGATGCGGGACTCACTCCGGTACGGGTATCACGACCGCCAGGAGCAGCTCGCCGAGGCGGTGGCCTTTGCGGTCCACTTTCTGCAGGTGACGGCTCGGACAGAGACAGCCGACCCCACCCTGCTCGACAGTTACGAGCGCCTCGTCCCGGGGACCCGGGAGGCGGCGCGGCTGATCATTACCTCGCCCGCATACGAGCTTCACCCGCTCGCGCGAGGCGTAACGCTGGCGAAAGCGTCCGACTGATGGAAATCACCGATTCCCACCCCCCCGTGTCCTCCCCGCGCGACTCGCGTCCTCGCAGGATGCGCCTGGCAGCCGCCGTGACGCTCTGCGTCGCGGGCCTTGTCGCCGCCGCGTGGTTCGTGACCGTCCGCCCGATCACCCAGCCGGCGCCGAAGGTCGTGCCCTACTCCGCCCTCCTTTCCGGGCTCTCGGCCGGCACGGTCGATTCGATCGCGATCATTCCTGGCGAGCAGGTGCTCGGCTGGACGAGCGAAGGCGCCATCCGCGTGCTCTATACCTCGACCGAGGTCGAGCCGATCGTGGCTCGCGCCGAGGCGGCGGGCACCGCGATCGCCTTCCGCCGCTCGCCGCGCGGTCTCCTCGATTACGCCAATGTCGCCATCGGCCTGATCATCCTGACGGCGCTCGTCATCGTGCTTCGCCGCCACCTCGGCGGCGGCAGTGGCAACCCCGGGACCGAGCTCGGCGAGGAAGTCGATTCCTCGACCACCTTCGCCAATGTCGCCGGAAACGACGGCGCCGTAAGCGAGCTCCGCGAGGTCGTGAGCTTCCTCGCTTCGCCGGAGCGGTTCCAGCGGGTCGGAGCGCGGACCCCGAAAGGGGTGATGATGTACGGCCCCCCGGGGACCGGGAAAACGCTGATGGCGCGGGCCGTGGCCGGTGAGGCGGGTGTCCCCTTCTGGAGCATCTCGGGCTCGGAGGTGACGGGTTTCATCGTCGGCCTGGGCGTCATGCGCATCAAGTCGCTGTTCAAGAAGGCGCGGAAGCGGGGTGGCGTGATCTTCATCGACGAGATCGACGCGCTGGGTGGACGGCGCGGGCGCAACCAGTCCCATAACGAGGACGATCGCACGCTCAACCAGCTCCTCGTGGAGCTCGACGGTTTCTCGCCGAGCGACGGCGTCGTCGTCATTGCCGCGACGAACCGGCCCGAGGACCTCGATCCGGCGCTCCTCCGGCCGGGCCGCTTCGACCGCTCCGTGGCGGTCGGGCTCCCGACGGCTCCGGAACGCGAGGCCATTCTCCGCCTTCATGCCAAGCAGCGGCGCGTCCCGCTCGGCGGAACCGTGGACCTCGAGCGCCTCGCCCGCCTGATGCCGCAGACGAGTGGCGCGGAGCTTGCTAACCTCCTGAACGAGGCCGCGATCGTCGCTGCGCGTGAGGATGCGTCGCTCGTCAACTGGACCCACATCGAATCGGCGCGCGACCGGCTGCTGCTCGGCAAGGAGCGCCGCGGGTTCCAGGCGAGCGATCGTGAATGGAACGTCGTCGCGATGCACGAGGCCGGGCATGCGGTGCTCGGCGTCCTCTGCTGTCCCGACGACGGGCTCCACAAGGTGACGATCCAGCCGCGCGGCCAGGCGATGGGTGTCGCGTTCTTCTCTCCGGACGGCGACCAGCACCTGCACTCGCGGCGCTACCTCGAGGGCCAGATCCTCAAGGGCCTCGGCGGGCGCGCGGCGGAAGAAGTGCTCTTCGGCGCGGACGCCATCACGACCGGAGCGCGCAGCGACCTTCAGCACGTGACACGCATCGCAAAGGAAATGGTCTATCACCTCGGCATGGGCGAGACGTCGGGCCTCATGGTGCTCGACACGCAGAGCGGATCCGCCAGCGCGGAGACGCACGCCCTGATGGACCGCGAAGTGCGGAACATCATCGAGCGGCTGTATGCGCGCGCCGTCGACGTCGTGCGCTCGCACCGGACAGCCGTCGAGGCGCTTGGCCATGCCCTCCTCGAGCGCGAGACGCTCGACGGACGGGAAGCGCTGGATCTCCTGATCGCTAACGGGCTCCCGGAGGCCGTGATCGCCTGAGCCCAGGTGGAAGGGAAGATGAAGAAGACTCCCTGGATCGTCATCGCCGCGCTGTCCGCCACCTCCTATCTGGGAGGCGCATGGGCGGCGCGTGCGTTCGAAGGGGAGCCAAGGGTGCAGCCCGCGGCGGCTTCGCTGTTCCATGCCGCGATCGACACGGTCCTCAGGAATCACGTGGACGGCGGCGAGCGCCAGGCGCTCTACGACGGCGCCGCCGAAGGGCTCCTCGCCTCACTGGGTGATCCGTACGCGGAACTGCTGCAGGACGAGCGCTATCGCAGCTACAACCAGCGCCTCTCGGGCACGCGCCTCGGGCTCAAGCTTTCGCTGCAGCCGCACGAAGGCGGCGTGACGCTCACGCCTTCCGCACTCCGCGCGATGGGCGCCGATATCGGGATCGGTCCGCTCGACGAGATCCTCGAGGTCAACGGCCTGTCCACCGAGGGCTGGACGCCGGCCGACGCCGCGCGCGCGCTCGCCGGGAGCGACGGAAACGAAATCACGCTCCTGATCCGCCGGCACGGCTCGAGTCGGACCGAGATTCGACGCGTGGCGCGCACCGAGGTGCACGTTCCTGCCGTTTCGCCCGGTGTCATGCTGAGCGGCCGGACGGGCTACGTCGCCCTCCACGCATTCACCGAAGCTTCGCCGCGCGAGTTGCGCGAGGCGGTCGAGGGTCTCCGCGCGCGCGGCATGCGGACGCTCATCCTGGATCTGCGGCACAATCCGGGTGGGCTGATCCCGCAGGCCGTCGAAGCGGCCGGCCTCTTCCTCGGCCGCGGCGATACCGTCGCGGTCACGCGCGGGCGTACGCCGACCCACTCGCGGGTCTATGTGAGTCGAACCCCCGAAGCATGGCCGAACCTTCGCCTTGCGATCCTCGTCAACGGCGCGACGGCCAGCGCCTCGGAGCTCATGGCGGCGGCCCTCAAGGATCATGGACGCGCCATCGTCGTCGGCACCAACACCTTCGGCAAGGGCGTCATCCAGACGACGTTCCCGCTGCGCGAGGAAGTCGCCGTGAAGTTCACGACGGCGCGCTGGTATTCGCCGGGCGGAACCTGGATCCAGCGGCAGGACTCGTCCGGGGAGAAGTCGGGCGTCATCCCGAACGTTCGGGTCGAGCCGACCCGCTCGAGCGGGCGCCGCATCCTCGAGCGCGTCATGGGCAACGACGCCGAGCTCTTCACGGCAGTGGTCGGCGCCTACGTCGGCAACCTGCGCGCGCAGGGAGCGTCCGCGGTCCTGAACGCGACGGTCACACCGGCGATGGTCGATGAGCTCTGGCAGCAGTTCGAGGCGGCTGGCGCGAGCGTGAGCCGCCGGACCTACGACCGCATGACACCGCACGTGCGGGAGCGGCTGCGCGGCGAGATCGTCCGGCAGATGTGGGGCGAGGAGGCCGCGCTCCGCATCGAGCTCAGTGACGACCGCTATGTGACGACCGCGCTCGAGGCCCTGCAGCAGCGCCGGGGACGGGTCAGGCGCTGACGGGAATTCCGACGCGCACGATCGTCCCCGTTCCCTCTTCGCTCTCCACCGACACCGTTCCGCCCCAGCTTTCCACCAGCCGCCGCACGATCGCAAGCCCGAGTCCCGACCCGCTCGTCGTCGTGGAGAACCGCGGCTCGAAAATCCTTGGCAGCAGTTCGGCCGGCATTCCCGCCCCATCGTCCGCGATCCTGATCTCGCCCGGCAGCACCTCCATCGTGATGGTGCGCGCGCCGGCGTTGCGCGCATTCTCGAAGAGGTTGACCAGCACCTCCTTCACTTCGTCACGCCGGGCGAGGCCCCAGACCGGACCCTTCGCCTCGTAGCGCACGGCCGTCCCTTCCCCCGCGAGCTGATACAGCTGGGCCACCTCGGCCGCGATCGCCGCCAGGTCCACGCGCTGCGCCGGCGGCGCCTCCTCTCCCGGCACCGCGAACCGGCTGAAGGCGCGGGCGATCGTATCGAGCCGATCGATCTCGCCGAGAATGCGGCGGCTCGTCTCGTCGAGCGTGTCCGCGAAGTTTTCCCGGCGGTCGCGGTAGACCCGCTGCAGATGCTGGATGCCGAGCCGCACCGGCGTGAGCGGGTTCTTGATTTCGTGCGCCACCTGACGCGCCATCTCGCCCCAGGCGAGCACCCGTTCGGCGCGCGAGAGGTGCGTCACGTCGGTGAGCGCCAGCACGACGCCGCTCAGGTCGCCGCCAAGCGCCGCCACCTGCACGCTCACGCGGCGCAGATCCGCCGAGAGCTCGAAGGAATCTCCGGGACGCGCGGGATCGGCGAGGATGCTGGTGAGCGCATCACGAAGGGGCTCCCAGTCTCCGGTGAGGCAATCGGCGAGCTGCATTCCTTCCCGCAGCGGTACGCCGAGGAGATCGGTGGCCTGCCGGTTGGCGACGAGCACCGCGCCCGAAGGATCGAGTGCGATCACGCCCGTGGCGACCGTGGCTAGCACGGCGGCGGTGCGGCGGCGCGATTCCTCGAGCGCCCGCTGGCTCGCGCGCACGTCCGCGGCCATCCGATGGAACGCGCCGAACACCGGCTCGAACTCGACCGGCGGCGTCGTTCCCGGAAGCGGCGGCGTCTTTCCCTGCCCGACGGCCACCGCGGCGCGCCGCAGCTCCGCGACCGGCCGCGAAAGCGCCCTGGAGGCGACTCCCGCCGCCGCGATCGCCGCGACGATCCCGGTGACGGTGGCGAGGAGGAGCACGAGGGCAAGCTCGAACTGCTGGCCCTCGGGATCGAGCGGACCACTCACCTGCGGCGTCGCGAGGACGCCGATCCCGCCCGACGGCGCGAACTCGATCACGCGATAGCCGACCCGCTCGGCGAGCTCGGGCATGATCCCGTCACGGGTCGTCTCGACTTCCCCCTCCAGCGCGAGCGTCCGGAACGCGCTCGCATCCATGAGCGGCGGCACGACGCCCAGCTCGCTGAGAAGGGGAGCGCTGGTGGCGACGAGGGCGCCACCGCGATAGAGCGACAGGTCGGCATCCACGCGATCGCTCAACCGGCGAAGCGCCTCGGTGAGCGGCACGCCGGGCGTCCGGAGGAGCGCGCCCGCGCCCTGCGCGGCATCACGGAGCGTCTGCGTGATGAGCAGGTCCCGCCCGCGCTCCGCCTCCTCGCCGAAGTGCGAGAACGACCATGCGGCGAACGCGACCGTTGGCAGCACGAAGAAGACGGCAAGGGCAAGGGCGAGCCGGAGCCGGAACGACCCGGCGATCCGCCGCCACCCCGGCGAACCCGGCCGTTCAGGCGCGAGCAGCGCTCCCGCCGCGAGTACGATGGCGCCGAGGAGGATGGCATTCAGCAGGAGGAGCAGGATTCCGCGCACGGCCAGCCGCGCGGGATCCTGCAGCTCGACTCGCGCCAGCACCTGGCGGGGCCCGCCCGGCAGCGCGATGGCGCGCTCGGCACGCAGCGTCCATCCCGCGCGACGCCAGAGGAGCGGCGCCGCCGGCTGTACCGCCGCGACCGGGGAGCCGAGCGTCAATCGGTACGTCGGAGTCGTCTCTACGTCTCCGGCGAGGAGACGGCCCAGCCGATCGCGGGCCACGAGCGCAGACCGCGGGCCCACCGCCACGGTGAGCACACGATCGGTTCCGATGTGCCGGACGAGCACGTGGTGCACACCAGGCACGGACGGCAGATTGCGAATTTCGCTCGGCGTCCCGGCAGGGAGTGCCCGCGCCAATGCGCCGAGTGTCTCCCGGGGCAGGGCGAGCGAATCGATCGGGAGGTCCACGATCGGCCCGCCCTCGGAGGTCCAGAGCGCGAGGTGAACGGGATATCCGCGTGCATGGAGCGGTGACGTGCGCCAGAGCGTGTAGAGCGCCGCCGCACTGCCGGGTGCCGATTCGCCGACGGCGTCGGAAAAGCGCTCCAGCAGGGCCGCGGCCTGCGGATCGGGATCGCTCCCCAGCCGCGCGACATCGGCTTCCGCGCGCTCGAGCCGTGCGCCGATGTCGGCGTTCCACGTGAGGCAGGCGGCGAGCGAGCCGAGCACCGCCGCGCTCCCGATCACGGCACTGAAGCGCGGCGCGCCGGCGATCGTGAGAAGCAACGGGAGCGCCCATGCGAGGGGCAGCCACACGGGCCACGCGATGCCGGGGCGCCAGACGGTCATCGCCGCGGCCGAGAGCAGCAGCGCGATCGCGACGCCGGCGAGTGTTCGCCAGCGCGATGAGCGAGTCGCTCCCTGCCCCGCCAAGGCCCCCGCCAGCAGCGCGAGCGGCGCTCCTGCGAGCATGAGACCACACTGCCACGCGACCCAGAGCGCCAGCGGCGTTCCGCTGGCCGGCGGCGACACGGCCGGCGCAAGCAGCGACACGGCCACCGGCGCCGCTATCGCCAGCAGCATCGCCGCAACGAGGCCTGCGCGCCTCCGTTGCGGCGGACGCTTCCACGCGAGACCGGCCAGCAGGGCGAGTGCGGTCCCAGTCAGGATCAGGGCCGCCGGCGAGCCGGTCAGCGTTCCGAGCAACGGATGGGCAAAGGTGCCGCGCGAGAATCCCTGCTCGACGCCGAGGAGTTGCCCGATCGGCGCGCGAGCAGTGAGCCAGAGGAAGGCGGGAATGACCAGCGCCCGGTCCACCGTGGACGGCGCGATGAACACCGCAAGGGCGAGCGCCGCGAGCGCAAGCCAGAGCACGGCGTTGGCGCCGCGATCGTAGACCCGCGTGCGCGCTTCCTCCTGCTGCGGCGGCACCGGCTGCACGCTGAAGAGGAGCCGCGGCCCTTCCGTGGTCGGCTCTTCATAATCGAAGATGTCCGTGTTCCCCTCGGGAGCGGTGCCCGGGGGATAGACGAGGAGCCCCACTTCCGTCGCGCGCCGGAACCGTTCGGCCAGGCTCCGGTCGCGATCGGCCACCGCAGAATCCGCCCAGATGAGCACGCTCGCGACGGCGATCCGGTCTCCCGAGTGGCGGCGTGTCTCGAGAAGCACGTAATATGGATCGGCGCGTACGGCGATCGAGTCACCTTCCGGCTCGGCCGGGAGGCGGTGGCGACCTGCCCACGCCCAGGGCGAGCCCACGGAGTCGAGGATCACGATGCCCCGCTCGATGCCCGTGGTGGGCGTGGCTGCGGCGAGGCGCTCGAACGCCTCGCCGCGCTCGAGGGTGGCTGCGTCGGCGCCCAGCGCCGCCAGGCGGACCGCTTCGCGGAGCGCGGCACGCAGCTCGCCGTCCACCCGCTCGCCGTACGCCTCGATGCGCGCCTCGCGCTGTGCCGGCCAGTCGCGCTCGATCGCCGCGAGGTTCCACTGCGTCACGATGAGCTGCGCGGCCATGATCCCGAGCGCGAGCCCGAGCAGCGCCGTCGGCCAGCGCGCACGCCTCATGAGCAGCGCGATCGCGGCGACGCAGGCAGCCGCGGACAGCCAGCTCCAGGCGGCCGCCGGCGTGCGCAGCCATTCCGCTGCGGCCAGCACTGCGGCGAGAACGACCACCAGCCACCAGCGAGAGCGATGTCTCAAGACGGGCGTCCCTGGCGATTGAAGGAGATGACCCCGGGCGCGGTCCGGGAACGGCTGCGCGAGCGGCCCGCACTGATCGTGCCGGTCGGCACGACCGAGCAGCACGGGCCGCACCTCCCGCTCGGCTGCGACACGCTCATCGTCGAGCGCCTCGCCGACGACCTTTCGGCGGCGACGCATGTCATCCGCACCCCGACGCTGGAATACGGCGTCCATACCCCGTCACCATCGTTCCCCGGTGGCGCGGCGGTCCAGCGAAAGACACTGCATCGGGTGTTGAACGAACTTATCGCGTCCTGGGAGACGGGGGCAGGCGTGCGCGAGTTCCTCATCCTCACCGCGCAGGCCAACGACGCTCACCTTGAGGCCCTGAGCACGATCCGGTCGGAAACCGCGCACATCCTCGTCGTGGACGTCTTTGCGCTCGAATTCCGCGACCTGCTCGAACGTCCGGACGATCCGATCCAGGGGGGCGAGCTCGATACGTCACTGCTGCTCTACATCGCCCCGGACCTCGTGCGGATGGAGCTGGCGGAGGATTTCGCGATGCCCTCCGGCAAGCGTCCGTACCGCCCCGGATCGAGTCACCGCGCACCCGAGGGTTATCCAGGATCGATCGGATTTCCGAGCCTCGCCTCGGCCCAGAAAGGGGAGCGCCTGTATACATTCATATTGGGACAGGTTCGTCGCTGTCTCGAGAGCTGCTGACATTCACGGGGAGTTTGCCATGCGCCTCCTGACCGCCGCACTGCTGATTCTCGTCGCCGCGCCGCTGTCGGCGCAGCGCGTGAGCGGGACGTACGTCGTCCAGCGGGGAGGCAACGAGATCGGGCGGGAGGCGTACACGCTCGAATCCGGCCGCGCGCGCGACCGCTCCGGCACGAGCCTCACCGTATCCTCCCGGTATCCCGGCGCGATGCCCTCGGGCAACGTCTCCGCCCTTCTCGAGCGTACCCCGGACGGCCAGCTTTCGCTGTTCCAGCTCGATGTCGAGGGCGATAACGGCACGACGACGTTCCTCGCCGCCGGCGCCGGGGCGCGGATCCTCCTCAAGACGATCGCCGAGGGATCCGAAGCCGGCCGCGAACTTCCCGGCGGCGAGAACGTGGTCCTCATCGACGAAAACGTCTATTCGCTTTTCACCGCCGTCGCCGACCTCGCAACGCCGGCAGGCGCGCGGCTCGTGGCGATCTATCCCCGCACCGGCCGCCGGGCCCAGTTCTCCGCCCGGCGCGAAGGCGACGCTGGCGCGGCGGCACGCATCTCCCTGACGGGCGAGATCAGCGGCACGCTCACGACGGACGCCGCGGGGCGAATCACCCGGATGGAATTCCCGAGTGCCGGAATCGTGGTCTCGGTCGCCGAATAGGCGGCGTTTTTCCTTTCTCGCAAGTCGTTACCATTCAAGCATTTCGGGAGGGTTTGTCGCAAGGTGAAACCTTTGCGGCGACCCTCCCGTACGAGCATCTGTCAACGCCACCCAGAGGAAAGCCGACCATGAACCGCTGGACAGCCCTGTTCGCGCTTGCCGCACTCGCCGCTCCGCTCGCCGCGCAGGATGCCGCAGCGCCGCCGGCCGTCGGTGCGACCCTGACCCTGGACGAAGCCCTTGCGCAGGCACGCGCCAACAGCCCGGCCTACCGTCAGGCGCTCAATGACGCGGGACCGGCCCGGTGGGCGGTGCGCAACGCGACGGCGAGCCTCTTCCTCCCGTCGGCCAACGCGTCGCTCGGGCTCGGCTACACCGGCGCGGGCAGCTCGCAGTTCGGCGGCACCGAGTTCCGGCAGAGCTCGCCATCGTACAACTCGAACTATTCGGTGGGCCTCTCGTGGCGGCTCGACGGCAACACGCTTACCGGACCCGCGCAGACCCGGGCGCTGCAGCACGCCACCGAGGAGGAGATCATCTCCGCCGAGCAGCTGCTCCGCGCGGACGTCACGACACAGTACCTGATTGCGCTCCAGGGCGTGGCGCAGGTGGACGTGGCGCGGCAGCAGGTGGAGCGGAATGACGACTTCCTGAAGCTGGCGCAGGCGCGCTACCAGGTCGGCCAGGCGACGCTGCTCGACGTGCGCCGCGCCGAAGTCGAGAAGGGCGTTGCCGAGGTGAGCCTCCTCCGCGCGCAGCAGACGGCGAACGAGGCCAAGCTCGAGCTCCTGCGCCGGATGGGCGTCGAATCGCCGGTGGCGATCGAGCAGCTGGCCCTCACCGATTCGTTCCCGGTCGTCGCACCCGAATTCCAGCTCGACCAGCTTCTCGCGCTCGCCGACGAGCAGAACCCCGCGATCCGCGCCCTCCGCGCGCAGGAGTCGGCGGCGGGTGCGGCGCTCACGGCGGCGAAGTCCGACTATCTCCCGTCGTTCAACGTGAGCGCCGGCTGGAGCGGCTTTGCGCAGGAGTTCACCGACGAGGACCTGATTCTCGGCCAGACCCTGACGGGGGCCCAGGGCTCGTACGCGAGCTGCCTCGAGAACAACCAGATCCGCGCGAGTGCCGGACTCCCGGTCAACGACTGCCTGGCGGTGTCGGGCCTGCAGGACCCGAGCACGCTTCGCCCGGAGGTCGTCACCGGCTTCCGTGAGGGGAACGATGTCTTTCCCTTCAGCTTCAACCGGTCGCCGTTCAGCGCCAGCGTGAGCATCTCGCTGCCGATCTTCACCGGGTTCAGCCGCACCCTCCGCGTGTCACAGGCGCGGGCGCAGCGGGAGGATGCGGACGAGGCGGTCCGTGCGCGGCGGCTCGCCGTGCGCGCCGACGTGCACGGCCGGTACCTCGCGCTGCAGACGGCGTATCGGTCGATCGCCGTGCAGGCGGCGAGCCGGGATGCGGCCCGTGAGGGACTGCGGCTGGCGCAGGATCGCTACCGGCTCGGCAGCGGCACCGCACTCGAGCTCTCCGACGCTCAGAACGCCGTCCAGGGCGCCGAAGGCGACTACATCAATTCCGTGTACGGATATCACATTGCCATCGCCGCCCTCGAGGCCGCCGTTGGCCGGCCCCTCCGCTAACAAGGATTCACCATGTCCCGTGGCATGAAGTTCGGTGTGTTTGGAGGCATCGTCGTGCTGGTGATCGCCGGCCTGGTGATCGTCGGCCAGTCGAAGAAGCGCAATGCCGCCACCGAAGTGCGGATGGAGGAAGTCGGCAAGCGCGACCTCGTGAGCGCGGTGACGGCGAGCGGCCGGATCGAGGCGGAGACGTCGGTGGACATCAGCGCCGACATCACCGGACGCATCATCCGCATCGCCGTGAAGGAAGGCGACCTGGTGACGAAGGGTCAGTTCCTCATCCAGATCGACCCGGCCCAGTACCAGGCCAACGTCTCGCGTGCACAGGGCATGGTGGCGTCGGCCCAGGCCGCCACCGTGCAGGCGCGCGCCAACCGCGATCAGGCCGAGCGCGCCCTCGCGCGTACGAAGGAGCTCGCGGCGTCGGGCACGAATCTCGTGGCGCCGGAAGCCGTAGAGCAGGCACAGACCGCGTTCGACGTCGGGGAAGCCAATTACCGGGCCAGCCAGGCGCAGCTGGACCAGGCGCGCGCCGGTCTCCGCGAGGCGCAGGACCAGCTCTCCAAGACCCGCCTCACCGCCCCGATGTCCGGCCGGGTGGTGCGGCTCGCGGTCGAGGAGGGCGAGGTGGCGGTCCCCGGCACCTTCTCGCGCGAGACCGGCCTGCTCATGACGATCGCGGACCTCTCCGTGATCCTCGCGAACGTGAAGGTGGACGAGACCGACGTCGTGCGCCTCGAGCGCGGCGACTCGGTCGAGGTCACGATCGACGCCTTCCCGGATACGACGTTCATCGGCCGCGTGACGAAGATCAGCAACAGCGCGCAGATGACCGCGACGCAGACGGCGGCAGGCTCGGCGGACCAGGCGGTGGACTTCGAGGTCGAGGTGACCCTCGAGAACCCGCCGGCGGATGTGCGGCCGGACCTGAGCTGCACCTCGCGCATCGTGACGGAAACCCGGAAGGACGCGCTCGCGGTGCCCATCATCGCGCTCACCGTGCGAGACAACCAGCCGGTCCCGAACGAGAACCAGCCGGAGGCCGCACCAGCCGCCGCCGCCGATACGTCCGCCGCGGCGCGGGAGAAGAAGGAGACCGAGGGCGTCTTCGTCGTGCGTGACGGGATCGCGACCTTCCGCCCCGTGAAGGTCGGCATTGCGGGCGACGAGCATTTCGAGGTACTCGAGGGACTGCGCGAAGGCGAGACGATCGTCTCGGGCACCTACCAGGCGATCCGCGACCTCAAGGACGGCACCAAGGTCAAGGCGTCGACGGAGACCGGCCCTGCCGCGGGAGAGAAGGCGTCATGAACCCGGAAGTGATCCGCGTCCGCGATCTCGAGCGGCGCTACGACATGGGCGGCGAGACGATTCACGCCCTGCGCGGGGTCTCGCTCGACATCCGGCGGAACGAGTACGTGGCGATCATGGGCCCGTCCGGCTCCGGCAAGTCCACGATGATGAACGTCCTCGGCTGCCTCGACACCCCGGACGGCGGCGAGTACTGGCTCAACGGGCAGGAAGTCTCGCGGCTCACCGACGATGCACTGGCGCGGGTCCGGAACAGGGAGATCGGCTTCGTCTTCCAGACGTTCAACCTCCTGCCACGCGCGACAGCGCTCCACAATGTGGAGCTGCCGCTCGTGTACGCGGGGCTCAAGGCACGGGAGCGGCGGCACGCCGCGATCGAAGCGCTCGAGCGGGTGGGGCTCGGCAATCGGATGCATCACCGCCCGAACGAGCTGTCGGGCGGCCAGCGCCAGCGCGTGGCCATCGCCCGGGCGCTCGTCAACCGGCCCAGCATCCTCCTGGCCGACGAGCCGACCGGCAACCTCGACAGCACCACGAGCGAGGAGATCATGGCGGTATTCGCCGAGCTGCACCGGCTCGGGCAGACGGTCATCATGGTGACGCACGAGCCGGACATCGCCGCGTTCGCCGAGCGCGTGGTGGTCCTCCGCGACGGGCGCGTGGAATCCGACCGGCTCAACCGGGAGAGCGCGGCCTAGATGCCGATCTTCGAGGCCGTCCGCATGGCGCTCGGCATGATCCGGGCGCAGAAGCTCAAGAGCTTCTTCTCCCTGATCGGGGTGCTCATCGGCGTCACGTTCCTGATCGCCGTCGTGTCCATCGTGCAGGGCATGAACAAGTACATGGAGGAGGAGTTCGCGAACCGGCTGGTCGGCCTCAACACGTTCCAGCTGCGGCAGCGCCCCGGCATCGTGACGGGCGACGTGGACGATGAAGAGTGGCGCGCCTGGTTCCGCCGCCCGCGCATTTCCTACGCCGATGCGCACTACGTCCGGGAGCGGATGACCGTGCCCGCCGTGACGTCCTTCTACTGCGCCGACCGGATGACGCTCACGTACGAGGGCAAGGAGGCGAAGGACATCGAACTGCAGGGCGCCGAGCCGTCGTACTTCGCGATCAAGAACTTCGAGCTCTCGGCCGGCCGGATCTTCACGGAGCAGGAAACGCGCGCCGGCACGCCGGTGCTCGTCATCGGCGATCTCATCGCCGAGAAGCTCTTCGAGGGAACCGATCCACTCGGGAAATCGGTGACGATCGCCGGCCTTCCCTACCGGGTCATCGGGGTCGTGGCCAAGCAGGGCACGCTCTTCGGGATTTCGCTCGACAAGTTCGTCGTCATGCCGTACACGGCGCCCGGCCGGCGGCACATCTGCCCGCACCACATCCTCGACGAGTTCCAGGTGCAGGCGGAGAACCCGGCGATGATGCAGGCGGCGATGGACGAGGTCGAGGGCATCATGCGCGGCCGCCGGCGCCTCAAGCCGGCGGAGGAGAACAACTTCTCGCTCCAGACGGCAGAGGGAGCGCTTGAGGGGTGGAAGAAGATCTCCGGGGTGCTCATGATGGCCCTGCCGGGACTCGTCGCGATCTCGCTCGTCGTGGGTGGGATCGTCATCATGAACATCATGCTGATGGCGGTGAGCGAGCGGACCCGCGAGATCGGCATCCGCAAGGCGCTCGGCGCGCGCCGGAGCGACATCCTGGCGCAGTTCGTCGTCGAGTCGGCGACCCTCTCGCTGCTCGGGGCCGCGCTCGGGATCGGCGCCGGCATCGGGCTCGCGTTCCTCGTGCAGGCGCTGAGCCCGCTCCCGGCGGCGGTCGCGCCCTGGTCGGTCGCCGTGGGCGTCATCCTCGGCATCAGCGTCGGCATCATCGCCGGCGTCTATCCGGCGAGCCGCGCTTCGCGCCTCGATCCGATCACCGCCCTCAGGGCGGAATAGGGAGGCCGCATGAACTTCGGACGGGCGCTCGAAGGCGTCGGCATCGCGCTCGACTCGATCCGGTCGAGCAAGGTGCGCGCGTTCCTCACGATCCTCGGCGTCGCCATCGGCGTCATGGTCGTCATCGCCATGGCGTCCGCCATCACGGGCATCAACCGGAGCGTCGCGCAGGAGCTCGAGACGCTGGGTCCGAAGACCTTCTTCGTGCAGCGGTACTTCGAGGGCGGGCTCAACATCAGCGACGGCTCGGACGAGATGTCGCCGTGGCGGAAGATGCCGTCGCTCACCGTGGACGAGGCGGAGGTCATCCGGACGCTTCCGGCGGTGCAGTTCGTGACCTGGCGCGAAGGAAGTGGCGGTCCCGTCAGCTTCGGCGACGTTCACCTGGACGGCGTCCAGGTCACCGGCTTCAGCCCGAACTGGATCTACACGGTCGGCGGCACGCTCACGATGGGACGCAGCTATACACAGGTCGAGGAAGTCTCGAGTGCGCACGTGGCCGTCATCAACGACAAGACCGCCGAATCGCTCTTCGGGCGGCTCGACCCGATCGGCAAGCGGATCAAGGTCTACGGCGAGCCATTTACGGTCATCGGCGTCTATGTCGAGGCCGCAGGACTCTTCAGCGGCTCACCGTCGCCGTCGGTCACGATTCCGCACTCCACCTTCTCGAAGGTGGCGGATTACTGGCCGGGATGGATGATGTTCGCGGTGACGCCGAAGCCGGAGTACACCGTGGCGGAGACGCAGGACCAGGTCACCGCGGCGCTCCGCGTGCACCGCGGTCTCCGGCCGGCCGACGAGAACAACTTCGCACTGGTGAGCCAGGACCGGCTGCTCGACACCTTCAACAAGGTGACGCAGGGATTCTTCCTCGTCATGCTCGCGCTCTCCAGCGTCGGCCTCATGGTGGGCGGCGTCGGCGTCGTCGCGATCATGATGATCTCCGTCACCGAGCGGACCCGCGAGATCGGCGTGCGCAAGGCGCTCGGCGCCACCCGCCGCGAGATCATGTTCCAGTTCCTGGTGGAAGCGGCGACGCTCACGCTCGTGGGCGGCGGCGTGGGCATGGTGCTGGGTGCGCTCATCGCGTGGCTCATCCGCGCCGTGACCCCGCTCCCCGCCGCGATCCCGCTCTGGTCGGTCATCGCGGCCATCGTCGCATCCACGGTCACGGGCATCTTCTTCGGGCTCTATCCGGCCAGCAAGGCGAGTCGGCTGGATCCGGTGGAGGCGCTGAGGTACGAGTAGGGCGGTCGGCGGTCGGCGGTAGGCCGTAGCTGGTAGCTACCGCCTACCGCCCCTCCCCCGCCGCCCGCTAACTTCCACCGATGCCCCTCACCGAAGCGATCCGCCTCGCCCTCGGGGCGATCGCCGCCAGCAAGCTCCGCTCGTTCTTCACGCTCCTCGGCATCATCGTCTCCGTCGGATTCCTGGTGGCCGTCGTGGCGATCATCCAGGGGATGAATGCGTACGTGAAGGAGAACGTGGCGGGCGCGGTCATCGGCACGAACGCATTCCAGGTCCGGCGCGACCCCATCGCCGTCGGGCTGATCGACGACGAGCGGATCCGGGCCATCGCGAAGCGTCCGCGCATCACGCGCGACGACGCGGAGGCGATACGGCGCGCGCTGCCCGATGCGCAGGCGGTGGCGCTGCAGTCGGGCTGGCCGACTCCGCAGAGCGACGTCGTCTACCGGAGCGAGCGGCTCCGCAGCGTTCTCATCTTCGGCGTCACCCCACCCTACCAGATCGTGCAGGACTATCGCTTCGCCGCGGGCGACGCGCTCGCCGACCCCGACGTCAACGAACGCCGCCCGGTGGCAGTGCTCGGCTTCGAAGTGGCCGACAAGCTCTTCGGCAACGCGCAGCAGGCGATCGGGCGGAAAATCCGCGTCGCGGGCCGGGAAATGACCGTGAAAGGCGTGGTCGAGGCGAAGGGACGCGTGCTGGGCCAGTCCTTCGACTCGTTCGTGATGCTGCCGATCACGACGTTCGAGGCGATCTACGGGCGCCGCCTCACGACGGTCGTGTCGGTGAAGATGGCCGAGGCGCGTGCGCTCGAAGGCGCCATGGCGCGCGCGGAGGAGGCGATGCGGCTGGCGCACCGGCTCAGGCCGACGGAGGAGAACGACTTCACGGTGGACAAGGCGGACGCGCTCGTGGCCTTCTGGACGAGCCTCACCGGCCTGCTCTTCACGATCATTCCGGCCGTCGTCTGCATCGGCGTCCTCGTGGGCGGCATCGTGATCATGAACATCATGCTGATGTCGGTGAACGAGCGGACCCGCGAGATCGGCATCCGCAAGGCGATCGGCGCACGCCGCCGCGACATCCGGCGCCAGTTCCTCGTCGAGGCGGTCGTGCTCTCGATCCTTGGCGGCATCATCGGCGTCGCGGCAGGCTGGGGGCTCGCGCTCATGGTCTCGGCGGCGTCGCCGCTGCCGGCGCGCGTCACGGCCTGGTCCGTTGCGGCGGCGCTCGCCGTTGGCGGGGGCACCG
>DASTUP010000191.1:0-24519 GCA_035759585.1 Gemmatimonadales bacterium | reverse complement strand
TACTGCTCGGCGGCGCGGATCTCCGTGGCGGTGGTGCCGACGAGCGACGTACTGAGCTCGCTCCCCGCGACCACGAGCGCGAGCTCCTCGCTCGCCGAGCGGTTGAGCGCGCCGATCGCGTTCACGCCGATGACGGCGATGAGGAGAACGAGGAGGATCAGCAGCGCCATGGTGGCGCGGATGCGGCTCTTGAGGCTGCGGAGCACGCCTACTGCGCTCCCGGGAGCCGGAGCGCCCCGTTGCGGACCACGGCCACATGGACGTCCCGGCTCGGGACATCGCCGAGCGAATCGAACGCGATCGTCCCGGTGACGCCCTCGAACGGCGCGCTCGCGTCCACCGTGGCGAGGCCGGCGCGGATCTGCTCGCGATCGCCGCCGTGCGAGGCGATCACGCGCGCAAGCAGGTGGATCGCATCGTACGAGGCGGCGGCCGGCTGGTTGGGAAGCGGCTCGCCCGGATAGCGCGACCGGTACGTCTCGACGAAGCGCTGGTTGGCCGGGGTATCGATGATCGGGAGGTACGCGAGCGTCTCGTAGACGCCCTCGGCGAGCTCGCCGGACTCCTCGATCCCTTCGAGTCCGTCGGCGCCGAGGAGCGGCACGTCGAGGTTCCGGGCCCGCATCTGCCGCAGCACCTCTTCCGCCTCGCTCCGGTTACCCGCGACGACGATGAACTGCGAGCGCCCATCCAGCGCCATGCGCGCCATGTACGCGGCGACGTCCGGCGTGTCGCCGAGATACGGTGCGACGGCAAGCAGCTCGCCGCCCCGGCGCGAGAACTCGGCGGCAAAGCGCTCGCGGACGCCGCGCCCGTACTGATCGTTGAGGTAGAGCACGGTGCCGCGCGCGAGGCCGAGTCGCTCGCGCACCCAGCGCGCGAGTGCGGCGCCGTGGGCAAAGTCGCTCGGGCAGACGCGGAAGGTGTACTCGCCGGCGGCCGAGACCTCGGGCGAAGAGGACGACGGGGAGATCGCGACGATCGGATCGTCGCCGCCATTGTACACCGGCGCGGCGGCGAGGGTGGTGCCCGAGTAGAGGTGGCCGATGACGGCGACGGCATCGCTCTCGTACAGCCGAGCCGCGACGACCACGGCGGAGTCGGCGTCGCCGTAGTCGTTCTCTTCGATGAGCGCGACGCGCCGGCCGTCGATGCCACCGCCGGCGTTGATCTCGTCGACGGCGAGGCGCGCGCCGAGCACCATCGGCTTGCCGATGGGGTCGGTAAAGGCGCCTGCGATACCGATCTGGATGGGTTCGGAGGAGCTGCAGGCAGCCAGCAGCAGGGCGGCCCCTGGCAGGAGGCGCTCCAAGAGGCGCAAGTCGGATCTCCGGGGCGATTTCGATGCACGCCGCAGCGCGCAGGTGATGCTGGGGACGGGTCCTAGATTATTGGGACGGGGGTCAAATTACAAGGCGGGCGACTGGATTCGTGCCGGCCACCTTCGGACCCATGCGAGCTGAAGAAAGCACACGAACCACGAAAGGACGAAAGGCGCCGTGGACGCGAGAGGATCGCTGCCTCGGGCGGGCATCGCGGTTTCGCGATTCTGCCGAAGCGCCGCCCGACGAGCCGAGGCCATTGCGAGCCCCGCGCCTTTCGTCCTTTCGTGTTTCGTGCGCGCCTTTCAAACTCGACGATGCACCGATCCCCGCCAGGCGCTCACGATCCGCCGCGCGAGCTCCGGCGCTCCCGGCCCCAGCCGTCGAGGACGTGGCCGTCCACGAGGCTCACGGAGGCGACACGCTCGTTGCGCTGGACCTTCCAGGTGAGGCGGGCCATCCGGCCCTGACGCACCCACTGCATCATCCACTGGGTGCCCTGCACCTTCGCGTCCACCCGCCCGAAGTTCCGCTCGAGCGTGGTGCGCCAGCGGTCGAGCTGGTCGGGCGCGACATCGCTCGACAGCGTCAGCACGGCCGCGACGCTATCGATGGCCGAAAGCCACACCCGGACGGTCTCGCCGGCGACCGGGTCGGTGATCGTTCCGCGGCATTCGCTGACCCGGCGGTCGGCCCGGGCGCGGTCGCAGCGGAGTGTACCGCCATCGAGCGATCGCATGTGTTCCGCAATTTCATCCAGCGTTGCGCCGGCACGGAAACCGAGAAACTCCAAGGGGCTCGTCGCCACTGCAACCGTTTGCGCGCTGGCCGGTACGGTGGCCAGCAGCGCGACGGCCAGGAGCGGGGCGGAGCCCGCGAAAATCAGGGATCGGAAGCGCATGGGTCCTGTCCTTCGTCGGAGAAGGGTACGCGTACCGTGTGCCGCCGCTGCAAGAACGGCACCGCGCCCGGAAGCGGGAGCTCCGGGCGCGGTGGGTGCTGCTCAGGGTCGTGAACGGCGCCGGAAACCGGCTCAGGACTTCCTGACGTTCGCCGCCTGCAGGCCCTTCGGTCCCTCGACGATTTCGAACTCGACCTGATCGCCTTCCGCGAGGGAGCGGAAACCGTCGGCGACGATGGCGGTGTGATGCACGAACACGTCCTTGCCACCATCCTGCGCGATGAAACCGAAGCCCTTGGCGTCGTTGAACCACTTGACCGTGCCCTTCGCCATTGCAACGACCTCTTCTGTGCGGGAGCCTCTCGGCTCCGGTATGGCCCCGGCCGGAATGACCGGGTGAACGTCCTCGATGGCGCGCTCCGGAGAGACGCCGTTCAGGATCGGTGAATCGACTGTTGGAGCATGCGGATAAGGTTGTGCCCGTTCGGGAATCTGTCAATGACTATCGAAGCCGGATGCCGGTATGGCGCATCTCGTGGGAAAGGAGCCACCGCTTCCGCCCGATCCCCCCGCCATACCCCACGAGTGCGCCGTTCTTGCCGACGACACGATGACAGGGAATCAGGATCGCGAGGTGATTCGAGCCGACGAGCTGTCCGACGACGCGCGGATGCAGTGTCGTCTGCCGCGCGAGATCGTCGTACGAGCGCGTCTCCCCGAAGGGAATGCGGCGGAGGGCACGAAACACGGCGAACTGTGCCGCGGAGAGCTCGAGAAACCGCGCGAGATAGCGAGGGAAGGGAAAGCCGCTCCGCGAGCCGTTGAAGTACGCATCGAGCCACGCCGACGTGACCGCGCAATCGCCTTCCACGATCTCGACCGCCGGTGCGCTCCCGCGCGCGCGGATGGCCCACCGAAGCTGCGATTTCCGTCCGGGATACTCGACCACGAGCGGGCCGTCGGGGCATTCTACGAGCGAGAGCGGCCCCACCGGCGACGAATAGGTGCGGGTTTCCAGGCGCATGCAGGTCCGGTCGAGGGGGCAGCCTAAGGTATCCTCCGCCGCGGAGGCCGCCAGATCGCCGAGCGTCCTCCCTTCCGCCGCCCTGACCGATCGGCCATCTTTCAGCCATGCCGACACCAGGAACGCTCGTCGTACGGACCTTCACGGACCGGGCCGAAGGCCTCGCCCATTTCGTGCTGCGTGCCGGGGAAGCCCCCCGGCTCTTTGCGTTCGACGACACGAATGGATGTCCCACGGAGAACGCACTCGCGGCGCTCGAGTGGACGGGCGTGGTCGGGATCCTCAAGGACGACGACCTCCTGCACGCCGCCCGGCTCACGCACGAGACCGCGGCCGCCGTGGTGGAACGGCGCGATGAGCAGGGGCGTTGCTACGTCTATCTTGGCCCCAGGCTTGACGCTCCGCCCATGGACGTGTTCGAGGGCGCGGTGCTCTTCGACGAGCCGGGCGTGAAGGCCGTCGAGTTCCGCCAGCGGGCGCACGCGGTGGCGCACTTCCTGCGAGCCACCTCCGGCGTCGGCTCGCTGCTGGCCCTGCTCGGGCGGCGCGCTCCCGAGCTGCGGCACATGCGCCGCTGGCTCGGACCGATCATCGAACAGCTCGATGCGCCCCGTCCCATGGTGGCCGGCTGGTTTGCCGCCAGCTCCGCGGGCGTCCTCTTCACGTTCACCGAAGGCGATCCGACCTGGCGCTACATCGAGGTCGGCCTGGAATCATGAAGCGATACGCATTCGTCACGCTCGTCATGCTCTGCTCCGCCGCGTCGCTCGAGGCGCAGGCGACGATGGTCCTGCCCGACAAGCCGCTTCCGCCGGAGCATGCGCGGATCCAGGCGGCAGCATACGTCCTCCGCGATACGCTCTTTGCCGTGACGGGCGCGGCCGCGCGGCTCCACCGCGACTTCCGGCATACGTCGGATGCCTCGCTCATGAGCCGAGCGCGCGAGATCGCCGATGCCTGCGCCGCCTCGGGGCGGAACGTCGCGGCGCCGCGCACCGTGCTCGGCGAGACGCCGACGACCTCCCGCCTCCAGGAGACGGAGAAGAAGCGGCTCCTCGGCGCCTTCGACGACCTCGCCAGCGCGGCCGCGAAATGCGCCAGCCGGTTCGTCGAGCTGGCAAAGCCGGACAAGGGCGACGAGGTGCGGGGCTACGGCAATCGCGACGCCCAGGCGATGGTCGCCGAGATCCGGCGCTACGAGGCCGCGCTCGACGGGTACTTCCGCGCGATGCGGATCCCGAACCGCCCCCGCGGAGCGCGTCCGAACCCGCTGGCGGGTTGAACATCGGCGCGGACATGTGGATACACATCTCCACAAAATGTGGAGGAGGGGGGTCAGATTCCGGCGCGACAGTGACTTGAACCTCCACAAACGATCCACACCGAAATCGCGTAACCCGAATGAAATCAGGCACTTGCGAGATTCTCGCAAGTGCCTATCTTGTTGATGCGCTCTTCGTCACGTGTGCGGGCTCCGGGTCTGCGAAGCGAACGGAAAGCGGTTCGGACGGGATATCGGAGGAGAGGGCTCAGGGCTTCCAAGGGTCACGAGCTTTCGACGATTCCGGTGGTCACCCCGGACGGACAGGTGAGGCCAGTCGCGTGCCTCATCCACCCCGATCTGGCGCCTCGGGGTGCTCTGTGAACGGCCGATCCGCGACTCGGCCGGACTCGCAGCGCTGGCAGCGATGAACCAGGTGGGACGGCCATCCGGCCTGGGAATCGATGTCGAGGCCTCACTCGCCCTCCCGAGCGGCTCTGCCGCCGGTGGCGAACGGGAGAAGAACGGCAGCGCAAGCTCCGCCCTCGGCCAATCGTTGCATGAAGCGGCCATCCAGCCACGACTGGATGGCCGTTTCTTTTTTTCTCGTTAACGCGGAGGCGCGGAGGCGCGGAGGGCGGAGGGCGGAGGGCGGAAGATGTGGGGCACTCGGATCCTGAAGGCGTCGCGGGAAAACTGCAAGACCCCGCGGTCGCTTCGGCTCCGTGCCTCTGACTGGGTTCGGAGCCGATGTTTTTTGTGGGCTTCCCCGGCGGCTCCGCGCGTCAGGCGTGCCGGGAGCCCACAAGCAATTCCTTTCGATCTCAGTACGGCGAGCGGAGGCTCTCGCGCACTGCGCCCATTAGCGATTTCGCGATTTCGCGATTTCGCGATTGACCGATGCCCGCCCGACGCCGCGATCTCGTCTCCGCCACGGCGCCTTTCGTCCTTTCGTGTTTTCGTGTGCGCAGTTCAGCTCACCCTGGCAGCGATGTCCGCCCCCGGCAGCGGTATCCGCCCCGCCACCCTCCGCTCTCCGCGGCTCCGCGCCTCCGCGCTCTCGACGACAGACGATTTCAATCGCACCAATCCACGTTTCCCCGGTACGCCCGGCGCCGGTCGAGCTGCCAGATGCCGCGGGCGCTCATCGGCTCCTGGCCGGTGAAGTTGTCCGGATCGGCGATCGCGTCCGCCATGCTGGTGGCCTTGGCGCTCGCATTGTCGGCGTAATGGAGGATCTCGGCCTCGAGCGTCATGGGCGGAACTGCAGCGCCGAACTCCAGCTGCCCATGGTGCGAGAGGATCATGTGGTGCAGGACGGTGAGTCCCTCCGCCGAGCAGGGAGGCGCTGCTTCCGCGGCGATCCGCCGATCCAGCATGAGCGAGCCGAGCACCACGTGGCCGAGGAGGCGGCCGCGGTCGGTGTAGGCGAAGATGCCGTCCCACGTATACGACTCGAGCTTGCCGATGTCGTGCACGAGGGCTCCGGCGAGCAGCAGATCCCGGTCTGCGCGGCACGTCTTGCCGATGGCCCGGGCGATGTGCGCCACTTCGCAGACATGCTTGAGTAGTCCGCCCAGCGCCGCGTGGTGCCCCGAAACGCTGGCCGGGCACTCCTCGAAGCGCTTCCGGAAATCCGCGTCCTCGAAGAAGAGGTCGAGCGTGCGCCGCAGCTTCTGCCCGGTGATGGCCGTGCGCCACTCGTCGAGTTTCTTCCAGTAGGAGTCGGTTTCCCCGACGGAAGGGAGCAGCTGGCGCCGGTCCACGCTTTCGCGCGGGAGCACGCGAATCGATGTGACGGTGAGCTGGCGCTTGCCCCGGTACTGCCCCACCTCTCCGATGATCTGCGCGACGTGGCCGCGCTCGATTCCTGCGAGCTGCTGCTGCTCCGCGCCCCAGAACGGCGCCGAATCGATCGACCCGCTCGCGTTGCCCAGCGTGAGGACCGTGCACTCCTTGTCCGCTCCGAAGCTCTTCTGCTGGACGTCCATGACGAGCAGCGGATCCTGCAGGCGATCGCCGGGGCGTGCGCGCTTGAGATCGGGGAATGCCATGTCGAGACCGGAGATCGGGGACGGGATGCAGGCGGAAGCGGAACATATATGATCCCACTGACGCCGGCGACGGGTGGCGCCCTCGGCAGTGGGCCGTACCTTTCCCGCATGCCCTTCCATGTGCTGATCCTCGACGCCGATCCCGAGCGCCGCCAGGCGCTGGCCGCGCTGCTCCGCGCGGCCGGCCACGTGGCCGTGCCGGAAGGGAGCGCGGCGACGGCCGCCGAGGGACTCATGGTGGAGCCGGGTGGCGCTGCGCCGGGCTTCGACCTCCTGGCGGTGGACCTGCGCCACCCGGGCATCGACCTGGCCGCGCTCCGGGATGCGCTCGCGCCCCGGTCCCAGCTTCCGCCCGACCCGCTCGACGCCGCGGAGCGCCGGCACATCCTTTCCGTGCTTGCGCATACCGGTGGCAACCGGCGCAAGGCCGCCCTGCTGCTCGGGATTTCCCGCTCGACCCTCCTCAACAAGCTGCGGCGCTACGACGGGGAGCAGTAGCAACCGGTTACTGCCGCTCCACCCGTATCCGTCCCAGCCGAGACATGATGACGCGCCGGACCGCGCCGCGATACGCGAGCGTCCAGGTGCCGTTCGAAACGCCGTAGGTGATGCCGATCGGCGCGAAGTACAGCGTCCGGTCCGGCGCGGTGAGGCTCACTCCAGCCGCGGCGGGGCCGGGGCCGCGCCAGCGGAGGAGCGTGTCCGGGCCTTCCACCGTGCGGATCGTCATGCTGTCGGCGGTGATACGAAGGAGCGCCACGCGGCTGGAGGTGACCGCGAGCATGCGCGCGCGGGCATGTGCCGCCGCGATGCGGTGGGCTTCCTGCTCGACACGGAGCGACGCGAGCGGGCGCGCAAGGCGCGGCAGCGTGATCATTCCGAGGAGCGAGACGAGCGTCATGACGATGAGCAGCTCGACGAGCGTGATACCCTGGCGCATGGCGGCACGGTAGCCGCGCCGGCTGCAGGTCCTGGCACCCGATTCGCGCGCGCGGTGGCGGAAAATCGCCTCTTGCCCTCTCCCTCCGGAGTGGGCATACTAGCTTGCCCTCACCACCAGCTCCGGCCGGGAGAATCCTGTCGCGTGTTCACCCGCAAGCGTCTTGTGCGCGCCCTGTCACAGCGGGCCGACGAGCATCAGCATGCTTCCTTTCTCGAGCGCGCCCAGGTGGAGCGGGGGGAGAACGAAGCGCGCGGCCGCGTGGCGCTCGGGGCGTACCTCGCTGCGCGGCTCATCGACCGCGTCATCCGCTCCACCGGCAGCACGGATGACGAAGACGCGATCCGGTGGCAATACCAGACCACGCGGGAGTACCTCGTCGGACTCCCGCCGGACGACGGCGAAGCGCGCTGCGTTTCCGAACTCATCACCGCTGCGTCGAATGCCACCGGGGACCGCCTCCGGCGCGTGCGCGAAGCGCTCCAGCGGTACTCCGCCTATCTCGAGCGCGAGGACCGCCCGGCCGAAGCGCTCGACATGCTCCGGCTGAGCGCGGCGAGCTGCCGGGACACGATCGCCCCTGCCGACTTCTGCGAGCTCGCGCTGAGCGCCGGCCGCCTCAACCTCGCGCTCGCCCGCCCCGAGCAGGCGGCCGATGCATTCCTCGCGGCGGAGGAAGCCGCGCGCGAAGCCGCCGACGAGACAGCGCTGCTTCGCGCGCAGCTCGGCACGCCGGGTATCGCGCGGCTGCGCGGGGAGCTCGCCCGCGCCCGCGCCGCCGTCGAGCACGTGATTCGCGAGGCGAGCAGCCGTCCGGGCCTCGATCCGGTGACGAGCGATGCCTATGCCGAGCTCGGCGCGGTGCTGCAGTGCGCCGGGCGGCCGGTGGATGCGCTGCGCGCCATGTATGAGGCCTTTGCCCGCACCACCGATCCCGGCGAGCGGATGAACCTGCTCTGCCGCCTCGGCGAAGGTCTGGCGGGGCTCGGCGAAGCAGACGCCGCGCAGTCCGCCTTCGAGCTCATCGAGACGGCAGGCAACGGGCCGGGCATCCGCGTCCGCGCGCTGATCGGCTCGATGGATCTCGCCTCTTCCCGGCACAACCGGATCGCCTTCGAGCGCGCGCGCGCGGCAGCGAGCCAGCTCGTCGGGCGGCTCGGTGCCGAGCCCCGCATTAACTTCCTGCACCAGAGCGCGGTCGGCCTGGCGCGGTTCGCGCAGTTCGGGCGCGCCACGGCGATGTGGCGGGAAGCGCTCGCCATCGCGGCGGCGCAGCGGCTCACCGCGTGGGAGCACACCATCGAGCGGATCCTGGCGCAACTCGGCGGGTGCGACGGCGTCGAGCCGGCCGATGCCGAGTCCGCGAATCCCGCGCCCGATCTCGCGCTCCTCTCCGCCGATCTGCGCCAGCTCGCCGCGCTCGCCGGGCGGTAGCGCCGGCCACACCACTTTTCGGTACGAGCATCGTGATTTCCGCCCAGCCGTCCACGCCCGATCCCCTCGCCACGCTGCGCGAGTATCGACCGCTCGCTCCTTGGGGCCTGCGCGATCTCGCGGCGCTCGCCGGAGCGATCCTCGATGCCTCCGGCGTCGTGCCGATCAACGCCGCGGCGCGCGCGCAGCCCAGCGAGCGGACGATCCGGTTCTACGTGGCGCGCGGGCTCGTGAGTCCGCCCGAGGGACGGGGCACCGCGGCGGTGTACACGTACAAGCACATGCTGCAGGTCCTGGCCATCAAGCTCCGCCAGATGGAAGGGGCCACGCTCGAGACGATCGTCCGCGAGGCCGAATCGCTCTCGGGCGACATGATCGAGCGCCGCGTGGCGCAGACGCTCGGTGCGGCGCTGCCGCATCCCTCGCAGCTCGCGCTGCTGCAGGCGCCGGGGACGGGGCGGGGGCGGGTGGGGCGCGCGCTGCAGGCGTGGATCGCGCCGCCCGATCCCGCGGCGGCGCGGGGCGTGAGCTGCCGGCGGATCACCGTGGCGCCGGGCGTCGAGCTCCTGATCGACGAACAGCATCCGGTCGCCAGGCTGCACGGCGGCAGCGAGGCAATCGGCGACGCCATGCGCCGCGCGCTGGCCTCGCTCATGCCGGGCCCCACCGGCGTCCAGCAATAGACCACGGAGTCGCAGCGGCCCCCCTCCACGGAGAGCACAGATGGAACTGATCGTCCTCCTCGTCGTCGTTGCGGTCCTCGTCTTCTGGATGATCGGCGCGTACAACTCGCTGGTCACCTTGAAGAACCAGGTGCTCAATGCGTGGAAGCAGATCGACGTCCAGCTCAAGCGCCGCCACGACCTGATCCCGAATCTCGTCAACACCGTGAAGGGGGCGATGGAATTCGAGCGCGGGACGCTCGAGGCCGTGATCTCCGCGCGGAACAAGGCGGTGTCCGCCACGAGCGTGAAGGAGACCGCGCGCGCCGAAGGCGAGCTCACGCAGGCGCTCGGCCGGCTCTTCGCGCTGACCGAGGCGTACCCGGAGCTCAAGACGAACGCGAACATCCTCTCGCTGCAGGAGGAGCTGACCAGCACCGAGAACAAGGTCGGCTTCGCGCGGCAGCACTACAACGACGCGGCCACGATGTACAACACGAAGCAGTCGACCTTCCCCACGATGCTCGTGGCCGGCATCGCCAAGGCCACCCCGGCGGAGCTCTGGGAGATCGAGGACGCGGGCGAGCGGGCCGTGCCGGGCGTGGACCTGTCGTTCGGCGGCACTCCACGGCCCTGATCGCGCGCCCCGGGCGTGGCTGAAGGAAATCTCTTCGCGCAGCAGGAAGCGAACCGCCGGCGATCCAACTGGCTCGTCGGCGGCTTCATCGTCTTCTTCGCCTGGATCGGCTTCGGCGGCGACCTGGCGCTCGGTCTCCTCACCGCCGAAGGCCCGCCCGAGTCGTACCACCATCTCTTCCCGTTCATCGGCGTCTTCACGTCGATCGCCGCAGCGGCCATCTGCCTGAGCGCCTGGAAGCGCGGGGCGGAGCGGGTGCTCTGGTCGGCCGGCGCGTGGGAGATCCTCGAGCCGGCCACGCCTGAACAGCGGCAGTACGTCAACGTGGTCGAGGAGATGGCGATCGCCGCCGGCCTCCCGCGCCCGCGCATCTGGCTCGTGCCCGACGACGATCCGAACGCCTTTGCGACGGGACGCGATCCCGCGCATGCGAACATTGCGGTGACGCAGGGACTGCTCGAGTCGCTGACCCGGGACGAACTGCAGGGCGTCGTGGCGCACGAAATGGCGCACGTGCAGAACTACGACACGCGGCTCATGACGCTGCTGGCCGGCATGGTGGGGGCGGTGCTGCTGCTCTCCGACGGTGCGGGACGGATCCTTCGCGGCGGGAGCCGAATGGGCGGTGGGCGCGGGGGCGGCGGAGGCAAGCGCGGCGGCGCGGGCGCGCTCGGGATGATCGTGCTGGTCGTCTGGCTGCTCACGCTCGTCATCGCGCCGGTGGTGACGCGCGTGCTCGCCATGGCGGTGAGCCGGAAGCGCGAGTACCTGGCCGATGCGACGGGTGCGCAGTTCACCCGCAATCCCGCCGCGCTCGCCAGCGCGCTGGAGAAGCTCGGCTCGGCCTCCGGCGCGACGCGCGCGATCACCCGCGGTGCGGCGCACCTCTGCATCGTGGACCCGTCGGAGCGCCGGCTGTCGGAGCGCGAAGGATTTCTGGGCGATCTCCTGGCGTCCCACCCGCCGCTCGGCCAGCGCGTCATCCGCCTTCGCGGCATGGCGTTCCAGCAGGAAAAGCGCGCGGCGGCCGAGATCGCCTAGAGGCCCGCCGAGTCGTTTTCGTCGGACAGGGAGAGCAGCTCTTCGGCGAGCGTGTAGGGATCGAACGGCAGGCGCACCACGAGGTCGGCGGACACGCGGTGCGCGGCGTCGTCGTCGGACACGAGGGCGACCGTCTGGAAGAACTCGCCGCGCTCCGGCAGCACGTGCAGGGCTTCATCCGCCACGACGGCGAGCGTCACGCCGACCGCATGGGCCGACTTCGCGAACGTCTCGACCGCGCGGCACCGCTGCACCTCGTACCCCACCTTCTGCAGGACTCCCGTCACCACCTGCGCGAGCGGATCGTCCGCGACGTGCAGCACGGCCGTGCCTCGGGAGCGGAGGGGCAGCTCGATGCCGGCGCCGCTCCCGTCTTCCGCCAGGTCGATCATCCGGAGATTCCCGGGATATGGCGTCGTGCGCGCCTGCCGGAGCGAGCCGATGCGCCGGACGATGTCCCGGATCCGGTCGAGGCTCTCGCGCAGCGCGTCGAGCGCGGAGCGCTGCGCCGGCGTGACGGGATCGCCGCTCATCGAGAGGAGGTCGAGCTCGGCCGTCGCCGTCATCAGCGGGTTGTTGATCTCGTGATGGAGGGTCACCGTCATCTCGCCGATGGCGGCGAGGCGCTCGGCGCGCACGAGCTCCTGCTGTGCCGTGCTGAGGGCGACACGGAGCGCGCGCTCGCGGCGGACGCGGTCCAGCACCTGAGGCAGGAGGTGCGCGAGCGACGCGTCCTTGACGAGATAGTCGTCGGCGCCGCGCCGGAGCACGGCCGCCGCGAGCGCCTCGGTCCCGTTGCCGGTCACGACGACGATACTCGGCGGCTTCGGCCGCGCGCGCAGCGGGCCCACGGCCTCGACGCCGCTCATGTCCGGCAGCTGGTGATCGAGGAGCACCACATCGAACTCGCCACCGCGCGCGAGCGCGTCGGCTCCGAGGGAAACCTGATCGACATCGGTGAAGCCGTGCTGCGCGAGGATCGCCCGCATGAGGCGCACCATGTCCTCATCGTCGTCGACGATCAGGACCCGGAGCGGGGCTCGTTCTCCCGTGGCGCGCGTCAGCCCGAGGTCTCGTCGAGGTAGGTCAGCGTGGGACGGTGCCGCACGACGGTCTCGAGCGCGCGATGCACCGATGGGTCGAGCACGGTACCGATGAGGTCGCGCATGCGCTCCACCGCGGTGGCGGGGGGCATCTTCTCCTGGTAGGGACGCGAGGTGGTCAGCGCATCGTAGATCTCGACGGCGCCGATGATGCGGGCGCCGTAGGGAATCGCCTCCCCCTCGAGCCGGTCGGGATAGCCGAAGCCGTCCCACCGCTCGTGGTGGCTGCGAACGAATGCGATCACTTCCTTGAGGTGCACCAGCGGGCTCAGGATCTGCGAGCCGACGACCACGTGCTGCTTGACGTGCTCGTATTCGTCGTCGGTGAGCGGCCCCTGCTTGGCCAGCACCTCCTCGCGAATGCCGATCTTGCCGATATCGTGCAGCCGGCCCGCCGTGCGGACCTTCTCGATCGACTCGTCGTCATGGCCGAGCTCGGCCGCGATCGTGGCGGCGAGGTCCGCCACGCGCGCCGAATGGCCGCGAAGGTAGGGATCCTTCGCCTCGAGCGCGTTCACCAGCGCCTCGAGCGTCGCCACCGAGATCCGCTCGAGGTTGGCGCGCTCGGCGCGCACCTCGGCGGAGCGCACCGCGACCTCCTCCTTGAGCCAGCGGTTGATCTGCTGGTCCTCGATCTTCGTGTGGCGGCGGGAGAGGGCGCGCTGGATCGCGCGGGCCAGGACGTCGAGGTCGATCGGCTTGGTGAGGTAGTCGAAGGCGCCGCGCTGCATGCAGAGCGCCGCCGTGGTCGCGTCGTTGACCGCCGTGAGCATGAGGAGCGCGATGTCCGGCTCGGACTGCATCACCCGCGGGACGAGGTCGATGCCGCTGAGCCCCGGCAGGTTCACGTCGAGGAGCATGCACGTGATCTTCCGCCGGCGCAGCACCTCGAGGGCTTCCTCGCCGGTCACTGCGAGCGAGACCTCGAAGCCCTGCCCGGTGAGATAGCGCTTGAGCGCGTTACGGATCGCTTCCTCGTCGTCCACGACGAGCACGGCGACGGGGCCGTCGGACTGCACCACGGGTGCTCCTCTGCAGAGGTACGGGAAGCTATGGACGCCGCGGGCGGCGGGTCAAGAAATCAGCCGACGAATTCAACGGCCACCCGCTCCGGGATCAGCGCGGCCGCGAACGCGCGGTCGAGCAGCGCCTGGACGGCGAGCCGGCCGCGGTCGCCGTAATCCACCGTCCAGTCGTTGACGTACATCCCGACGAACGTATCGGTCCGCTCCGCCCCGATGCCCCGGTTGAACTGGCTCGCGTGTGCCAGTGCCGGCGCGCGATGCTCGAGAGCGTACACGATGCTCGCGCGCAGGTCCCGGCCGACCTGGGCGATCACCTCGTCGCCGAGGTCCCGGCGGACCACGTTCCCGCCGAGGGGGAGCGGAAGGCCGGTGTCGCCAAGCCACCAGGCGCCGAGATCCTCCCAGAGGTGGAGGCCGTCATCGGCGTAGGTGAGCTGGCCCTCGTGAATGAGGAGCCCGACCTCCACGTCGCCGCGCTGCACCGCCGCCTCGATCTGGTCGAAGGGAAGCACGACGGCTTCGAACTCCGGCTGGTAGAGGCGGAGCGCCAGGTACGCGGTCGTGAGCAGGCCGGGCACGCCGATCCGCCGGCCGCGGATCGCCGCGCGCGGATCGCCCGGCCGCGCCTCGCGCGCGACGAGGCGGGGTCCGTATCCGTCGCCCATCGACGAGCCGGAATTGAGCAGGGCGTAGGTCCGCCAGAGATGGGCATAGGCGTGAATGGAAACGGCGGATACGTCGAGCTCGCCCCGCAGCGCGCGCCGGTTGAGCGACTCGATGTCGGAAAGCTCGTGGACGTACTCGAGATCCCCCGTATCGATCTTGCCTGCCGCGAGCGCGTAGAACATGAACGCGTCGTCGGAATCGGGACTGTGCGCCACGTGAATCGTGCGGGTCATGAGGCGCTCCTCGCGCGCTGCAGGAAGTCGTCGAGAATGTTGCGGTGATCCGCGTACTCCGCGCGGGAGGCGCCGATCTCCGCGTCGTACGCCGCCTGGAAATCCGAGAACGCGGCGCGCAGCCGGGCGGCATCGCGCTGGATCTCGGCGATGTCGCCGCGCACGACGTACGCCAGCAGGTAGCGGGGCGAGGTCTGGAGCATCGTGTCCGCCAGCGCGAGCGCCTCGTTCATCCGCCCGACCTGCGCGTTGAGCACGGCCGCGTGGTACCGCTCGTCGTTCGTGGCCGAAGGAAGCTGCGCATAGGCGCTGAGCGCCATCGGGGTGAAGTTGACGACGGTCGCCGTGTCGCCGCGCGCGGCCGCCTCCATGATCCGGTTGTTGAGCCGGAGGAAGCGCTCCTGCGGGCTCATCTGGCTGATGTCCGGGGCGGGGCCGGTCGGGAGGCCGCCGCCCGGGTCCCCGGGACCCGCGCCGCCCGGGGCGGCGTTCCCGGCATTTGCCATGTCGGGCACTCGCTGCCCCGCATTGGCCGTATTGCCGGTGAGCACGCGCCAGGCGACCATCGCGACGAGAAAGAGTACGAGTCCGCCGGCAACCATCCAGGCGGTCTTCTCCGGTCGCGTCGCGCGGGCCGCGCCCGGCGCCACGCTCGCGCCGCAGCGGTGGCAGAAGCGCGCCTGGGCGGAGAGCTCCGCCCGGCAGGCGGCGCAGGTCCGCGCGCCGAGCGGCGCACCGCAGCCGGCGCAGTAATTCCCGGAACCCGAGGCGCCGCAGGCGGCGCAGGTCCGCGGGGGAGACGTCGATGTCATGGGCGGAAAATAGCGGCCCCGACGCCTTTGCGGGACGTTCGGGGAGCGATAAGTTGGCGGCATGCCTCAACCCGACCTGTCCGGATTTCCCGCCGACCTGAGCGGCGCCACGCGCGACGACCTGCTTGGGCTCGCCGAGCGGTTCAGCGTGGGCTTTCTCCGGCTGCAGTTCACCGACATCCTCGGCGTCAACAAGAACGTCGAAGTGCCGCGCAGCCAGTTCGCGAAGGCGCTCGACGGCGAGATCATCTTCGACGGGTCCTCGATCGAAGGGTTCGTGCGCATCGAGGAGAGCGACATGCTCCTCAAGCCGGACCTTGCCACCTTCCGGCTCCTCCCATACGGCGACGAAGCCGGGCAGGTCGCCCGCGTGCTCTGCGACATCCAGACACCGGAGGGCGAGCCGTTCGACGGCTGTCCGCGCACCGCGCTCAAGCGGCAGCTCGACCGTGCCCGCGCGCTCGGCTTCTCGATGATGGCAGGCTGCGAAGCGGAGTTCTTCCTGTTCGAGCGGGGGGAGGGCGGGCGCCTCAGCACGACCACGCACGACGACGCGAGCTACTTCGATCTCGGCCCGGTCGACAAGGGGGAGGAGATCCGCCACGTCATCATCGAGCAGCTGGTGCGGATGGGCTTCGAGGTGGAGGCGGCGCACCACGAGGTGGCGCGCGGGCAGCACGAAATCGATTTCCGCTACGCCGACGCGCTCACCACGGCCGACAACCTCGCGACGTTCCGCTTCGTCGTCCGCAACGTCGCCGCGCGCTTCGGGTACATGGCGTCGTTCATGCCCAAGCCGATCGAGGGGATCAACGGCAGCGGAATGCATACGCACCAGTCGCTCTTCCGCGGCCCCGGCGACAATGCGTTCTACGATCCGAAAGCGGAGCACCAGCTGAGCAACGTCGCGCTCAGCTACATCGAAGGGCTGCTGCAGCACGCCCGCGGCTTCTGCGCGATCACCAATCCCCTGATCAATTCGTACAAGCGCCTCGTTCCCGGGTACGAGGCGCCGATCAATGTCGCCTGGTCGATGCGGAACCGCTCACCGCTCGTGCGGATCCCCGACCGGCGCGGCACCGGCACGCGCTGCGAGCTGCGCATGCCGGACCCGAGCGCCAACCCCTACCTCGCGCTCGCGGTGCAGCTCGCGGCGGGGCTCGACGGCGTACAGCGCAAGCTCGAAGTCCGCGAGCCGGTGAGCCGGAACATCTTCACGATGAGCTACAGGGACCGGCGGAAATACCGCATCGACGAGCTGCCGCGTGACCTCCACGAGGCGCTCGAGCAGCTCGAGAAGGACGACGTGGTCAAGGACGCCCTCGGCCCGCACCTCACCGAGCGCTTCCTCGACGCCAAGCGCAAGGAAGTGGAGGAGTACAACCGGCACGTGAGCAGTTGGGAGATCGAGCGGTACCTGGGGAGTTACTGATCACCCCAAAGGCAGGAAGGGCGCAAAGGCCTCCGGTGCCCGCTGAAAACCCAACAACAGGTTTTCCTGAAAGTGTTGACTAGTCGTTCATCGGAGACCTTTGCGCCCTTCTTGCGATGCCGTCAGGGCCGCTGCGCGAGCACGAGGGTCACCTTGCCCACAGGCGTCGGCACGCGGAGACGCGCCGGAACCCGCGCCGCATCGTCCGTGAGCCAGACTTCGCTCGTGAGGCCGGCCGCCGAGATCGTGAGCGCGAGGCAGGCGACTTCCCCGCCCGATCCCAGCTCCACCATTTCCCGCCCGGTCACGCGCACGCGCACCGGGTTGTAGCCGTTCCTGAAATAGCCGTCGAGGGTGTGAGTCGAGCCCGGACGGAGTGGAAGCGTGCGCAGGTAGTAGAGCATCGCGAGCTCGTCGAGCGGCTGGGAAGGCGTCACCCAGGCGCCGCTCGAGCCCTCCACGCGGTAGAGGCCGGAATCGGGCTCGATCACGTACCGCTCGCTCGTGGACCGTCCCCGGAAATCGGTGCTGCGGACGAAGCGCCGGGAGACGAACCGCTCGCCGCCCGCCCACGACGTCATCGCGACTGCGGCGCTCAGCGCGCCACGCCCGCCGCCACCCTGCATGGACAGCACGAAGAGGCGCTTGCCGTCATGCGCGGTGGTGCCCGTGACGCGGAGCGTCGCGCTGCCCGCCGGGACGATTCCGAGGCTCGCCTCGTATCGGAGCGTCTCCCCGACGGCAAACGGCTGCTGGCCGGCAAGCGGTGCGGCGGAAGCAGCCAGGCATGCGCCGGCCGCCAGCGCGCGGATAACTTGGGACAATGGCTCCTCCGTTGGCGTACTGCTTCGATCTGGACGGCACCCTCTACCGGGGAGATGCCGCGATTCCGGGCGCCGTCGCAATTCTTGGACGGCTCCGGGCCGCCGGTGTCCCCTTCCGGTGTCTCTCGAACACCAGCAGCCGCCCCCGCTCCGCCATCCTCGCGCGGCTGAGAGGCTACGGCTTCGACATCCGCGAGCATGAGCTGCTCACGGCCACGCTCGCCGCCGGCACGCTCCTCCACTCCCGCGGGCATCGCCGGATTTTTCCCCTCATCACCCCGGCCGCGGCGGCCGATCTCGCCGGGTTCGAGCTCGCCGGAGGCACGAGCGGGATGCCCTCGGGACCAGTCGATGCCGTCCTCGTGGGTGACCTCGGCGACGGCTGGTCCGACTCCCTCATGCAGGACGCGTTCCACCACCTCATGAGTGGCGCGGACTTCGTGGCGGTATCCCGGGACCGGTACTGGCGCCGCGGCGAGGCGCTGGTGCTGGACTGCGGCGCGTACGTGGCGGGCCTCGAGTATGCGGCCGGCAGGGAAGCCGCAATCGCCGGCAAGCCGTCGGCCACCTTCTACGCCGCGGCGCTCGCGAGTCTCGGCAACCCGGCGCCGCGGGACGTCGCCATGGTCGGGGACGATCCATGGAGCGACGTCGCCGGTGCGCAGCGCGCAGGAATGCAGGGCTGGTTCGTCGCCAGCGGCAAGGCGGACGCCGCCGTTCTCGCCTCCTCCGGTGTGCAGCCGGACCGTGCGCTGGCGAGCGTCGCCGAGCTTCCGGTCTAGGGTTATCGTCCACCATGGCGGAGATCGAGCACCCACCGACCGAAACCTCCGAGGAAGCGCCTCCCAACGTCGTCGAGGCGGAGCGGCTGATCAGCCTCACGCTCGTGCTCGGCATCGTCGCGGCGCTCGTCGCGCTGGCCGTCGTCTCGTGGCTCGCGGAAGAGATGCTCCAGGGGGAGACGGCGACGTTCGACCGCGTCGTCAGCGCGGCGGTTCATTCGGTCGCCACGCCGGCGCTCACCGAGGTCATGTGGTTCGCCAGCCGCTTCGGCGGGCCGTCGCGGCTCAGCGTCATCGCCGTGATCCTCTTTGCCGTGTTTGTCTGGAAGCGATGGTTCCGTGGCGTCGTGCTGCTGCTGGTGACGCTGGGAGGCGCGGGCCTGCTCGACGTGATCCTCAAACTCTCCTTCCAGCGCGAACGGCCCAATCCGCTCTTCGACTACCCGCTTCCGGCATCGTTCAGCTTCCCGAGCGGCCACGCCCTCTTCTCGTTCGTCTTCTTCGGCTCCGCAGCCGTCCTCCTCGCGGACCGCATCCGGAGCCATGCGCTCCGCGTGATCGTGTTCGTGGTCGCCGCGGTGGTCATCGGCCTCATCGGGATCTCCCGCATCTACCTCAACGTCCACCATCCGAGTGACGTCGTCGCCGGCTATCTCGTCGCCCTGGTCTGGATCGTGGCGGTGGCGTTCGGCGATCATCTCGCCTCCCGCGGCATCTTCCGTCGCAGGAACTGGCGCAAGCTGATCAGGGTATGACGCTCGCCGTGGTCCTGAACGGCCGGTCCGGCAGCAGGTCGGCCGCCGCTTCGGTGCACCGCATCCGCGAGCTCTGCGCGGAGGCCGGGCGCGAGGTTCGGGTAACCACCGCGTCCGGGAAGAGCATCGAGCGCGCCGCACGCGCTGCAGTCGAGGAGGGGTGCGAGATGCTCGTGGCGGGGGGCGGGGACGGCACGATCGGCACCGTGGCCGGAATCGCCGCCGAGGCGGGGCTTTCATTCGGGGTTCTTCCGCTCGGCACGAGGAATCACTTTGCGCGGGACCTCGGCATCCCGCTCGATCTCGACGGCGCGATGGAGGTGATCCTCGCCGGTGTCACGCGGACCGTCGACCTCGGCGAGGTCAACGGGCGTGTGTTCGTCAACAACTCGAGCATCGGCGTCTACCCGCGGCTCGTGCGCTTCCGCGACCGGCTTCGGAAGTACGGACTCGCGAAATGGGCGGCGGCGCTCTGGGCATTGCTCGCCGTGCTGCGGCGGCATCCCTTCATGGCGGTGCGCATCACGGCGGACGGCGAGCCGATGGTGCGCCGCACGCCGTTCGTCTTCATCGGCAACAACGAGTACCGGATGGACGGGCTCTCGGCGGCGCGGCGGGAATCGCTGAGCGACGGCGTGCTGTCACTCTACGTGATGAACGCGTCCGGGCGGAGGAACCTGCTCTGGCTCGCGTGGCAGATCCTGCGCGGGCGCACCGCGGACCTGAAGGAGCTCGAGGTGTTTCAGGTGGCCGAAGCGGAGATCGAGCTGCGACGGAGTTCGACCCACGTGGCGCTGGATGGCGAGCTGCTGACGATGCGTGGGACGCTCAGCTATCGCGTGCTGCCGGGCGCGCTCGAGGTGTGCGCGCCGCTGCAAGCTGAGGAGGGCAGTGCAGCTTCGTGACCGCGGTCAATCCGTTGGCGGTCTGATTGGAGCAGGATCGATCGGGTGTGGCACCGCGTCGAACTGCCACCCGGTCCAGGACAGAAGCGTCGATGTTTCGCGTTCGATCGCAAACGGCCGGAGGTCTGTTCCGCCCACGGCTCGGAGTGGCAGGCCGCCTCCGAAGGCGGTGACCGGGTCGCCCCAACCATAAGAGGAGTTCGGAACGGCGCCCCAGTAGTAGGCCCGCCCGTCGGTGCCCAACGCGAAGAAGGGCTTGTAGGCGGCCGTCATCGTGGAAATGCCCGTGGCCAGGAGCGATGGAGCGGCCCACGAGGTCTGCAATCCCCAGCAGTAGAGCGCCCCCTGAGAGAGGGCACACTTCTGCCAACCCGATACGGCCACCGTGTCCGCGATCGCGAGCCCATCCACCGGCGCGGGCGCCGTAAGGTCGAGACGATCGCCATCACCCTCGCCCCAGCAATACGGGCGCTGCATGCTGTCTATGGCGCACGTAGCATAATGGCCCGGAGAAACGGAGCGCCAGACGATTTCCCCCGCGACGGGAGCAGGGAGGGGCTCGAAAGGCGAGGCGAATCCGCGTCCCAGCTCCCCCGATTGGTTGCTCCCCCAGCAGTACGCTGTTCCGGATGCCGCAAGCGCACAGGTCAGACGGTGTCCAGTGGTCACGGACGTAAATTCGATATCCGGCAGGATCGGAGCCGTCGGCGCCGACCGCGTTGTCGTGGTGCCATCTCCAAGCTGTCCGGCATCGTTGTTCCCCCAGCAGAAAACGCGGTGAGTCGTGCTGAGTCCACATACGTGGATCCAACCGGCAGCGACGCTCTGGAAACGGACCGATGACTCGATGCGCCTCGGCGCATCGTCGTCCTCCCAGCACCAGGCGTCGCCGGCCAGGTCGATTGCGCACATCACATCCCCCCGCGACGACGACACCGATGACACGCGCCAGCCGGCCGTTTCTACCGATATCGAGGCCGAGAGCTCCGTCCCAACGACATTGACCATGGCTGTCTGGGTGCCCGGTTCGGCGCCCAGAATCCAGCGAGCTCGTGCGCGGCCACTGTCGTCGGTAACCGCGGAAATCGGGGTCATCGAGCCACTTCCCGAGGCCGACCAGCTCACCGCGCGGCCCGCAGACGGATTTCCATGCTCGTCGGTGACCTCGACGACGAGCGGCGAGAGAGTGTCGGTCGGGAACTGCTCTCCCTCCGGCGCAGTCAGTACATGCAACTGCTGCGCAGGAAAATCCTCCGGTCCGGCATTGTCGAGACATCCGGCGAGGGAAAGGGCAACGAGAAGCGCCAGGGGTCGCACGATGGTCCTCGGGTCTGTGGGTTGGCTGAACCGGGGTGACGCGGGGCGGAGGACCAGTGACACACGAAGGCCCGGATAGCCTCCGGGCCTTCGTTGGTCCGCTGGATCGAACCTACTCCCGCGGCTCCCCCTCCGGAACCGTGTCGACATCCACCTGGACCTCGACCTCCGGCTGAATCGCCATCGCTTCCGCATCCTTCCACATCTGGATCTGCAGCTCGAACTCGGTCGCGAAGTCACCCAGGATCAGCTCCTCGCCGCCGGGCCGCGTGGCGAGCGGCGTCACGCGCTCAAGGCTCGTGCGCGCCTTGCCGTAAGTGCTGTCCACCGCGAGCGTCTCTTCGAACGCCTCCTTCGCGGCGCCGTAGTGCCCGGTCTGCTCGAGCGCGATGCCGAGGTTGTTGTGGAACACGGGCGCGTTGCTCCGCAGCTCGACGGCGCGGGCCAGCGGACCGATCGCGTCGGCCGGGCGGCCGAGCTCGATGTAGATGAGGCCGAGGTTGTTCATGCTCCACACGTCGTGCGCATCCACGACGAGCGCTTCACGGTACGCCTCGATGGCGGACTCGAGGTCACCCGCATTGTGCAGCGCCCTGCCGCGGAGGCGGAGCGCGTCGGGCGAGCGGGGCTCGATGGCGATGGCCCGCGCGGTGCGCTCGAGCGCCTTGTCCGTCTCGTTGAGCTCGAGGAAGACGCGGCTCGAGTTGAGCAGGCTCTTCACGTGCGCCGAGTCGAGTGCGAGCGCGCGGTCGAACGCCTCCGCGGCGCGCGCGAGGTTCCCTTCCTTCCAGGCGGAGAGGCCGAGCATGTAGTGGCCCCAGACGTTCTCGGGGCGGCGCTCGGTGTAGGCCGTGAAGAGCTCGACTGCCTCCGGGTAGTCGCCCGAACGGAACGCCTTCTCCGCGTCCTCGTAGGCGATGGCGACGGACGGCGCCGGCGTGATCGCAGCGGCGGCGGTGGTATTGGCGGTCGAGGCCGGCGCGGAGGCGCCGGCGGACGACGTGGTGGTCGGCTTCGGCTCTCCCGAGCCGCAGGCGATGAGTGCCGCGGGAACGAGCGCGGCGACGATCACGATCGGAAAGCGTCGGCGGTTCGACATCTCTGACTCCTTCGGTGTGGCGCGGTGCGCCGGTGGAACTTCGGGCGGACACCGAGGGAGTAAGGCAAGCGAAGGGCCCGGCGTGCCGATGAAATCGGTCGCGCCGCTAAGCCACGCCGTGGCAATCACCTGGAGGTTTGATGCGAATGGGGAAGCGGTGGGCGGGATGGCGGTTTCGTGTCCGGGCGGACACGCGCACCGCTGCCCGCCCGTGTCCGGGCGGACACGGCGGTTCGGCGGCTATTCTCGGCTGACGCCCAGCCGCCGCATGAGCTTGATCAGGCTCGAGTGATCGGCGAGGCCGAGGGATTCGGCCGTCCGCGTGATGTGCCATTCGTTTTCCTCGAGCGCCGCCAGGACGATTCGCCGCTCCGCGTCTTCCCTCAGCTCCTGAAAGGTCCTCGGCGCATCGGCGGGTGTTTGGGTCCGGTCGCCGCGAATCTCCGCGGGGAGATGCTCCGCGCGGATCGCCTCGCCATCCGCCGCGACGACCATCCGCTCCACGACGTTGCGCAGCTCGCGCACGTTGTTCCGGCGCCACTCGTACGCCGTCAGCAGCTCGAGCGCCTCGCCCGAGATCCGCTTTGGAAGCAGACCGAAGCGCGCGCAGACGTCGGCCATGAAGCGCTCGGCCAGCACCGGAATGTCCGGGCGGCGATCCCGGAGGGGAGGCACCTCGAGCCGGTGGACGTCGATGCGGAAGAGGAGGTCCTCGCGGAAGCGGCCCGCGGCCACTTCATCCCCCAGCTGCCGGTTGGTGGCCGTGACGATCCTCGCCTCGACCGGCACCGGCCGGTTGCTGCCCAGGCGCGTGACCTGCCGGTCCTCGAGCACGCGGAGGAGCTTTGCCTGCGCCGGAAGCGGAAGCTCGCCGATCTCGTCGAGGAAGAGCGTGCCCTTGTCGGCGGCCTCGAACGCGCCGCGGCGAGCGGCGACCGCTCCCGTGAACGCGCCGCGCTCATGCCCGAACAGCTCGCTCTCGACGAGCTGCTCGGGAAGCGCGGCGCAGTTGATCGCGATGAACGCTCCGGACGGGCTCGGGCCGAGGCGATGGAGGTCCCGCGCCACGAGCTCCTTTCCCGAGCCGCTCTCCCCCACGATCAGCACCGTGCTCGGCACCGGTGCCACGCGCGCGATCTGCTCCCGGAGACGAACGAGCGCGGGGCTCGACCCCACGAGCGACGTCTCTCCGAGCCGGCGCTGCAGCGTGGCGAGCTCGAGGCGGAGGCGCCGCCGCTCGAGCGCGGTTTCGATCTCGTGCACCACCCGCTCCATCGGCTCCGCCTTGTCGATGAAGCCGTACGCGCCGAGGCGCATCGCCTGGATGCAGCGGTCGAAGTCGCCGGTGCCGGTATAGACGATGACGGGCGTCTCCACGCCGCGCCGCTCGAGCGTGCGGAGGACCTCGAAGCCGTCCATGCCGGGCATCTCGAGATCGAGGATGATGCAATCGGCCGGCTCGCGATCCAGCGTCGCCAGCGCGGCTTCGCCGCCACCCGCCGTCGCCGTGTCGAATCCGCCGAGCCGCCTGAGGTCGTAGGCGTACTGCTCCGCCATGGCCGGCACGTCGTCCACGATGAGGATCAGGGGCATTCAGGCTCCGGAATGCGGTTCGTGTGCCGGCAGCTCCACCGTGAATCGGCTTCCGGTGCCGGGCTCGGTCGACACCTGCAGCGATCCGTCGAGATCCGCCACCAGGCGCCGGACGACGGAGAGCCCGAGCCCGGTGCCGGAAGGCTTGGTCGTATGAAAATCGTCGAACGCGCGCTCGAGCTCCGCGCGCGTCATGCCGCGCCCGGTATCCAATACGGTGACGCGAACGCGTCCATCCGCAGCGCGCTCGCTCGAGATGGATACCTTGCCAGGCGCCTGCTCGATGCTCTCCACCGCGTTCGTCGCGAGATTCTCCACGATTCGGCGCAGGGCGACGGGATCGGCGGCGGCGCGCGGCGTGTCGGGCGCGGGGGCGGCCTCGACGGTGACGCGGTCGCTCGACAGCGATCCGGCGATCTCCTGAACGAGAGCCCGGACATCCGTCGACCCGCGCGCCGTGCCGGGGGCGAGCTTCGCGTAGTTCGCCGCCAGATTCTCGAGGTAGGCGACGCTCGACTCGAGCGTGCCCCGCCGCTCCGTGAAGATCGCCGGAAGCTCTGCGGGCTGCCGCTCGGCCACCTCGGCGAGATGCCGGACGACGTGCCGGATCGGCGCGAGGCCGTTCCTGATGTCGTGGTTGACCTGCCGGGAAAGATCGCCGACGGCAGCCCGCCGTTCCGCCTCGCGAAGCCGCGCC
>DASTUP010000190.1:0-17967 GCA_035759585.1 Gemmatimonadales bacterium | reverse complement strand
GCGGGAAGCAGCAGGAGCTGATAATCGTGGACCCAGATTTCATCCCCGGGTTTCCAGACATCGGCGACGGCCTGGGCAAATCGGGCGTTGACGGCCGCGTAGGTGCTCCAGTGCCGCGGGTCGGGTGGTATGCGCTCGGCCTGGTAGTGAAAGACCGGCCAGAGAATCCCGTTCGAGACCTCCTCGTAGTATTCGCGAATCTCGCGCGAGCTGAGGGGCACCGGCACGCAGTCGAGGGCGGTGAGGCGCGCATTGAGCTCGGCGATCTGCCGCCGGCTGATCCCGCTCAGCGGCCCGGCCCAGCCGATCCATATCGTGTGGGAATTGCGGGTGGCTCCCGACAGGCCGGTGGCGAGTCCGCCGACGCTGCGCTCCACCTGGAGCACACCATTTTCGACCGATGCGGTGACCGGCAGCCGGTTCGAGACGAGGATCGTCCGCCGGGTCACGCCCACGCCCTCACGTGCCCATCGCGCGCCTCCAGCAGCTCACCGATGGTCATTGCCGCATGGATGAGCCCGACGTGCGTATAGGCCTGCGGGAAGTTGCCGAGCAAGGCACCGGTGTCCGGGTCGATATCCTCCGAGAAGAGGCCGACCGGATTCGCGTACGCGGCGACACGGTCGAAGACCTTCACCGCATCCTCCAGGCGCCCCATGAGCGCCAGCGCTTCAGCCCACCAGAAGGAGCAGATCGTGAAGGCGCTCGTCGTCTCGCCGAAGTCATCGCGGTTCCGATAGCGGAGCATGAGGCCATGCTCGACCAGGTTCTTCTGGTACGCCTCGACGGTCGCGACGAATCGGGGATCGCGGCCATCGACGAGGCCGAGCGTGGGCAGCAGGAGATTGGACGCGTCCGGGAAGTCGCCGTCGAGCGCCTGGGTGAAGAACCCCTGCTTCGTGGAAAAGCCGCGCTCGAGAATCAGGGCCTGCTCGCGGTCCGCGATCCCGGACCACTCCTCCGAGAGCGCCACCTGCCCGAACCGCCGCGCGAGATTGGCGCCGCGCCGCACGGCCACCCAGCACATCGCCCGTGAGAATGTGTAGTTCCGGAACATGCTGCGGAACTCCCAGATGCTCGTGTCCGGCCGGTCTGCAGCGACGATGGCCTCCTCGACCAGGCGGCGGATGAGCGGGAAGTAGGCGCTGGGCTCGTCGTGCACGATGCGCGGGTCCGAAAGCTGGGTCTCGAGGCAGAGAATGATCTCGCCCATCAGGTCGTGCTGCGTCTGATGGTACGCGGCGTTCCCGACGCGCACATGGCCGTTGCCGCCGAAGCCCGCCAGGTGCGGCAGGAACTCTTCGTGCAGCTCGCGGCCGCCGTCCACGCTGTAGACGGGCTGCAGCGGCCCCGCTTCCGCGACGTCGCGCAGGAAGCGGATCAGGTGCTCGCCCTCCGCCACCTGGCTGAGGCGCCGGAGCGCTTCGACCGTGAAGGCGGAGTCGCGGAGCCAGCAGAAGCGGTAATCCCAGGTTCGCGGCGTGCCCATTGCCTCCGGGATGCTCGTGGTCGTGGCGGCGATGATGGCGCCCGTGTCGTGATACGCATGCAGCTTGAGACAGAGCGCCGAGCGGAGCACGGTCTCCGCGGCAAAGGCGGGCAGCGCACAGGAGCGGGCCCAGGCGCGCCAGCCGGCGACGGTGCGCTCGAGGTCGTGCATCACGCTCGCATACGTCGGTGGAGCTTCCCGCGCGCCATAGGACAGCACGAAATACAGCGGGTGCGCGAGCGCGAAAGGACGCCTGGCCAGGACGTACGGGATCGGGAGATTCGTCATCAGGTGCAGCGGAACCGCGCCGCCGTCCACCTCGAGGCCGAGGGTCAGCTCTCGCAGGCGCGGCGTGCCGCGGGCATAATCGGGCTGCGGATCGAAGTCCACGACGATCTGCGGCTGCCCCTCGAGCGGCCGCACGATCCGCATGATCTCGATCGGGACCACGACGCCGAGGCCGGCCGGAATGCGTGGCGCGAAGTCGATGACCTCCCAGCTTCCGTCCAGCGCAGAAAAGACGCTGCGCACGACGTTGGTGTTCGGAAGGTAGGCGAGCGTGCCCTCGACCTCGCCGGAGGTGTGGAGAACG
Organism: Gemmatimonadales bacterium; assembly: GCA_035759585.1. GTDB lineage: Bacteria > Gemmatimonadota > Gemmatimonadetes > Gemmatimonadales > GWC2-71-9 > CAMLLJ01. The sequence goes on along the minus strand of DASTUP010000190.1, from coordinate 15,886 downwards.
CGGAAGGATCCGCCTTTCTCATGGTCCAGCAGCCGGCCGAAGACCGAGGGCGAATCGAAGCGCGGCAGGCAGAGCCACTCGATCGCGCTCGTCGGCGAGACCAGGCCGAGAACTCTTCCATTTCCAAATACCGCGTGGTTCAGCGGCGGCGCGCGCAGGCTGGGATCGTGCATCAGGAAGTCCTAATCGGGTCCCGGCGGCTCGTGCAACCGCACGGCCCCCGAAGAAGCTTCTCCGTTACCTTTCCAGCCGACTCTCGCCTTCGGACGAATGGATCCTACCGACCAGCTGCCGGCACGCGCGGTGCCCGGCGCCACATCGGACACGGACGGAACCACTTTTGCGCTCGCCGCCCCTGAAGCGACGGGCGTCGAGCTCTGTCTCTTCGACCGTGCGGGGCGGGAAGAAGCCCGCATCGCGCTCGGCAGGAATGCCACCGGAACATGGTCGGCGGGAGTTCCGGGTATCGAGCATGGTCAGCTGTACGGGTTCCGGGTGCACGGCCCTCATGATCCATCGAGGGGTCTTCGCTTCAATCCGGCCAAGCTCCTGATCGATCCACGCGCGCGCGCCATTGCCGGCTCGCTCGAGTGGAGCGACGTCCTTCGGGGGTTCTCGGAGGATTCGCCGGCGCATCCCGATCCGCGGGACAGCGCGCCCGCCGTCCCGAAGTCCGTCGTCATCGCCGACCCATTCGACTGGCAGGGCGACCGGCGCCCCGAAACGCCATGGGAGCGCACGGTGATCTACGAATGCCACGTCCGGGGAATGACGCGGCGGCATCCCGGTGTTCCGGAACGGCTTCGAGGAACCTATCTCGGACTCGCCGCCGCGCCGGTCGTGGCGCATCTCCTGTCGCTCGGCGTCACGGCGGTCCAGCTCCTTCCCATTCAGCATCACGTGATCGATCGCCGCCTCGCGCAGCTCGGCCTCACGAATTACTGGGGCTACAACACGATCGGATATTTCGCCCCTGATTCCCGCTTTGCAACCGGCTCGCGTGGCGAGCAGGTCGGCGAATTTCGCGCAATGGTGCGCGCGCTGCATGCGGCCGGCATCGAGGTGCTGCTCGACGTCGTCTACAATCACACGGGGGAGGGAGACGCCGCGGGGCCGACGCTCGCGTTCCGCGGGATCGACAATCGCGGGTATTACCGGCTGGACGAGGCCGATCCGCAGAGGTACGTCGACTATACGGGCGTCGGGAATACGCTGCATGCCGGGAAGCCCGCCTCGCTCTCGCTCGTGCTCGAGAGCCTGCGCTACTGGGTGCGCGACATGCACGTGGACGGGTTTCGCTTCGACCTCGCGACGTCGCTCGGCCGCGGCGACCGGGAATTCGATCCGTCAGCGGGGTTCTTCGAGGCGGTGCGAAGCGATCCGGTCCTTTCGCAGGTCAAGCTGATTGCGGAGCCATGGGATCTCGGACCGGAAGGCTACCGGCTAGGACAGTTTCCGGCGGGCTGGTCAGAATGGAACGACCGGTTCCGCGACGCGGCACGCCGATACTGGGCGGGCCTTCCCGGCCGGCCCGGCGAGTTCGCCGATCGGCTCACGGGCAGCCGCGACATCTTCGGCAGCCGGACGCCCCAGGCCTCGGTGAACTTCATCACCTGCCACGACGGCTTCACGCTGCGCGACCTCGTGAGCTACGAGCGGAAGCACAACGAGCTCAACGGGGAGGAAAACCGGGACGGGCATCACGACAACCTGAGCCGGAACTGGGGCGCGGAAGGGCCGACGCCCGATCCGGAGATCGATGCGGCTCGCGCGCGCGCCTCGAAGGCGCTCTTTGCGACGCTCGCGCTCGCGCACGGGGTGCCGATGATCTCGCATGGCGACGAGATCGGGCGCACCCAGCGCGGCAACAACAACGCCTACTGCCACGACAGCGAGCTCACGTGGATCGATTGGAACGCCGCGGAGGGCGAGCGCGACCTGCTCGAGTTCGTTCGCGCGCTCTTCCGTATTCGCGCGGGTCATCCGGCCCTTCGGCTCCGGCGATTCGATGCGATCGCATCGCAGCTCACCTGGATCGATACGAGTGGCGTGCCGCTTCTCGATGATCCGGCGCTGCCGCGCGCGTTCGGCTTTCTCCTCGACGGTCCCACGCGGCTGCTCGTACTCATGAACGGGGAAGAGGAGGGCCGCCGGTTCGTGCTGCCGGACCCGGGGCACTGGGAGGGGCTCCTGCCCGGCGCGGATGCCATGCACGAGAACGAGCTCGAGCTTGGCGCGCACGAAGTGGCTGTCCTGGCGGAACGCCTTTGAGCAAGGTATGGAGTGCACGAACGAACGAGGGCGCCGATGCAGGCGCCCCCGTTCGGATTCGTCTCCCCGGTGCCGGCGTTACATCCGCCCGTCAGGCCCCACGATCACGTAGGTGAGCGTGTTCCCCACCATGAAGTACGGGAGGCCACCGGCAGCCCGTCTCGCCAGGATGGCCGCGAGCCCATTGTCGACCGTCGTGACCACGATCCCCACCTGGAGGCCGGCGCTCGCGCCGCCATCCGCCGCGCCCGCGAAATTTTCGTAGTCGAAGGTGTACTGTGTGCGGTCGAACGAGAATCCGCTGCGGAGATACGGCACCATGCCGACCGGTGTCACGCCGGCGCCGGCGTCCGGCGGAAAGGTGTTGCGGTCCGCCCAGTAGTTGTAGGTGGCGAGACGGATCGCATTGAGCTCCGAGACGACGCCCGAAGCAATGGCGTGGTTCCGGAGATCGATGTACCGGAGGACCCCGAGCGTGGTGAGAATGCCGATCACCGCAAGGACGATCAGCAGCTCGATCATGGTGAATCCGCGCCGATTCATTGCCCGGACCTCCCCTGGATCAGCTCATAGCTGTTGCCCACGAACGCCGACAGCGACTCGGTGGACTGCAGGGTGAGCGTGACGGTTCCGTTGGTCCCCGTGAGCGTGAAGCCATCGGGGTGACGCGCCTGGTAGCGAACGCCCGGCATCGCGGGGCCGGCTTCCTCCACGGTCGTAGGGAGCCGGCCTGACTGCGCGCGGAACCGCTCGATCCGCTGGAACTGCATTGCCATGGCCAGGCGGAGGCTCGCCTCCTGCATCGACACCGGCTCGGCCGGCGCGCCGCGCTCGAAGATCCACGACGGGCGCGCGATCCCGATATACCCGCCGACCACGGCCAGTACCAGAAGCGACAGGACCACGACCGGATGCGCGCGGCGCTTCGGCGGCCCGTCCGGGCGCGCCGCCAGGTCCTTCTCGCGCTTTTCCGCGTCGGCGACGAGGACCTTCTCGTACGCCTCGATGAGCGCCTGCTTTTCCGGGCTCGGCTGGTTCTGCTGGGCGTGCGTCGTCATGCGACCGTTCCAGTCCCGAGGGCGTCGGCAACTTCCGCAGGGAATGTACGGATATCGATGGGCTTCGTGATATAGCCGTCGAAACCGGCCTCGAGCGCCCGCTCGCGGTCGCCGGCCATCGCGTGCGCCGTCAGCGCAACGACCCGGCGGGAGGAGTGCTGCGAAGCGCGGATCTCCGAGAGCAGGGCAAAGCCGTCCTTGCCGGGGAGCTGGATATCCATGAGGACCAGCTCCGGCTGGTGCACGTCGAGCGCATCCAGCACGCCGTCACCCCCGGCAAGCGGGACGACCCGATGGCCCTTCAGTGAGAGCAGGGTCCGGAACAGCTTCATGTTGTCCGGGCTGTCCTCGACGATCATGATCGTCGCCACATCGTGCTCCGTTGAGAAAGCGGTTGGGCACAACTACAATCTTGCGACCGGGCGGGCAGCTGCGACGCCGCGGCGCCCGCATTCCGGAGATTGCTCGATGAAAGTCGGCGGTGTAGTCCGCGTCCCCGGTGACAAGAGCATCACGCATCGCCTCCTGATGCTCGCAGCCATGGCGCGGGGGTCGAGCCATATCGGCGGCGCCCTGACTTCGCTGGACGCGCGCGCCACCGCCGCCTGCCTCCGGCGGATGGGCGTGGACGTGTCGCCGCTCAGGGCCGATGCGGTCACGCGCGTAGCCGGCCGCGGCCGGCTTTCCCGGCCGAGCGCCCGGCTTCATTGCGGCAATGCCGGCACCACGGCGCGGCTCCTCCTGGGGCTCCTGGCTGGCCACCGGTTCGAGGCCGAGCTGACCGGAGACAAGTCGCTGCGGCGCAGGCCAATGGCCCGGGTTACCGAGCCGCTCGGCCGTATGGGTGCAAAGTTCGCGCCGAGGGACGCCCGGACCCTCCCCCTCGCCATTCGTGGCGGCAAGCTCTCTCCCCTCCGGTGGGACCTCCCGGTCTCGAGTGCACAGATCAAGGGATCGTTGCTATTTGCGGGGTTGGCGGGCGGGGTTGGCGTCTCGCTGCGCGAGCCGGGCGGGCTTTCCCGGGACCATTCGGAGCGGCTCCTGCGCGCATTCGGATTCACCGTCGAAACTCGCGGCGGGCGGATCGAGTTCGAGCCCACTGGCCGCGTGGTCCCCTTTCAGATGCAGGTGCCTGGGGACCCTTCGTCGGCGGCCTTTCTGGTTGGCCTGGCGCTCCTGGCCGAAGGAGGGGAACTGACCCTTCCCGGCGTCGGAGTGAACCCGACGCGCACCGGGTTTCTCGCGGTCCTGGGACGGATGGGCGCGCAGGTGGAAGCGCATGAGGTCGAAGACGCCTTCGGTGAGCCGGTCGGGACCCTCCTGGCGCGCCCGGGTGTCATGAGACGCACCGAGGTTTCCGCCGCCGAGATTCCCGGCCTCGTGGACGAAGTGCCGCTGCTCGCCGTGCTCGCATCGCGCGCGGAAGGCACGACGATCTTCCGTGAAGTGGGCGAGCTCCGCGTCAAGGAGAGCGACCGGCTCTCGCTCATCGCATCCAACCTGCGCGCCGTCGGCTCCGAAGCGGAGGTGGTGGGAAACGACCTTCACGTCAGGGGCGGCGATGCTCCGCCGATGGGCCGCGTTCGCACGGAGGGGGACCATCGGCTCGCCATGGCGTTCGCCGTGCTGGGAACGGTGCGCGGTGCGCGGATCGCCATCGACGACAAGGCGTGCGCCGACGTGAGCTTTCCGGGATTCTTCGACACACTGCGCCAGGCGCGCCGGAGCGGTGCATGAGCGGGGGCGTCATCGCGATCGACGGGCCGTCGGCATCCGGCAAGTCGAGCACGGCGCGCGCAGTGGCCGAAGCCCTCGGCTACGCGCATCTGGATTCCGGTTCGCTCTATCGGGGCGTGACCCTCGTTGCCCTGCGGGAGGCGAAGCGCAGCGGCGCCCCGGATCCCCTCTCGATCGGGGCGGATGCCATTCTCCGTGCGGCCGAAGATCGCGGGCTCCGGCTGCACCCGGACGGCGTGGGGTTCTCCGCGTACCTCGATGGCGAGCCGGTCGACGAAGCGATCCGTGCGGCCGAGGTCACCCGCCACGTGTCGGCCGTAAGCGCCGTGCCGGTCATCCGCGAGTGGGTGAACGCCTATCTACGCCAGCTCGTGCGCGCGGGGCAGAATGTCGTTGTCGACGGGCGCGACATCGGGACGGTCGTCTTTCCGGATGCCGACCTGAAGATCTTCCTCACCGCCGATCCCGCGACACGCGCCGGGCGGCGGCTCAGCCAGCGCGGCCAGCGGACCATCCCGGAGGAGGTCGATCGGGAGGCCGCGCTGCTCGAAGGGCGCGATCTGGCGGATTCGAGTCGTCCTGTTGCGCCGCTTCGCATGGCGGACGATGCACTCGAGCTGGACACCACGACCATGTCGTTCACCGAAGCGGTCGGATGGATCCTCGACCGGGCGCGCGCCGTCTTCGGCCGCTGAGCGCGCCCTGGAATGAAAAAAAGCCCCCGGAATCCCGGGGGCTTTTTTCAGGGCGCTGATCCGTCAGAAGTCGAGCTCGACGCCGAGCTGCACGCGTCGAGGGTCACTCACGAGGCAATTCGGCTTGCCGAAATTCACGTCCGCCTGGTTGGCGGGCGTGTTGAAGCATCCGAAATTCTGATAATTGAAGACGTTGAACGCATCGAGGATGACGCCGACGTTGGCGCGCCCGAGGTCGGGGAAATCCTTGCGCAGCCGCATATCCACTCGGCGGTAGACCCACTTGCCGAAGATCAGGAAGTTCTCGCCCGGGGGGGAGAAGCCGCCGCGGACGTAGCCGGTCGGATTGAAGCGGATAGGTCCGCCGATATCCTGCTTCGGGCCGCTGCCAAGTGTCACGAGGCCGCTGAACTGGATCCCGAAGACGTAGGGAACATCGGTGATCCAGTTGGCGACGATCCGGGCACGCTCGTCGTTCGCCGGATGCTTGGGAATGTTCTCGGTATTGGGGAAGGCAAAAAGGTCGCCGAGCGCGTCGACGCCCTCGAGGGAGCGAACGGCATAGGTGAAAGCGATGCCGCCGCCCCAGCCGATGCCATCCTCGCTCGCACGATACGGCCGGTCCACCTGGAGGAGCAACGCATCGTACCACGTCTTCGCGTCGTTGCTCGAGTAGATGAAGTTGCTGAAGCCGTGTGGAGCGAGGTCGAAACTGACGCAGCACGTCCCGTCGGGATTGAGGCCGAAGTTGGCCCAGTTGAGCGTGAGCTGGTCGACGCCGCGCTGGCCGGCATACGTCGCCGACACCAGGACGTTCCCCAGCGCCTGCCGCACGCCGATGTTCCATTGCCGCGACTTCGGCACCTTGACGTCACTGTCGATGAGCCACGCCTCCGGCCGCCCGAACGTGCCGACGAGCTGATCGAGAACCGCCCGATCCGCCGTCAGGAAGGAGTCATCCCACGCGACCTCGCCCGGTCCCGGCGCAACCCCGGGGGGAGCAAAGCGGATGGTGAAGCTCGGATGCGTGAGCTTGAGCGTCTCGTCCACCGATACGTCGAAGATCGAGCGGTCATAGTAAATGCCGAAGCCGCCGAAGATGGTCGTCCGGTTTTCGGAATCGAGCGCGTACGAGAACCCGATGCGCGGCTGGAAGGCGCCGTAGAACGGGCTCCGGCTGTCGCCCGTGCTGATGAACCGGTCGAGATCGAGCGGCGTGGGGAGCTGGTCGTTGTACCGCGTCAGCGTATCGATGACGTTCTGCGGCGTCACGTAGTCGGTGTTGAACATGTTCGACTCGAAGTCCCAGCGGATGCCGGCGTTGATCGTGAGCCGCTGTGAGGGGCTCCAGTCGTCCTGGATGTAGAGGCCGACCTGCGTGTTGTTCTCCTCGAGCGCCGCGTTGCCCGTTCCGTAATTGAGTTCGAACGGGTGCTGGTATCCATACGCGGCATTGTACAGGAACCGCGGCGTGCCGTCGTTGTCCTTGAGGATGTCGTACGTCACGAAATCGACGCTCGCGCCCATCTTCAGCACGTGCTGGCCCGCCGCCTCGAAGCCGGTATAGGTGAGGTCGTCGCGGATGCCGATCCGGCGCTGGGTGAAGTCCTGCGTGCTGCGATTGCTGCCGATGATGTAATCGCCGCCGGGGATCTGAAAAAGGCGCTGCGGCAGCCCGGGATTCTCGGGCCCGGGGTTCCGGCGGAATCGCGAGTAGTCGATCTTGGCCTCGTTGAGCCATGGGCCGCTGAAGATGTTATACCTGAGCTGCCCGATCGAGACGTTCTGCCGGAAGTTCACCGCCTGCTGGAATGAGTTGAAGCCGGCGCCGCAACAAGGCCCGAAATCACGGACATCGGTCTCGCGACGGTTGCTGAAGCTGAGCTCGGCGGAGGAGTTCGGGCTCACCGCGTAACTGAGCTTCCCGAACAGGAGCGTCTCGCGGAAGGGCGATGTGAACTGCCCGTTGTACTGCGTGAGATTTACGGTGTCGAGCGCCGGAAATCCGGACGGCGGGGCGAAGGCGACGCGATTGTCGCGGTCCTGGTAGTTCCCTTCGTAGGAGCCGAAGAAATGCAGGCGGTCGCGGATGATCGGCCCGCCGATGCTCGCGCCGCCGAGATACCGTTCGTATGCGGGCTCCTGGAACGTGGCTGGATTCGCGACCTGATCCGCGAGCTGGAAGGTATCCAGCGCGACGAGTCCGCGGCCCTGGAACGTGAAGAAGGCGTTGCCCTCCCAGGTGTTCCCACCCGACCGGGTCGTCGCCGTGATGAGCGAGCTCGACGATTTCTGATATTCCGCCTTGAAGTTCTGGCTGATGACGCGGTACTCCTGGATCGAATTCCGCGGGAAGGGGTTGCCGCGGCTCGCGTCCTGTCCGGCCACGCCGCCCCCGGTCAGGTCGTTCTTGAGGCTCGTGCCGTCGATGAAGACGTTCACCGCGCTGGCACCCTGGCCTCCGCCCGAGAAGGTGCGCGTCGTTCCATTCAGCCGGTCCTCGGTTACTGTCATGCCCGGCGCCAGCGCGGAGAGCTCGAGAAAGTTGCGGCTCACCGTGGGAAGCCGCTCGATCTGCTCCGACGTGATGTTCGTCGCGACTTCCGACGTCCGCGTTTCGGGCAGCGCCGTCGACACCACCGCGATGTCCTGGACCTCGACGGCCGACGCCGCGAGCTGGAGATCGAGCGTGAGGCTCGTGCCGATCTGCACCTGGACACGGCGGCCCTGCGGCGCATGGCCGATATGCCGGATCCGGATGTCATAGGTTCCCGGCGGGAGGCCGGGCAGCGCATAGAACCCGTCGTCGTTCGACGTGGCCGAACGCAGGACGCCGCTCGAGACGTTGGTCGCGTTGATGCTCGCGCCCGCGATCGCGCCGCCTGCTTCGTCGGTGACGGTGCCGCGAACCGTGCCTGTACTCGTCTGCGCGACGCCCGCCCGGGTGATGGTCACCGCCAGGGCGGTCACCATCAGCAGGTGCGCGAGAAGCCTGACTGAAAATCTCGCAGTCATCTTGCCTCTTCTCCGTTGAGTTGGTCTCCGCTGCCGGACACGCGAACCGCTGGCTCAGCTCCTTTCAGCTGTGAATCGATGCGGGCGAGAGAGCCCGTGCGCCGCCGGACGGCGCGCCGCACGAGGCACGTACAACGAGCGTGGCCGGGAGGATCTCGTCGGTGCGGTCGCCGCGGCCCGGCTGGGCCATGGCGTCCAGGAGCCGGCGCGCCGCGCGCTCGCCGAGCGCGCTGATGTCCACGTGCACCGAGGTGAGCGGCGGATCCATGTACCGGGCGAGGGGAATGTCGTCGAAGCCGGCCACGGCGATGTCCTCCGGGATCTGGAGTCCCGCCTGCCTGATCGCCGAGAGCGCGCCGATGGCCATCGAATCGTTCGCGGCGAACAGCGCGGTGGGAGGCCGATCGAGCGCGAGGAGGCGCTCTGCGGCGGCGAAGCCGGAGTGCTCGTCGAAATCGCCATGCGCCTCCAGCGCCGGATCGTTCGGAAGCCCCGCGTCCGCCAGGGCCTCGCGATACCCGCCGAGCCGTTCGGCGGCATCCAGATTGCCGTCGGACCCCGTGATCGTGGCGATCCGCTCGTGGCCGAGCGAGATGAGGTGACTCACCATCGCGTGCGCGCCGGCATGGTTCGCGATCGCGATCGACCCGGCGTGCCGCCCCTCGCTGGAGCGGTTGAGGAGCACGGTGGGGAAGCGCGTGGGAAGCGAGGCGAGCTGGGCGCGGGCGGCCAGGTCGGGTGCCATGATGATCATCCCGTCGACGCGGCCGCGCATCGCACGGAGCGCCGCTTCCAGTTCCGCCGGCTCCTGGTGTGCGCTCGACACCAGGACGTGATATCCCTGCCGCCGGGCCGTCTGATCGATGCCGCGAATGACCTCGGAAAAGAACTCGCCGTAGAGATCGGGCAGGAGCACCCCGATCGTGTTCGTGCGGTTGGTGATGAGGCTCTGCGCGGCGCCGTGGGGTGCGTAGCCGAGGCGCGCGCCGACTTCGCACACGCGGATCCGGGTGTGCTCGCTGACCGGGTCCCGCCCGCTGTAGACGCGGGACACCGTGGCGACCGAAACGCCTGCTTGGCGTGCGACGTCCTTGATCGTGATCATGGGACCGCACCCGGGGCGAGGAACCTGCGAAAGTTGCAGCCGGGATGGCGCCGGTGGCTGCATGATGTAATCGTTTACATCGGCGGCGGCTTTGTCAAGATCCGGCCCCGCTCGCTTGACGTCCTTCCCTCGGGCGCCGAACATCCCGAGCCGGCCTTTCCCGAACGCGGAGGTGCCCGTGCCGCCCACCCGCCCGGTTCGACGATTCACCGCACTGCTCCTCACCGGCCTGCTCTCGAGCTGCTCGCAGCTTCCGTCCGGCGAATCGCCGGCGCCGGTCGAGCCCGGCGCAATTGCGTTCCTCGACACGCTGCAGCAGCGCACCTTCGGCTACTTCTGGCAGCTCAGCGATCCCCGCACGGGCCTCACGCCCGACCGGGCGCCGACCAGGTCGTTCGCCAGCATCGCCGCGGTGGGCTTTGCGCTCACGGCCTATCCCGTCGGCGTCGAGCGGGGGTACGTCACCCGGACGCAGGCGGCGGAGCGTGTGCTCACGACACTCCGTTTCTTCTGGAGCGCGCCGCAGGGGCCCGAGCCGTCGGGGCGCACCGGCCACCAGGGGTTCTTCTATCACTTTCTCGACATGGGCACGGGCTCGCGGTTCGAAACCGTCGAGCTCTCGACCATCGACACCGCCCTCCTCCTCGGCGGGGCACTCTTCTGCCAGATGTATTTCGACGGCGGCTCGGCCGACGAGATCGCCATCCGCGCGTATGTGGATTCGATCTATGGACGGGTCGACTGGACCTGGGCGCAGCCGCGGCCGCCGCTCGTGAGCATGGGCTGGTATCCGGAGCAGGGCTTTCATCATCTCGACTGGCGGGGATACAACGAGGCGATGCTGCTCTACGTGCTCGCGCTCGGCTCGCCGACGCATCCGATCGCCGACGGCGCGTGGGAGGAGTGGTCGAGCACCTATACCTGGGGCACTTTCGAGGCGAGGCAACAGGTCGGGTTCGCGCCGCTCTTCGGGCACCAGTATTCGCATGTGTGGATCGATTTCCGCGGGATCCGGGACGCATACATGCGTGATCGCGGGATCGACTATTTCGAGAACGCGCGGCGGGCCACGCTCTCGCAGCGCGACTACGGCACCCGCAACCCCGAGGGCTGGCACGCCTACTCCGACAGCATCTGGGGATGGACGGCCTCCGACGGCCCGGCCGACGTGACGCTCACGCTCGAGGGACGGCAGCGGCAATTCTTCACCTATCGGGCCCGCGGCGTTTCCTACACCGAGATCGTGGACGACGGAACCATCGTTCCGACGGCGGCGGGCGGCTCGATCCCGTTCGCGCCGCGCGAGACGATCGGCGCCCTGATGGCGATGCGCCGCACCTACGGCGATCCGCTCTTCTCCACCTACGGCTTCCTCGACGCGTTCAATCCGAGTTTCCTCACGGATATGCCGCTCCAGCACGGCCGGGTCGTGCCGGGCGTCGCGTGGTTCGATACCGATTACCTCGGGATCGACCAGGGCCCGATCCTCGCCATGGCGGAGAATTTCCGGTCGGAGCTGATCTGGAAGCACATGCGCCGGCACCCGGCGATCATCCGCGGACTTCGCCGCGCCGGATTCACGGGCGGGTGGCTCGATCAGGCGGCGGCGACGCAATGAACCTGGCTGCCCGATTGACCTCGATTCTTTTCGCGTCGCTTGGCTCGGTCGTGGCCGCGTGCGGGGCGCCAGAGGACGCACGCGTCACGATCCGCTTCTGGGGGATGGGTCGCGAAGGGGAGGTGGTGGCGGAGCTGGTGAAAGGCTTCGAGCGGGAAAATCCCGGTATTCGCGTGCGGGTGCAGCAGATTCCCTGGTCGGCGGCTCACGAGAAGCTGCTCACGGCCTACGTAGGCGAAGTGACGCCGGACGTGGCACAGCTCGGCAATACCTGGGTCCCGGAGTTCAGCGCGCTCGGCGCCCTCGCACCGCTCGACTCGCTCGTCGGGCGCTCGACCACAATCGACCCGGCGGATTTCTTCGAAGGCATCTGGAAGACGAATCTCGTCGGGGATACGCTCTTCGGCATTCCCTGGTATGTGGACACCCGCCTCATCTTCTTCCGGACCGACATACTCTCGCGGGCAGGATACGAGACGCCGCCGTCGAGCTGGGCCGAGTGGCGTACCGCGATGGAGCGCATCAGGGCGGAAGCTGCCCCGGGGCAGTATCCGCTCTTCCTCCCGACCAACGAATGGCCCCAGCCGGTGATCCTGGCGCTGCAGGCGGGATCCCGACTGCTCTCGGACGGTGGCCGATACGGTGCGTTCTCGGAGCCGGAATTCCGTCGCGCCTTCGAGTTCTACACCGGCCTCTTCGAGGACTCGCTCGCGCCGCCGGTGAGCAGCAACCAGATCGCGAACATCTTCCAGGAGTTCGCCGCCGGCAACTTCGCGATGATCATCACCGGCCCCTGGTACATCGGCGAGTTCCGGCGTCGCCTTCCCGCCGCGCTGCAGGACAAGTGGGCGACGGCCCCGATGCCTGGGCCGACCGGCGCCGAATCGGGCGTTTCGATGGCCGGTGGGTCGAGTCTCGTCGTGTTCCGCGGCGGCGACCATCCGGAGGCAGCGTGGAAGCTCGTCGAATACCTCTCCAGGCCGGCGCAGCAGCGCGAATTCTGGCGCCTCACCGGCGATCTGCCCGCGCGGCTCGAGACGTGGGAGGAACCCGCGCTCAAGGGAGACCCGATCACCTACGCCTTCTGGGAGCAGCTGCAGCGCGTCGAGCCGCTTCCGGCGGTGCCCGAGATCGAGCTGATCGTGACGAAGGTCTTCGAGGCGGGTGAGCGGGCGGTGCAGGGCGGCGCGCCGGTGGACCGGGTGCTCGCCGATCTCGACGCGAGCGTGGACCGGATCCTGGAAAAGCGGCGGTGGATGCTCGACCAGGCCGCCGTCGCCGCGCGGATGCACGACTGAGATGCAGACTGCCGAGCGGGCCGTCAGCCGTGCCGCCTGGTGGTTTCTCGCGCCGGCGCTCACGCTCATCGGCATCTTCTTCTTCCTCCCGGTGGCCGCCTCCTTCCTGCTCAGCGTGACCGACTTCGACATCTATGCGGTCGGGGACGCGTCCAACGCGAGGTTCGTCGGCGTTCGCAATTATGCGGAGCTCTTCCGGAATCCGCTCTTCTGGACCGCCGTCCGCAACACGTTCTACTTCGCGCTCGTGGGCGGACCGCTCACCGTGGCGGCGGCGCTCGGGGCTGCGCTCCTCGTCAACGCGAAGTTGGTGCGCTTCAAGACCGTCTTCCGGACGATCTACTTCGTTCCCTTCGTCACGACCCTCGTCGCGGTCGCGATCGTCTGGCGCTATCTCTACAATCCGCAGTACGGTCTCCTCAACTACGCGCTCGGCCTCATCGGGATCGAGCCGATCAACTGGCTCGGCGACCCGAAATGGGCCATGCCCGCGATCATCCTGCTCGCCGTCTGGAAGAACTTCGGCTATCACATGCTGATCTTCATCGCCGGCCTGCAGGCGATTCCCGGGGAGCTGTACGAGGCGGCGGAGCTCGACGGTGCCGGCGCGGTCCGGCGGTTCTGGCACGTATCGCTTCCGATGCTCGCGCCGACCTTCTTCTTCGTCGGCGTGGTCACCATGATCGGCTACTTCCAGCTCTTCGCCGAGCCGTACGTCATGACGATGGGGGGACCGCTGCGCAGTACGACGAGCCTGGTCCTCCTCATGTACGAGGAAGGGTTCCGCTGGTGGCGCATGGGCGTGGCGGCCGCCATCGCGTTCGTGCTCTTCGTCCTCATCCTCGCCTGGACCGTCCTTCAGCTCTGGGTGGAGCGGCGCATGCCGAGGTCCGTATGAGTGGCGCGACCGTCCGGCGGGCGCTCGTCTATCTCCTCCTCATTGCCGGGGCGTTCCTGGCCATCCTGCCGATGATCTGGATGGTCTCGGCCTCCCTCATGCCGGCCGGTGAGGCGACGACGTACCCGCCACGCCTCATTCCGCGGGAAGTCACGTTCGAGCATTACCGGACGGTCTTCGCCGGACTCAACATGCGCCGTTACCTCTTCAACAGCGCCGGCATCGCGCTGACGGTGACGGCCGTGTCGCTCTTCGTGAACTCGATGGCGGGATACGCCTTTGCCAAGCTCCGGTTCCGCGGGCGCGATCCCCTCTTCCGCCTCCTCGGGGCCGGCCTCGTGATTCCGGTGCAGGTCGCGATGCTCCCGCTCTTCCTCCTCATGAAGCAGCTCGGCCTCATCAATACCTGGTGGGGCGTGATCATTCCGACGCTCGCCAGCATCTTCGGGATCTTTCTCATCCGGCAGTACGCCGTCGGGATTCCGGACGATCTGCTGGATGCCGCGCGCGTGGACGGCGCGAGCGAGTTCCGGATCTATCGCTCGGTCGTCCTCCCGGTCATCACGCCGATCCTCGCCACGCTCGCGATCTGGACCTTTCTCACCACGTGGAACGATTTCATGTGGCCGCTGATCGTGCTGAGCGACGACGCGAAGTACACGCTGCCGGTGGCGCTCGCCAATCTCTCGGGCGAACACGTCCAGGACACCGAGCTCATGATGGCGGGGTCGGTCGTGACGGTGCTTCCGGTGCTGCTCGTCTTCCTGGTCCTGCAGCGGTACTACATCCAGGGAGTCATGGCGGGGAGCGTGAAGGGATGAAGCTGGTTCCGCTGCTCCTGCTGATGTCGGCGGTGCCGCTTGCCGCACAGGTTCGCACCATCGACGACTTCGAGCAGCCCGCGGCCTGGTCCGCCGTGCCGGGGGAAGGCGTCGAGCTGCGCATCGCGGCGGGACCCGGACGAAACGGTGGCGCGGCGCGGCTTGATTTCGACTTCCAGGGCCGCGGTGGGTACGCGGTGGCCCATCGTGCCGTCGATCTCGCGCTGCCAGCGAATTATGAGCTCGCCTTCTGGATCCGCGGATCTGCGCCTTCGAACACGCTCGAGTTCAAGCTGATCGATTCCACCGGCGCCAACGTCTGGTGGTCGGTGCGCCGGGAGTTCGTCCCGCCTGCCGAATGGACCCGGGTGGTGATCCCGCGCCGCCACATTTCGTTCGCCTGGGGCCCCGCAGGCGGCGGCGACCTGCGGCGTGTCGCGGCCATCGAGATTGCGATCACCGCCGGAACAGGAGGGAAGGGGACGATCTGGCTCGACGACCTCACGCTCGAAGAGCGCGAGCCGGTCCGGGAGTATGTGTCCGTCCCTCGTCTCGAGAAATCCGACAGTGCGATCACCGTGGATTTCGGCCAGGTCCGGGTCTTCGGCGGTCTGATCCTCGACTGGACGGGAGTGCCGCCGTCGGTCCACCTTGAGGTTTCCGGCGATGGGCGCCGATGGGAGTCGCTGGCCGACTCGGTACAGCTTCACGCCCCGCGTAGTTATCTCCGCCTGCCCGAGGCGGAATCGCGATGGCTCCGCCTGAAGTTCCTCGCCCCGCTTCGCGCCGACACCGGACTGCAGGCCCTCGCCGCACAGCCGGCCGAATGGGCCACGAGCCGCACGCCGATGCTGCGCGCCATCGCCGCGGACGCGCCGCCAGGCACCTATCCGCGCTACTTCCTCGACCGCCAGAGTTACTGGACCGTGGTGGGCAGCCCGGACGACAGCTCTGAAGCGCTGATGAGCGAGGACGGGGCCATCGAGGTGACGCCCGGTGGTCCCTCGCTCGAGCCCTTCGTGTTCCGGGGTGCAAGGCTGCTCACCTGGCGTGACGCCAGCATCACCCAGACGCTCGCCGGCGGCGATCTGCCGATCCCGTCCGTGCGCCTCGATTGGGGCGACGTCGCGCTCGAGGTGACTGCAGCGGCGCCCGTCGAGGGTGCAGTCGGGCCGGTGGCCGTGCGGTATCGGCTTTACAACCGGCGCGCGACCGGTGCCGAGCCGCCCTCGCTCGTCGTCGCGCTCCGCCCGTGGCAGGTCAATCCGCCGTGGCAGTTCCTGAACAACCCCGGCGGGCCTGCGGACGTGGGCAGCGTCGAGCTCGATGTGCGCTGGATTCGCGTGAACGGCGAGCCGCTCGTGCGGATC
>DASTUP010000189.1:0-9004 GCA_035759585.1 Gemmatimonadales bacterium | reverse complement strand
TCGCTCCTTCGAGTACTTCGAGTTCGATCCCGCGCCCGCGCTCGCCCGCCACGTGACGAGCTACTGGGGCTTTCGCGTGCTGGTGCCCGATCCGCCGGTGCACCGCATCTGGCCGGACGGGTGCATCGCGCTTGCGGCGATTTCCACCGCGGAGGGCGCACACTGGACGCTCGTCGGCCCGCGCATGGGACCGCTCGATGTGCCGGCGCAGGCGGATGCGGCGTACTGGGGCGTCCGGTTCTGGCCCGATGCCGGTGCCACGCTCCTCGGCATGCACGCCACCGAGCTCAGGGACGTGACGCTCTTCTCCCCCGCATCGCTCCTGCACCTCATCGGCCCGCCGCCATCCGCTCTCGCGGGGTCGGATCAGGGTGCCGCCACCACCGCGCTCGACTCGCTGTTCGAGCCGCTCGTCCGCCGCTGCCGGCCGCTCGACGACGCGGTGCGCCACGCCGTCGTCGCCATCGTCGCGGCGGGCGGTGCCCGGCCGATCGGCGACATCGCGGCGGAGATCGGCATCGGCGACCGCCAGCTGCAGCGCCGCTTCCGCGCGGCGGTGGGGCTCACGCCGAAGCAGTTCGCCCGGATCCGCCGGCTTCGAGCCGCCGGTGCTTCACTGCTCGCCGGCGGTCAGTCCTGGGCCGGCGTCGCCGCGTCCCACGGCTTCGCCGACCAGTCGCACCTCATCCACGAGTTTTCCCAGCTGACCGGCCTCACGCCGGTGGCCTTCGAGCAGCGGCTCCGGCGGATCGAGCACGGCCGGATCATTTCCTAGCCGCGACGCAAATCTTCAAGACAATTGCACTCGCAGGCGGCAGATTCGGCGACTCACCGCTTCCACAGGAGCTGTCGATGCGCTCGTTCGTCCTCGCATTCGCCGCGGCTGCCGGCGCGCTGCCCCTCGCCGCCCAGGTGGCCGCGCCCGCCGGAGGGATGCGGCAGCTCGACTGGCTCATCGGCGAGTGGAACGGGACAGGAACGATGTCGATGGGCACCGGCCGGCAGCACGAGGGGAGCATCGTCGAGCGCGCCACCCGCCATGCCGGTGGTCACGCGATCACCCTCGAAGGGCTCGGCAAGGCCGCGCAGGCCGCGGGCGACAGCATCGTGGTCCACGACGCCTTTGCCCTGATCTGGTACGACGCCGGCGCGAACGCGTTCCGGATGAAAACCTTCCGGGCGACGGGACACACCGTCGAGCCCGAGATTGCGGTGAGCGCAGGAAAGATCGTCTGGGGCTTCACCGATCCGCGCGCCGGCCGGATCCGCTTCACCGTCACCCATCTTCCCGACGATCGCTGGCACGAGGTGGGCGAGGCGTCGCGCGACGGGACGACCTGGATGAAGTTCTTCGAGATGAACCTCACTCGCGCCGCGCGAGCCAGATCCCTGCCAGCGGCTCCCACTCCCCGCCTTCCTTCCTCACGAGCACCCTGAGCGACGCCCCACCGCCCCCCTGCACGTAGGCCACTTCGAGCGGATGCAGGCCGCGGGCGAGCGCGACCATTCCCGTCTTCCCGGTCTCCGAATGCATCCCGTCATTGTCCACGATCACCTCGCCGCCGATCGTGAGCACGCTGCCGTCGTCCGACACGAGCATGAGCTCGTAGATCCCATCGGACGGCACCCGGATGTAGCCGCTGAAGCGCAGGCCATAGGTCTCGGCCCGCTCGGTTCCCGCTCGCGCGATGCTGTCCACAATACCGGCGGTCCCACCATCGGCACCGGTCACCGCGCGCGCGGACCTGAAGGCGCGCGGAAAGTAAGTCACGCGGATTCCCTGGCCCAATCGGCCCGCTGCGACGGTCTCCGCAGCACGAAGCGTCGTGCGGCGAAGGCGCGCGGACCGCGGCGGGCTCGACCGGCCGTCGGCGAGAAAGAGCCGCGCGGAGAGGGTCACCGAGCCCGTGTCGAGTACGATGCGAAGCGGCCCGGCGTACGCCGAAGACGCGGATGTCGGATCGGTACCGTCCGCAGTGTAGCGGATCGTGCCGGCGTCACCGAGCAGTGACTCGAGCTCGATGACGGCCGTGTCGCCCAGGAACACGCGATCGCCTTCGAGGCCTTCGACGTGTGGGACGCGGTAATTCACGCCAAGCCGATCGAGCGCGGCGAGCGCGGCCGGAGCCCGGCGCGTGAAGCTTCCCCAGTCACGTGCGTCCGCCGGGGACCAGACCACCTCGGCGAGCGCCAGGAGCCGGGGAAAAAGCATGTACTCGACCTGCTCCGGCGTCTTCAGGTACTCGGTCCACATGTTCGCCTGCGCGCCGAGGATGTGCGAGCGTTCGGCGCCCTGGAGCTCGGGCGGGATCGGCTCGAAGCCATAGACGCGGTCGAGCGGCGTGTTCCCGCCGATGGAAAGCGGCTCGAGCTCCGGCGGCCCCTGGGCGTGGTCGAAGTAGAGGTGGCTCCCCGGCGACATGATCACGTCGTGTCCTGCCTTGGCCGCCGCGATGCCGCCGTCGACGCCGCGCCATGACATCACGGTCGCACCCGGCGCCAGTCCGCCTTCGAGGATCTCGTCCCACCCGATCATCCGCCGGCCGTGCGACGAGAGGAACCGCTCGATCCGCTGCACGAACCAGCTCTGCAGCTCGTGCTCGTCCTTCAGCCCTTCCCGCCTGATCACAGCCTGCGCGACCGGACTCTCCTTCCACCGCCGCTTCGGCGCCTCGTCGCCGCCGATATGGATCCAGGGGCCGGGAAAGAGCTCCATCACCTCCGTGAGGACGTTCTCGAGAAATGTGAACGTCTCCTCGTGCGGGCAGAAGATGTCCTCGTGCACGCCCCACATCGTCCAGACCTCGAACGGCCCCGCCGTGCAGGCGAGCCACGGATAGGCCGCGATCGCCGCCTTCGCATGCCCCGGCATCTCGATCTCGGGCACGACCGTAACATGCCGCTCGGCGGCGTACGCCACGACGTCGCGGACCTCGTCCTGCGTGTAGTAGCCGCCGTAGCGGATCCCGTCGCCGACGTACGGGTCGAAGTTCTTCCCGACGATCGTCTCCTTCCGCCAGGCGCCGACTTCGGTGAGCCGCGGATACGTCCGGATCTCGATCCGCCACCCCTGATCGTCCGTGAGGTGCCAGTGGAAGGTGTTGAGCTTGTATCGGGAAATCAGGTCGATATAGCGCTTGATGAATTCGACCGGAAAGCGATGGCGAGCCACATCCAGGTGCGCGCCGCGCCAGGAGAAGCGGGGCGCGTCCTCGATCCGCAACGCCGGGATGCGGCCATCGGGCATCGAGAGGAGCTGCCGGAGCGTCTGCATCCCGCGGAAGAGCCCTGCCTCCGTTCCCGCCGTGAGGCGCACCGCATGGCTCGTCACCGCCAGGCGATACGACTCCGCCGCGCCCGAGTCCGGTTCGAGCGCAAGGACGATCGCCTTCTCCGCGCCGCGGCCGGGCCGCATCGGCCGTACGCCGATCTCGTTCTCGAAGAGATCCGCGGCATACTCCACCAGCTCGGCGGAGACCCCATCCGCGCGGAGCTCGATACGTCCTTCGCGAGTGAACTCGCCGGTGTCGCGCTCGATGTGTCTGGGCCAGGGGATGAGCGGAAGGTCGTTCTGGGCAGCTGCGGCAGCCGGTGTGACGAGGGCGCCGAGCATGGTGCAGAGGATCAGACGTCGCAGAGCCGCACCGCCTCTCGCAGGCCCGCTTCCGGATCGCGGGTGGGAATGAACTCGTGCGCCACCCAGCCGTCGAAGCCGGTATCGGCGATGGCGCGCATGATCGCGGGATACTGCAGCTCCTGCCGGGCGTCGAGCTCGTTCCGGCCGGGATTACCGGCCGTGTGATAGTGCGCGAACCACTCGTGGTTTGCCCGGATGGTGCGAATCACGTCGCCTTCCATGACCTGCATGTGGTAGATGTCGTAGAGGAGCCGGACACGCGGCGAGCTGACTCGCGAGACGACTGCGACACCGTACCGCGTCGAGTCCGCATCGTACCCCGCATGATCGACCTTGCTGTTGAGCATCTCCAGCACGATGGTGATCCCCGTCTCCTCGGCGAGCGGCGCGATGCGCTCGAGGCCTTCGACGCATGCGTCGATCCCTTCCTCCTCGCTCCGCTCGCCGCGGTTCCCGAACATCGCGATCACATTCCTCACGCCGGCGCGCCGGGCGAGCGGCAGCGTCGTCTCGAGCTCGCGGAGCAGCAGCGCGTGGTTCGCGCGGTCGTTGAAGCCGCGCGTGAGGAAGTCACGCCGCCGCGCGGGATAGCCGGTCGAGCACTCGAGTCCCGCGTCCCTCACGACCGGCCACTCCTCCGCATGCAGCAGGTCGATCGCGCCGACGCCCGAGCGGCGGCAGAGCCGCGCAAAGTCGGGGAGCGGTATCGATTCGTAGGGCCAGCGGCACACCGACTGCCGTATGGCTCGCCGGGTCATCGCCTCGGCCCCGCTTGGCACGCTCGCGGCAGCAACGGCGCCGGCGGCCAATGCGATCATCTCACGCCGGGACAGATCGGTCATTTTTTTCTTGAACGCGGAGGCGCGAAGACGCGGAGGCGCGAAGAGAGAGCAGTTTCATCACTTTCCATCCCAGCCGGGCAGGTGACTGGCCTGTTTTACCCAGTCGGTGAATTGGGTTTCATCGGGCGGACGCTCCTCGTACACGTCGAGGTAGCGGACATCCTTGTGCTTCGACTCGCCGAGTGGCAAAGGGTCGAGTGAGGTGCCGTGGAAGAACGTCACCCTGACGAATTTCGTGAAGCAGTGCAGGCTCAGGAACCAGCCCTGCCCCTCCACACCGTAGAACGGCGAGTTCCATTTCACGGCCTTCCGCACGTCCGGGACGGCGCGCACGACCAGCGCGTCCAGCCGGCGCGCCACGTCGCGCTTCCAGCCCGGTATGGCGGCGATCCAGGCCTGCACGGGCGCATCCCCATCCGCCTTCGCGATCTGCGGGTTGTCGCCCGAGAGGAGGACGACGCCGTTCCCCGCGCCTCGCATCTTGGCGGGCCTGCGTGCCTGCTTCTTCACGATGTCCGCCGCTCCACGGCCCTAGCCTTTCCTTGTCCGGCGGCCGTTCTCGTCTGCCGCCGCCCTGATGAGTGTCTTGAACGCGGCGGCATCGACCGTCTCGCCTTCGCGGATGTCGATCGCCCTTCGCGTGTTGCCCTCGAGGCTGGAATTGAAGAGGTGCGACGGATCGGACAAGCTGGCCCCACGGGCAAACGTGAGCTTCACGACCTTCGCGTACGCCTCACCGGTGCAGATGATCCCGTCGCGGGACCAGACCGGATTGTTCCACTTCCACTCCTCGGCAATCCCGGCTTCGGCCTCGAGGATCAGCCCCCGCATCCGCCCGAGCGTCTCCCCCCGCCACCCTCCTAACTCACGTATCCGCCCATCGATCAGCCGGGACGCGGAGTCCGCGTTACTGTCACCCATCGATTCCCCCTTCGCGCCTCCGCGCCTCCGCGTCTCCGCGTTCAAAAGAAAGTCTCAGATCCGAATCCCGCTGAGATACCTGTAGCTCGCCGCGACACTTGCCATCGGGTCCGCCGGCTCGTCGTGCTCGACGAAGTAGTGCTCGATGCCGGCCTGCTCGCGGCGGCCGAGGATGCGGGGCCAGTCGATGGAGCCGGCGCCGACGTCCACCATCTTCTGGCCCGCCGCCATGTCCTTCACGTGCACCAGCGGGAACCGGCCGGGATGGCGCGCGAAGTAGTCGAGCGGGTCCTTCCCGCCTTTCGTGATCCAGAAGAGGTCCATCTCGTACCACACCATCCCCGGATCGGTCCCGGCGAGGAGCACGTCGTACGGTACCTCGCCGCCGACGGGCGCGAACTCGAAGTCGTGGTTGTGGTAGGCGAACCGGAGGTCGCGCGCCGCCGCCGCGCCGCCGATGCGGTTGAACAGCTCGGCCGTACGCCGAAGCGCCTCGGGCGAGCTCCGATCCGCTTCCGCGAGCCACGCCACGACTACGTACCGATGCCCGAGCTCCGCGGCCGTGTCGAGCGTGCGGTTCGGATCGTCGCGCAGCGCCTCGAGCGGATAGTGTCCGGCCGGCGCCATAAGGCCTTCACGGTCGAGGATCCCGCGTATGTCGGCAGGAGCGCGATCGTACAACCCAGCGAACTCGACCTCGCGATAGCCGATGCGCGCGAGTGCGGCGAGTGTTCCCTCGAAGTCCTTTGCGAGCAGCGTCCGCAGCGTATAGAGCTGCACGCCGATCGCGTCGAGCCGGCTTCCGTCGGGCCCGCCATTGCCGCCGTTTCCGGCGCTCGCCGCCGAGTCCTCGCGCCGCCGCGCACATCCCGGCAACGCGAGCGCCCCGAGTCCCGCGACCAGCGCCCCCACGAACGCCCTGCGATCAGAGCTCATTCCGCTTCATCCTCTCGACAGCGTAATCCACTGCACGCGCGGTGAGCGCCATGTAGGTGATCGACGGGTTCTGGTTCGCGGAGGACGCCATGCACGCGCCGTCCGTCACGAAGAGATTCGGCACGTCGTGCGCCTGGCACCAGCCGTTGAGCACGCTCGTCCGCGCGTCCCGGCCCATACGCGCCGTCCCCATCTCGTGGATCGTGAGTCCCGGCGGATTGTCCTGCACGTAGCTGTTGATGTTCCGGGCGCCTGCGGCCTCGAGCATCTCGGCGGCGGTGACCGCCATGTCGCGAAGCGCCGCGCGTTCGTTGTCGCTCCAGCCGGCGCTGATCCGGAGCGCGGGCACGCCCCACTTGTCTTTCTTTTCCGGATCGAGCGTGATGCGGTTCTCGGGCCGGGGGAGGCATTCGCCGAAGCCGTAGAGTCCCATCGACCAGGTGCCAGGCGAGAGGAGCGACTCCTTGAACTCGGCCCCGAACCCCGGCTCCGACTGGCCGCGCCCCCATCCCGAGCGGCTCCCGCCGCCCTGGAAGGCGTAGCCGCGAAGGAAATCGGGATGCTGCGTCTTCACGTTGCGAAAGCGGGGCACGTAGATGCCGTTGGGCCGGCTTCCGAAGGTGGCGCGGTCCCGCATTCCGTCGAGGATGCCCCACGCGCCGCCGCCCATCGTGTGGTCCATCAGGTTCCGGCCGAGCTCGCCGCTCGAGTTGGCGATGCCGTCGGGGAACGCCGAGCTGGTGGAGTTGAGGAGGATGCGCGTGGACTCGAGCGCGGAGGCGCACACGAAGACGAGCGAGCCTTCGACCTCGAGCTCCGCCATCGTCTGGCCGTCGATCACGCGGACACCGCGCGCCCTGCCGGTGCGCGGATCGTGCAGCACCGCCGCGACGACGCTGTGCGGCCGAAGCGTGAGGTTGCCGGTCTTCCTTGCTGCGGGAAGCGTACTGCTCAGGCTGCTGAAGTAGGAGCCGGTGATGCAGCCGCGCTCGCAGGTGCCGCAGTAGTGGCACGCCTGCCGGCCGCCGTGGTTCTGCGTAATGATCGCGCAGCGGCCGATGGTGAGCACGCGCTCGCGGCCCCACTTCGAGGCGATCGCATCGCGCACGTGCTCTTCGGCGCAGGTCAGCGGCATCGGCGGGAGGAACTGCCCGTCGGGGAGCTGGTCGAGGCCTTCGGGATTGCCGCTGATGCCGATGAAGCGCTCGACGTAGTCGTACCAGGGCGCGATGTCGGCGTAGCGGATCGGCCAGTCCACCCCGTGGCCGTCGCGCAGGTTGGCCTCGAAGTCGAGATCGCTCCACCGGTAGACCTGGCGGCCCCACATGATCGAGCGCCCGCCGACGTGGCGGCCGCGGATCCAGAGGAACGGCTTCCCGTCCTCGGTCGTGTAGGGATTCTCGACGTCGTTGACGAAGAACTTGCTGCCCCACTCGTCGCAGGCGTAGCAGCGCTTCTGGACCGGCTGCTCCCGCTCGAGGGTGCGGCGGTCGCCGTAGCCGCGGAATCGGAGCTGCCAGGGCTGGACGTGCTCGACGTAGTCGGTCTGCGGATCGATGTCCCGGCCGGCCTCGAGGACGATCGTCCTGAGCCCCCGCTCGCAGAGCTCCTTGGCCGCCCAGCCGCCCGCGATCCCGGACCCGACGACGATGGCGTCGTAGCGTTCGCGTCTCATGGGCGGCGC
Organism: Gemmatimonadales bacterium; assembly: GCA_035759585.1. Taxonomy (GTDB): domain Bacteria; phylum Gemmatimonadota; class Gemmatimonadetes; order Gemmatimonadales; family GWC2-71-9; genus CAMLLJ01. Next base: position 984 of record DASTUP010000189.1, on the reverse strand, counting down.
CTCATGCCGGGATGCATCCGTCGTAGCGGTTGGGCCAGATGTTCACCTTGAGCAGGTCTCGCTGAACGGGCCGCGAGGTGAAGTAGGCGAAGACCGTGAGCTGCTTGATGGTGCGGTAGGCGGACTCGGCGGTGCCCGGATCGGGCTTCTCCGCCATGTCGAGCGAGCCGACTCGCGCCTTCTGGAGCGCCGGCGAGAGCGAGAGGAAGTCCTTCGCGCCGTGCATCGCCGCGGACGAGTCCAGTGCCCCGAGTCCCGCGACGAACCGCCCGCGCTCCTTCTCATCGTACCATTCGGTCATCAGCAGGTCCACGAACTCGGCGCAGCCGACGTCACGCGCGCCGGGCGTGTCCGAGCGCGGGAGGATGATCTCGCCGATCGTGGCGACGGTCTCGAGCTGGTGAGGATCGAGGATTCCGCGGTAGGATCCGGTCCGGAGGTGCGACGCTTCCGCGAGGCCCCAGAGCTCCTCGGACGTCCACCCGGAGAATACCGGAATCGCCGCGGCCGTTCCGATGAGGCGCAGCAGGTCTCGCCGTTGCATTGCCATCTCCTGCGAGGATACTGCAAGTTGAGGGACTCGGAGCCGCTTCGCTACCCCGGCCAGCCCCTGGACTGAGGATGATCGTGACGCGTCGTATCCATCATATCGCCGTTCTCGCGGCAGGGGTCCTTGCCGCGGTCCCGGCCGCGCTCCTCGGGCAGGAGACTGTCGCGTTCCGGCCGGGGATGGTCGTCACACGTTCGGTCGCCGTCATACCGGGCCGATACGTCGCTCCGGCGGGCGATTCCGGCGCGATCGTCGTGCGCGGGAGCGGCATCGTGCTCGACCTCACCGGCGTCGAGCTGGTCGGCTCCGACTCGACCGAGCGGCCCGACCTCTTCGCCGGCACGGCGATCCGCGTGGAGGGCGGCGAGAACGTCACCGTGCGCGGCGCGCGGATCCGCGGCTACAAGGTCGGCATCCTCGCGCGGGGCACGCGC
>DASTUP010000188.1:0-26567 GCA_035759585.1 Gemmatimonadales bacterium | reverse complement strand
CACCGTTCCACCCCCAGCAGCCGGTAGCACTACCGCCCGTTCACCGTCTCGAAGCCGTCCGCCTCGATCTCCTCTGCCGCATGCACCGGGCTCGCCATGCCGGCCTTGCTGTAGAGGTGCGACGGAACGAGGACCGAGATGCCGGCGGTGTAATACGCCGCATTCTTCACGGCGTTCACCTGCTGGCCGGCAGCGCGCGGGTAGGTCTCGTGGGCCTGGGAGGCGCCCGACCAGGTCTGCAGCTCGCCGTTCTCCATCCAGAGCACGACGTGGGCGGTCAGCGGCACGCGGTTGCCGATCTTGTACTCGGACGCGATGCCGCGGAACTCGATGAACAGGTTGTTCGGCTCCCGGGTGAAGAACGTCCGGAACGTCGAGCGGTCGGTGAACCCGCTCGACTCGTCGAGCACCGTGCCGCTGTCGGCATACGACGTGAGCGCCGCGTAGGCCGCGCGCATCTTCGTGAGCACTTCGCTGGCGTCGTACGGCGCGCGGTGTACCGCACCGCTGCCGGATGCGCCTGCGAATGCGACGAGGGCGATGGGGATCAGGTTCGGGTACACGGTCGTCTCCTCGATTGATTGAACGTCAGCTGCCGGCCGCTGCGGGTTCCCGCATGCCGTCGATCCAAAGGCGTCCGCCGCTCGCCTCGGCGAGGCGCAGGCCGACCGGCATGCGCACGAGAACCCGGATCTCGGGATACGCCGCGAACGTGAGCCGGACCATCGGCTCGCCCTTGAAGGGGAACCACGGCCATTCGTCGCGCGACGCTGCGATATCGGACCAGGGCACACTGAACGGCTGGTGACCAGGTCGAGCGAGCATGGACATCGTCACATGGAGATGCGACTCGTCCAGCGTGAAACGCACGCCCATCTTGTAGAGCGACTTGTTCATCACGAGCTGGCCGCTCCGGAGCGAAGTGCCTCGGCTGGCGTTCCGGTCCGGATAGCGCTCCGCCAACCGGCGCCAGCCGCTCCAGCGGCCCATGAGGACAATGGACGGAGCCGCGATGATTGCACCTATCCCGATCATGAAGAGCGGGAGGTAGCGGACGTCGAAGGGAAGGGGAAAGCTCCGCCGCGAGGGCGCCTGCGTCGCAGCCTGCGCTGAGGCCGCGGCCAGTGTCGGCGACGCGTTGGGTCGCGGTGGCGACGACGCGTGCCAGTGGCGATACCCGACGCCGGCGATGTACCCGCTGTCGGTCGTGAGACCCAGGAAACCCCAGTACATGCCGCTGTCCCGCACCGTCCGGGCTGGCGCGGAGTCGGTCGTGCCCAGCGCAAACTGAATGCGCCGCGGCTCGGCATCGCTGAGCGGGCGGTCCACCCAGGCGCAGCTGCCGGGCTCGAGTCCCTGACCTTCGGGTCCCGACGCAGTCGCGTTGGCCGCGAAGGTCAGCATCAGCCGCACGCGGTCACTATCGGCGACCACGAGGAGCGTGTCGAACACGAGCCCAGCGCCGCCCCGGCAGTTGAGCGGAAACTCCCGGCGGACGGGCGGAAGCGGTGTTTGTGCTTCGGTCGGGCCGGCCACTCCGGCGAGCGCCCCGCAGAACACCAGGGCATGCGACAGTGCTGCGGAGGTTCGCGTGATCATCGGCGGACGAGCTCCACGCGGCGGTTCCGTGCCCGGCCTTCGAGCGTGTCGTTGCGGTCCCGTGGGCTCGATTCGCCGAGGCCGGCGGTGGTGAGCCGGGTGGCCGCGATGCGGAACCGGCTGCCGAGCGCCGTCTTTACCGCCGCCGCTCGGCGGGCGGAGAGATCGAGGTTGTACTGGTCGCTCGCGATCGCGTCGGTGTGCCCCTCGACCGCGAGTTTCCAGTCGGGGTTCCGCCGCAGCACCTCCGCGATCTCGCGCAGTGTCGGCTCCGACTCGGCGCGGATCCGCTCGCTGTTGAAGTCGAAGAAGAGATCGTAGACCACGGCGCGCCGCTGCTCGCGGAGCGCGCGCTCGAGCCGGAGGATGCGTTCCTCGCCGGCCGTGCGGCTCGAGCCGGTGCAGCGCCAGGCGATCTTCACGGTGCGGAGGTTCCACGCTTCGCTCAGGGCGTCCGTGCCGCTCGCGAACCGGTACTGCAGCGTGAGCGGATTCTCCTCGTCGTCGAGGAACCAGAAGTCCGCCTTCGAGCCGAGGTACGAGCCGCGCGCGTGGATCGCGGGCAGCATCACCTTGGCGTCGTTCACGGTGACCGCCACCGGCTCCGTGCCGATCCGCCGCAGCTTCCAGATTTCCTCGTAGTCGTAGAGACTCGGCGATTGCGACCGGCTCGCCGGATACGCGTGATTCGAGCCGTCGACGAGTCCCAGCTCGGCGGCGCCGGTGCGCTTGAGCGAGCGCAGCACTGCCGTCGACACGCCGAGCGACGTGCTGCCGGGGATGGTGTCGGAGCCGTTCGAGTGGAAGTAGTGCGCGTAGAGCGTGGCGGTGCCGAGGTCCTCGCGCAGCAAGACCCGCCGCATGTTCCAGTTGCGGAGCGAGCCCTGCTTCGTCGGCACCTGGGCGGAATACGTCAGCGCGATCCCGCGCGCATCTGCGCTCGCGATCGTCTTGATCGACTCGTAGTCCCCCTCGGGGCCGTTGACGGCGGTGACGAGGGTGAGGCCGGGGCAGAGGGGGATCTGTCCGGGCGCCTGCGCTGCCATCGACTGCGAGGTCGCAGCGGCAATGAGAAACGCGAGAGCCTGCCGCATCAGTCGTCTCCTCCCGAGAGCCCGGCGAGGCCCACGGCCATGCGCGCATCGCCGACTGTCGACGCCAGCGGCGAGATCGGATTCGTCGAGACGCCCGGCGGTGGCGATCCCGGCGGCGGCGATGAGCCTGGTGGCGGCGACCCCGGCGGTGGCGATGACCCCGGCGGGGGCGAGCCCAGAGGTGGCGACGACCCCGGCGGCGGCGAGCCGGGCGGCGGCGACGACCCCGGTGGCGGAGAGCCCGGGGGAGGTGATGAGCCCGGAGGCGGCGACCCCGGCGGCGGAGACGGACTTCCGAGCGGATGATCGGGTACCCACTCCTGCCACGCGCCACCACCCGGCTCGGCCTCGAAAGCTCCGGGGAACTGGTACACACCTCGCGCCCGACGCTGTTCCTGAGTGCTCCGCCACCATTCGTCGTACGACTGCTGGCGTGCGGCCGCATCGTCGAGGCCGGACTGGCGAGCGGAGTTGTAGCGCGCGACCGCGGCGCGATCTGCGTTGTCGTAGATCTCCGGGCTTCCCATCGCTCGCGTGGCAGGGTGCGCCAGGTTCGGATCGGGATGCCAGTTCTCCCGATGCCATTCCCGGTTTGCCGGATCGCCCTGGAAGGGACCCTTGCCGGGCGGGGCCTTCCCCGGCTCGTGCGGCCGCGGGTCGTATCGATACCGCTCGGGTCCTCGCGGCGCCGGGGGTGCAGGTGCCACAGCTGGTGGATTCCCGGCCGAGCCCCGGCCCGCGCGCGGACCACGACGCCCGGTATACGGTCGCGGGCGCCATCCGCCAGCGGGTCGCCGCCCCGCGCCGGACGCACGGCGTGCCGATGCCGCCATGCGCGTATACAGCCGACCAGCCCCGTCCGAGCGGAGACGCAGGTAGCGGAGGTGCATGAGCAGGATCGGCGCGGTCGCGAGGAAGCCGCTCCTGATCGCGTCGAGAAGGCACTTCCTGTGGTTCTCCGCGGCGACATCCTCGAAGTCCTTCCCCGGGGATGACGGCGGCTGATTGTTCGCGTCGTTCTCGTTCTTCCCTTCGCCCCGGAAGAACGTCCCTACGTTCTTCCGAAAGGCTTTCGGATTTTCGATGGAGAACTCCGGGAGGTTCGGATCCGGCGAGCGCGTCCTGACCCAGCTGGGCGCGAGGCCGAGGCGCCAGAACTCGGCACCGAGGATGTTCAGGGCGTTCGCCGCCTGCGGAATCGCCTGGCACTGTGCATAGGCATACACCAACCCTTTGGACATCTCGACGATTACGGAGAGGTGTGTCCCATAATCCACGCCCTGTCCCCATCCGCGCGGGCCGATTCCGAGCGCGTCGCCGGTCGTGGAGTCGATTCGCCACCACGCAACCCCTTCGCCGCCGGCGCCTCTCGGCATCGCGTCAGGAGCCACGACGAACGCGCCGCTCTCGAGCGCCAGGGCGATGAGTGAACGGGCGTTTTCGGCGAGCCGGGTGCCAGCGACGTCGGCCACAGACTCGAGAACCCTCCACTCGCCGGGCCGACTGAACGCGACGGCCGCATTGCCGTGAGCTCCGCCGATCAGCGCCTCGAGGTTCGTGTCCCACACTCCCTGTGCCAAGCGCGACGCGAAGCCGTCGCCTTCGGCAAGGGAGATGCCGAGCTCGTTCGCCACGATGTCGAGCGCGTCGCTCGTGCCGACGCCTGCTCCGAGTGCTGTCGGAAACCGGTGTCGGGTGAAGACGGCGGGTCGGTCGAGGAAGCCGAGATCGCCGAGTGCCTCCCGTCGCAACACCGCGAATGTGTGCAGGGGATCAACACCGGTAGGTGCGCTTCCAAGAAGCGAATCGGCGCGGTGGTGGTCGTTGGTAAAGCCGGGCTCCGCAACGGCGCGGAGCAGCTCGGCGCTTGCCGCGGCAGTCCGCGCGAACTTGTGTATCACAAATTCAGGTGCGGGATGCGCCCCGAGCAGCAGGATCTCGGTGCGCATCATCAGCGCGAGGCTGCGCTCCAGTCGGAGCGAGTCGTCTGCCGACCGCACCGCATCGAACTCGGAGCTGCGGCGCGTTGCCGCGCCGAGGAGATCGAAGACCGAACGGCGGATCACACGTGGTCGCCGGCCGGGCGCCCGCACCTCATACTCCAGCCAGACGGCGGTGAGCATGCCGTCGTCTCCGGCAGCATGGCCGCGTCGCGGCCCCACGGCCGACGCGATTGCGCCGCCCAGACCGGCGAAGCCCCCGGCTGGCGCCGCTTCACCGCCCCTCTCAGCGGCCACGAGCTGCCCCTGCGCGACGACGCGATCGCCGACCATGAGCGAGGCGCGCCACTCCTCCTGCTGCAGGGCTGCGCGCCGGAAGGATCGGCCGGAATCGGAGGAGGAAAACCCGGTGCTCGGCCACGCGGCTGGCCAGAATTGCAGCACGACCGGCTGGTCGATGACTTCCGACGGCCGCAACGCGAGCTCGAGCGTCGGGGTCTCTGCGAGCGACTCACCCGTAAGCCGCTCCGCAACCACGCGCACAATGACCTCATGCCGAAGCTCAGGCACGATCTGATCGGGCGCGGCCGTCTCGCTCGGCGCAAGCGCCATGATCGTTGAGTCGCGCGGAGCGGGGTCGAGGTCGCGCCATCCCTCGCCATCTCGCACCCGCACCCACCAGTGGTCGCGCAGTGCGCCGAGCGCCGCTTCCCACCGCGCGGCCCATTCCTCGATGGGCAGCGGTCCGGGGACCGCGTCGAGCAATCGCGCCGTGTGATCGGCGGTCCGCTCCTCGAGCTCGGCGAGCAGCTGCAGGGTCGCTTCCTGCTGTGCCTTGAGCGTACCTTCGACCGCGCCGGCATCGAGGCCATAGCTCGCCGCGACTGCCCCCACTGACGTATCGGGCGGAGATTCGACGCCAGCTTCGCGATTCTGCGCAGCGGCCGACGTTATCATCATCGGGCCGAGCAGTGCCTCCGCCTGCGGTGCGGTCAGCTCGGCGCGAGCGAGCTGGGCCGTGTGGCCGGCACGCGCGAGGAGCTCGGCGAGCAGGAGCGCACGATCGAGTGAATTCCCTCGACGATCCATGAGCACGCCGACCGGCCCGCGAAGCGTCCCGCGGTAGGGAACCCATGCGGTGTGCTCGCGCACCCACGTGACAAGACTGTCGGGATTGCGGCCGACCTGCTGCACCACGTACTCCGGGTCCCAGCGGTCGCGCGGCGCATCGCGATCGGCGTCGGCGATCGCGCGCAGACTGTTGTCGAGGATCGCGATGCGCTCCTCCGCCCCCCGGTCCGTTGCGCCGGCGGCGAAGGACGATCCCGCACTGCGGGTGATCTCCCACCATGCGGCGGCCCCGCCGATGAGGAACACGGCGATCAGTGCGGCGTGTCGTGCCTTCATCGTCACCTCACAGCCTCCCCACCGCCATCGCCGCCAGCCTGACCGCCCCCGCCTTGTCCGTGTTCGCCGACACCCACGTCACCTCGAGCATCCGGTCCCCCTTCAGGAACCGCAGCACCCCGTGCATGTCCTGCATCACGTCGTCCCACGGACCTTCGAGCGTGTCGGCGGCCATGTGCTCGTCCACGCCGGTCGCGTTCGCCGCCATTCCTCCCATGCCCGCCGCCATCCGGAACGTCATCTGCCCCTGGCTCCACTGCGGCATGATCGTCAGCGCGCGATGGCCGTTGCCGGTGAAGTAGCTGCAGCCCTCACCGTGGGCGTCCCAGAGTGGAGAGTTGCCGGCACTGCGATACGGCGGCACCACGAGCGGCCCGAGCACCGCCTCCGCCTCGGCGCGCGTAAGGAGCGCGCAGGGATCGGGGCCCTGCGGAGGCCCCTCGTCCGGCAGGCCTCCCATGCGCCGCAGCGAGTCGAGCATCGGATCGACCTGGTTCGCGAAGGGGCGGTCGGCCATCCTGTCGCGCGCGGCGGCGGCGAGCTGCTTCGCCTTGTCGTCCGGGATCTCGAACGATCCGCGGTCCACCTGCACCCCGATGTGCCCGATCCGCGCGAGGTAGCTGGTGCCGAGGCGCGTCTCGTGATCCCATCCCGCGCTCCGGGCGGCGCTGCCGGTTCCCGAGGTGTCGACGATCTCGCCGAACATCGACGCGGCGGCGTTGCTCACGAGATCGGCGGCTTCTCCGCCGGCGAGCGAAACGCTGAGCACCACCGTACCCGTGCCCAGCTGCGGCTGCACGGCGAGCGTGTAGAGGCACCCGGTCCCGTATGCATCAGGCGTGGGATTCTGGCCGGGCCGGACCCGCACCGGCGCTGCGCTGAAGCTCCCGAGAATGGCCTCGGCCTCCGCGGGGGTGAGCCACTCGCACGGATCATCGGGTGCCTGCGCCAGCTCGAAGGGCGGGCGGGCGGCATCGGCCGTCGTACCGGTGTCGTTGGACTCCGAACCACCGGCCTGCCCGCCGGCATCGCCGCCACAGGCCGCGGCACCGGCGAGAAGCAGTGCGCCAGTCAGGCGCTGCGCGACGCCCGTCATCTCGCCACCGCCTCGGCGATCGCCTCCGACGCCTTCTGCGCGAGCGGCGTGAGCAGGTCCTCGCCATCCGCCTTCGCCTTCCGCTTCTCAGAGTCTTCGGCGAGAAGCTTCCCGTTCCCGTCCTCGAGACGGTACGTGAGCGTGAGCTCGTCCTTCTGCCGCGAGGCCATCGCGTAGTCGTTGACCGTGCTGCTCGCGGCACCGGCCACGGCGCCGGCGGCGACACGGCCCGCCATCGAGCCGCCCACCGATCCCGATACCGCCCACGCCCCCTGCTGCACCGCGCCGCCGGCCATCTTGCCGAGGATGCCGCCGCCGCCGGTCTTCCGCTCGTGCTTCACGGTCGTGAGGAGGAGGAACCCGCAGCCGCCGAGCTTCGCTTCCTGCCGCGCCTGCGACTGGAGGCGCGACGTGAGCGGCTGCACGGCGAGCGTGGGGCCGTTGAGGAACGTGGCGAACGCGTCGCCGACGGCGGCCACCGGGTCCACACCGTTCGGCGCCGCCTCGACACTGGCCGGAGCGAGGCAGATCTGTGTGACGGCCGGCCCCGCGGGCGCGGAATCCTGCGCTGCGGCACGCGGGAGCGGCGTCAGGGCGAGAGCAAGCGCGGCGAGCGCGCGAAAGCAGACGTTGTATCGCATCAGTCTTCTCCGGTCAGCCGCTTGATCTCGGCGTCGTTCTGCTGCATGAGGAGCGCGTTGTCGCGCAGTGGTCCCGCATCGACGGCGCTCACCTCGCCCCGCCGGATGGCGACGGCTTCGGCAGTGCGATACACCGACGCCATCACGAGCGCGGCCTCGCGGGACGGCACGCCGGCACGGCGCAGCGCCTGCGCCATCGGCGCGCAGCGCTCGATCATCTGTGCCATCTCGGCGAGGCTCAGCGTACGCGGATCGCGCCGGTCGCGCGGGCAGCTCTCAGCTCCCGGCGCGTAGAGTGCCGGCAGCACTTTGCGGAGCATGGGCATCGTGAGCCGGTGACTTTCCACGATCCGCGTGTCCGCGGGACTCCGGCCCTGGGCCGCGGCAGCCGGTGCGAGCATCGTGGACGGGAGAAGCGCAAGCCCGAGAGCGAGCGCGAGACGGTACTTCGTTTTCATGGCTTGGCCTCGCGTTGAAGGAGAACGTCGGTGGTCACGCGGCCCGTTTCGTCCTGCCGGAGATAGCGGATGAGCGGCTGCTGCCGGCCGCCGCACGGCTCGTACGCCGCGAGACGAACGAGCGCGCCGATCGAGTAGACAGCGGCGGGCCGGGCGTACGGAGGGATGAACTCGAGATGCAGCGACGCCGTGTCCGATCCGTGGCGGATCGAGTCGGCGCCCGGTCGCGACTCGAGCGTCTCGACTCTGCGCGTGACCCGCGCCGCGCCCGCCTCGCTCACGACCGGCCCGATCATCGCCGCCACCCGATGCGACGTCTCCGGATCCTCATAGCCCCAGAGTCCGGCCGCCGGCGCGACGCTCACCGGCCGCACCGAGTCGAGCGCGCACCCGGCATCGGCCGCCGCGACCTGAACGGCAGCCGGCTCGGCCGGCCGCTCGCGGTCGGCGCGCAGGTTGCATGCGGCCGCGAGCATCGCGAGGAGCGCCGTCGCCTTCATCGGCGTGTCACCTCGATGTAGCCCTCGACCTCGAACGTGAGGACCGACGGCGGCTTCGGGGCATCGAAGTCGAGCTGCCAGACCCAGCCCGTGCCCGATCTTATGCGGAAGGGGATCCTGAAGGAGCGCTCGAGCGGCGTGATGCCGATATTGACGACGCCGGTCGCGGAGTTCTTGTCGCCGAGAATGTCGGGGTTGGATTCCCAGCTCTCCGCGAGGACCAGGATCTCCAGCAGATCCGGCGCATTCGCGACGTCCCTGGAAATGCCGGTAAGGCGGTAGGCCCCTTCCGCCGTACGCAGCTTGATGGGAGCGCCTTCACCCGCGAAGAGATTGAACTGGGTGTAGGTCCAGGCGTCGATCAGGTTGTACGCGGTGAACACCACACGCGCATGCTGCGCGACGGTGGTGAGCTGTCCCACGTGCTGCTGGATCGGCTGGTCGGGTGTGGCCGGGACGGTGATGATGAAGTGGTAGACCTTCCCCCGCTCGGGCGGTACGCGTGACCACGCCGTGTACGTCGCCCTGAATCCGCTCGCCGCGCCGCCAGCGACCTCCGCGGCGAACCCGCCCTCGACGGCACCGCTTCCCTGCACGACGCCGCCGGGGAAAGTCCATTCGTCGGTGCCGGCCCGCTTGATCGGCTGCTCCGTGCTGTATCGCACCGACGGTGTCGCATTCGGCCGCGCCGAGAACTCGATGGTGAAGCGATCGAGGACGGTATTGACCGCGACGAGCCGCAGCTCGGCACGCACGAGCGTCCCGACGGCGGCGCTCTCCGTTCCGGTCTTCCGCGTGCTCGACACCCTGTCGGTCGTGGCACCTGCCCTGCGCACCGACGCGTCGCGTACGGATCCCGAGATGCCGTCGGTCAGCAGAGACGCGCCGGACAGCGTCTCGTACCTGCCGCGCACCGTCGTGAGCGTGGGCGGCCGGCGCTCGGTGACGTGCGCGCCGAAGCTCACCGAGACGTTGGTCACGTCGTCCACGTAGAAGACCCAGAAATGCGCGGGATCGCCGAGGTAGCGGGGCATCGTGTGCACGTCGGGGTAGTGCGCGGCAGCGGTGGCCGTCGTGTCGAGCTGCCGCTCGTGCGTGGCGGACCACGGTTGTGCCTCGCGCGGCACGTCGAAGTGGACGACGCCCGGCTCGGGGGGAACGCCGTCGAAGCTGCCGGGATTCCAGGTGCAGGCGCCGGGCTGCAGGCGCGCGTAGTCGAGGCCGGATGCCTCGCTGCTCCGGTCGTACCGAAGCGTCATCATGGCGAGTCGCGGGTCGCGGGGACTCGAGTCGCGGTCAATGCGGAGGTCGATGCCCTCCTTTCCGCGGCAGACGAGCTGCCGCGTGACGCCGGCGCGCGCGATGGTGTCGCCGAGGCCGAGCTGGCCCACGGCGCTCACGGTGCGCTGCGCGCCCGGCACCTGCGCCGGGAGCGCCAGCGGCATCAGCAGGATCACCGCGCCGATCGCGCCGAGGCACGCGCCGCGTGTCGTCATGGCAGCCGCTCGGCGATGCGACGCAGGAGCACGACGCGCCCGGCGTCCGGGCCGCCCTCTCCGTCATCCTGACGTCCGGGGAACCGCGTGATCGAAACGGCGAGCCCGCCTTTCACCACGTAGTAGCCCGCCGCCGTTCCCCGTTCCTTGAACATCCCGGAGCCTGCTCCGGCGAGTGGCTCCCGCCTGTCCTCGGGGAGTGCGATCGCATTCGACGGGAACACCATCAGGTCGAAGTCGCTGTGCCACGTCGGACCACCGCCCACCGAATCCCGGCTCTGGAACCGGTACGCGCACATCCGAGACGCGCCGTAATCCGCGGGATCGGTCTCCACGTCGAACTCGGGGGTGGAGTAGTGGTCGCGCTGGGACTGGGGAAGCGAGAGGTAGAGCTGCTCCGAGATTTCTTCACGCGTGAGGAGCCCGCACGGATCCACGTTGACGCTGGCCGGAGTGTCGTCACCGTTCTCGAGATCGGCGGCGTAATCGGCACCCTGCTCGGCGCCGGCGCGGTCGCTGCAGGCGGCCCCGGGAACGGCGAGAAGAAGCACCGCAAGGAACGCGGCGCGCGGCGCGGGTTCGGTCGGGTTGCGGCTCGGCATGACGTCCTCGGCGACGGTGTGCGGATCGAACGGACGGGCCGAAACTGCGAGGCCGCCGTCGCCGCGCTGCGCCAGGAGCCGTTACCGCGCGGTAACGGCAGCCCCCGGCGCCGAGTTGCGCGACGCTGCACGGGCCCGTACCGTAGGGTGCGCCTTCACTTAGCCCTCTGACTCATGATCCAGCTCCAGACACTCGGTCGCGTGCGATTGCAGGGGGACTCGGGAGGCGAGACTCGGGATCCGGGGAGGGAGGGAGCTCGAGACTCGAGTCCCGAACCCCGAGTCCCGATTCGCGATGTTGCCCCGCCCGCCGCGGCCCAGCCCAAGCGCCTCGCCCTCCTCGCCTATCTGGCCCTCATGTCGGAAAAGGGGCCGGTGCGCCGAGACGTGCTGCTCGCCCTCTTCTGGCCGGAACTCGGCGACGACGAGGCGCGGCGGGCGCTCAGGCAGGCGCTGCATTACCTCAGGCGGGTGGTCGGGGAGGACGTGCTGGTCGGGGCGGGTGAGGAGCTGTCCGTGAGCGGCGACCGGTTCCGCTCCGACGCGGTCGAGTTCGAGCGCCTCGTCGCGGCCGGCGAGCCGGAGCGGGCCCTTTCCTTATATGAGGGGGATTTCCTCGCCGGCTTCCACGTGCCGGACGTGGCCCCGGAGCTGGAGGAATGGGTGGACCGGACCCGCTCCCGCCTCCGCCGCCACGCCTCGACCGCCGCCTGGACGGCGGCCGACGCCGCGGAGTCGGCGGGGCGGGGGGACGCGGCCGTAGCGCTCGGCCGCCGCGCCTGCGAGCTCGAGCCCGATCAGGAGGGCGGGTGGCGGCGGTTGATGACGCTGCAGGATCGGATGGGCGACAGGGCGGGCGCGCTGCGCACCTACGACGAATTCGCCGCCCGGCAGCGGCGCGAGTTCGACGCAGACCCATCGCCCGAGACGGCCGCACTGGCAGCGAAGCTGCGCGCCGCCCGGGTCGAAACGCCGGTCCCGTCGGGCGACCCGATTGCCGCGTCGCCCGCTGCGCGGGATCCCCGCAATGACACCCCGTCCGAGCTGTCCGACCCGTCCGACTCCACCGCCCCCCGCCGCCGCCGCTGGCTCCCGCTCGCCGCCGTCGCCTCGGTCGCCATCATCGCCGCGATTCTCGTCGCCCGCCGTCCCGCCGCCGAGGAGCGTCGCGAGCCGTCGCTCATCGACGCCGGGGCCATCGCGCCGCGAGACCGGCTGCTCGTCGCGGATTTCACCGACGCGGCGGGCGACACGGCGCTCGCGATCGCCATCGCGGACGCGTTCCGGGTGGACTTCGCGCAGTCGCCGCACGTGCAGGTGATGACGCCCCGCCAGGTGCGCGCCGCGCTCGCGCGGATGGAGCGCTCGGCCGACCTCGCGGTGAACGATTCGCTCGCGCGCGATCTCGCGGTGCGCGAGGGCGTGAAGGCGTTCGTCGTGGGTCGCGTCGCGCGGATCGGCGGCGGATGGGGGCTCACCGTGGAGCTCGTGGGCGCCGAGTCGGGTGAAGTGCTGGCTGCGGTGAGGGAAACGGCGGCGGATTCGACCGGCCTCATCGGCGCCGTGGACCGCGCGAGCGAAACGCTGCGCTACCGTCTCGGCGAATCGCTCCGTGATCTGCGCAGCTTCCCGCCGCTCGCGCAGGAGGTGACGGCGTCGCTCCCCGCGCTGCGCAAGTACACGGAGGGAATGCGGCTCTTCTACGGCGCCGACCGGATGGGCGCCATCCCGCGCCTGGAGGAAGCGATCGCGCTCGACAGCAATTTCGCCAGCGCGCACCTCTCGCTCTCGCACATCTACACGGCGCTCGCCGAGCCGGGGCGCGCCGAGCGGGCGCGGCTCCGGGCCATGGCGCACCTCGACCGGCTCCCCTTCCAGGACCGCCAGGTCCTCGTCGCCGTCGACGCATACTCGCGCGGCGACTATCCGCGCGCCATCCGGGCCTACGACGAATACGTGGCGCGGTATCCGCAGCAGGCGGTCGTGCTCAACAACCTGGCCCTCGTGCACCGGGACGCGCGCAACCACGCGGCGGCCGAGAGTCTCTGGGCGCGCTCGATCGAGGTGGACTCGTCCATCATCCAGCTCTACTTCGGCCTGCAGAGCGCGCAGCTCCTCGCCGGGAAGTACGAGGACTCGCGGCGCACGCTCGACCTGATCGGCCGCCGCGCGCCCGACAATCTCCTCCTCCTCACGGTCGAGGTACAGCAGGCTTCGGCGCAGGGGGACTGGGAGGGCGCGGAGCGGAAGTCCGAGGCGACGATCGCCGCGAACCAGGGCGACACGCTTTCACTGGTGGACGCGTTCGAGCAGATGGCGGGCATCGTGATGACGCAGGGGCGCTTCGAGGAGGCCGAGCGGCACTGGCGCACCCAGCAGCTCCTTGCGGCGGCGAGCGGCTCGTGGAGCCGACGTCTGTACGGCGCGCAGATGCTCGGCCGCATCCGGCTTCACTTCCGGCACGACACGGCCGGCGCCATCGCCGTGGTCGACTCGGCCCTCGCCCGCATGCCGCTCGACAGCATGCTCCCGGGCGACCGCCCGTACCCCGAGCTCGCGCGGTTCTACGCCGCGGCGGGAGACACGCGGCGCGCGCGCGAACTCATGTCGCGCGCCCGCGGCAGTCGCGCCGCCGGCCCGCTGCTCGATACCGAGCTCGCCTGGACCGAGGGAACGATCCTCCTCGCGGAGGGCCAGCCGTCGCGCGCGGCGCCGCTTCTCCGCCGCACCGCGTCGGCGCACTGGTGCACCCTCTGCGGCCTCCCCGAGCTCGCGCGCGCGCTCGATGCGCAGGGCGATGCCGCCGGAGCGATCGAGACGTGGGAGCGATACCTCGCCACGCCGTGGTTCTTCCGCTACGAGGTGGACGCGTTCGAGCTCGGCCCCGCGCTCATGCGGCTCGTCGAGCTCTACGACGCGCGCGGCGACCGCGACCGCGCGCAGGCGGCACGCACGCGGCTGCTCGCGCTCTGGCGGCGGGCGGATGCGGAGCTGCAGCCGGTGCTGGCGGATATGAGGACGAGGGTGACTGGGCCGGAGAGGTAGGGCGGCACTCGCGGCTGAAGCCGCGGCTCGGCTCGTGTCCGCTGAAGCGGACTATCCCCGCTCGACTTGGCGTTCTTCGAACGTCGCAGGCATCCGGGTATGTGTCGCTGAAGCGACCTGGCTCCGATGGCGTTCACCTTTCCGGCGTCCTGCGACGCGTCCAGGAAATGTGAGCTTGCAGGCACCGTCAGCGCGGTCAGTCCCCGGACAGCCTCGCCAGCGCCTCCCGCGCCTCGCTGACGAACGGCTCGAGCTCCACGTCGGCTCGGCGCCAGATGGCCACCACGAATCGATAGCTTTCCATCGCCTTTTCTTTCTCGCCGAGCTGTTCCGCCAGCCGCCCGCGCTCCAGCGTCGCCAGCACGAATCCCGCATTGGACCCCATTTCCTGCCACCGCCAGTACTCGAGCAGTTCGGCAGCGCGCCGAAGGTCCCCGCGCGCGGCGAGCACTCGGCTCTGGGTCAGCCGCAGATAGAAGCAGTTGGACGCGTAGTCGTCCACCATGCAGAGTGTGTCGGGTATCGCCTCCATGCGGCGAAGTGCCCCGGTCGAATCTCCGCGTGCAAGACTGTAGAACGCCTCTGCCATCCCGCCCAGAAGCCGGGCCCGCATCTCGACCCATGGCGAGCCGGATTGGGGAGTCACGACTCTTGCGCGAGCGGCGAAGCGCGCCAGCGCCGAGGTATCACGGCGGGAGAGCCACCACGGCAAGCCGCGAAGGTGGCGCCCCATGGTTAATGACCCGCCCCAACCCGCGTCCTGTTCGAGGCCGCGGGCGAAGGTGGCCCGGGCGACAGAGTCGGGGATGATCCCGAGCAGGCTCAGGTCGAGGAATGGATCCGCGAACCAGCTGAACCGGGACGCCGAGGCATCGTGCAGCAGGAGGCTGTCGGTCCGGTAGGCTTCGTGCAGATGGCCGCGGGACGTCAGGGCCGCGGCGAGGTACTGCGGCCACATCACGGTATCCAGTACCCACGGAATGGAGCCTCCGGCGGCGCGGTTCGGGTCGGCCATGCGTCGGAACGCGCGAATCGCCGTTTCGCCTGAATCGCGCCAGAACCCCAGTGCGCCCGCGCCCGTAACGAAAATTGTCTGTACCGACACGGTATCGAGCGCGCGCGCCGCTTCCGCACGACCGCTCGCGCTGGTGTCGAGCATCAACGCCGCGAATCTCGCTCCCAGGGCATGCGGGGATGTAGGATCCAGGCGCACATATTCCGCGGCGTAACGCCTGGCCAGCTCGGATTGGCCCGATAGCATGGCGAGCTCGGGCAGATGCTCGTAGGCCGGCGCGAATCCGGGATCGAGCGCGACGGCGCGCTCGAAAATCGCGAGTTGCACGTCGGGCGCAGCCCTGATCGGGGGCGGCTCATGATTGCGCGTCTCCGCCAGCTCGTACCACACCTCGGGATCGTCCGGATACCGGCGCACCGCCTCTTCAGTCGCTGCCACGCCCCGGTAGCGCGACGCGACCATGTCTCGGGCGCTCGCGGCATCGACGCTTGCGAAATAGTGCGAATCCGCGGCGATGAGCAGGCTGTCCTTCGCAGAGAGTCCCCGGTTGAGGAGCACGGCGCGACGCTTGTACGACTCGTATGGCTGGTATGCCCCGACCGTCGGGGGATTCCACCCCAGTACCAACCCCATGCGTCGGAGCGCGAGCGCGAAGCCGCTGTCGGCGGCCACCGCTGCATCGTACCGGACCAATGCGGAATCCCAGTGCCCTCGCCGATAGAACTGTTCGCCCTGGAGAAACGCCTTGAGCGCGGGGAGCGAGCTCGAGCCGAGCGAGACCCGGCGCACCGACCCGATCGGACGGCCGCGCGAGAGGCTGCGGAGAATCCCGATGCCGAGCGAGTCGGCCAGTTCTCCGATGCGCGCCGACTCCCCGGATACCTCGATGTCTGTTTGAGCGGAGGCGCCGGTGCCGTCCAGCACGGCAGCGCGAAGCGTCACGGAATCGGGCCCTCGCGGCACCACCGCACCGAACACGACCAGCCCCGCGCCGGTGCGGCGCGCGAGGTTCGCGGCGGACTCGCGGTCCGCACGGCCCTCCCACCGGCGGAGCGTCACGCTCGGTGAAACGGTGCGGAGCGGTCCTGCGCCATCGAGACTGCGCGAGAGGATATCGCCCAGCCCCTCGCGCCAGAGCTCCAGGGAGGGATCGAGCACGTCGAAGGGTGCGATGGCGAGCAGGTTCGGGTCGAGCGTGACGTCCGCGGCCGGACGAAGGCGCACGTACGCCGCGACAGCCAGCGCCACGGCGCAAAGCACGGCGACTCCACCGAGCAGGGCCCGGCGCCTGCGGCGGCCGGACGCGGGCGCCGGCACCCGGCGAGAGACCGTCTCGACTGCCGCGGCATCCGCGAGGGCATGCGCGAACTGTCCCGCATCGGCGAAGCGATCCGCGGCCGAGCGTGCGAGCGCCCGCGTGACGACCTGCTCGACCTCTTCGGGCACGTCGCGAACCGTTCGAAGCTGCGGGACCGGCTCGCTCAGGCTGCGCGCGAGGATCGCGTGCGGCGTGCGCCCGGTGAAGGGAGGCTCGCCGGCGAGCATCTCGTACACGACGCAGCCGAGCGAGTAGATGTCGCTGCGCCCGTCCAGGTTGCGATCGGCCGTCGCCTGCTCCGGGCTCATGTAGCCCGGCGTCCCGAGCGAGAGACCTGTCCCGGTCAGCCGCTCGGTGCCGGCGGCGTCGAGCGCATGCGCGATCCCGAAGTCCGCGAGCACGCACTGATCGCCCGCGAGCAGGATGTTCTCCGGCTTGACGTCCCGGTGGACGACGCCCCGGCCATGCGCGAACGCGAGCGCGGATGCGACTTGCGTCGCAATCCGTACCGCCTCGCCCAGGGGCAGCTGCGGCTCGCGCGCCAGGCGCTGGCGGAGCGATCCCCCCTCGATGAAGGGAATCGCGTACCAGATCTGCCCGGCCGATTCGCCCGAGTCGAGCACCGGCAGGATGTTGGGATGCTGGAGCCGCGCGGCGAGCCTGATTTCGCGGAGGAATCGCTCGGCGCCTACGGCCGCGCCAAGCTCGGGGAGAAGGACCTTGAGAGCCACCGGCCGGTCGTGCAGGACGTCCCGCACGAGGTAGACGGCGGCCATGCCCCCGCGCCCGAGCTCGCGATCGAACGCATAGCGATCGGCCAGGGCGGCCTCGAGCAGCGCGAAAGCATCCTCGGTCAGAGGGACCTGTCGGATGGGGATGCCCTAGCTTACCGCGTGGGGTGCCGGCGGGCCAGAGGAAGGCGGAACAATCCGTCTCGCGGCTGAAGCCGCGGCTCGGCTGATGTCGGCTGAAGCCGACGGGCCCCGATGCACCGAGGCACGCCTGGAACTTCACATGCATCCCGACCCAACCGACGCTATACCCGGATGCCCGCGACGCTCGAAGAACGCCAGGTCGAGCGGGGCTAGTCCGCTTCAGCGGACACCAGCCGAGCCGCGGCTTCAGCCGCGAACCAGGCGCGGCGAGGTTCCTCTCCGCGCCCAGAAAGGCCCGGGTCGAAGACCCGGGCAATCGCCGGCATCCGCTCCGATGGTAGTATTCTCCACCCATGCTCACCGAAAACGAGTCCCGCATCCTCGACCTCCTCCTCGCCGGCGACGACGAGCTGTTCGCCGCCCTCCGAGCCCAGCTCGGCGCGGCGGCGGTCATCGCGCGCACGGAGGATCCGCGAGGGGTCATCGTGGACTTCGAGATTCCGGCGGAGCTCGCGCTCGCTCCGGTCGGCGACCTCGACCTCACCGACGTCGAGTTCACGATCGAGGGAAGCGACGGCGAGGGCTTCGCGACGGTGTGGGTCGACGAAGGCGCACTCGACCGGCTCGAGATCGTGACGATCGGCGGCGCGTGGCGGCCGGGCATGCGCATCGGCGATGCGTGGTGGACCACGCTCGTCGAGCCGGAAGATGACGCGGCGGAGCCCCGCTTCGAGCGGGTCGCCGAGCGGGACCTGGACGGCATCCGGGCGGAGATCGCGCGGCGATCTGGACCGGTCGAGCGCGAAAGCGCCGAAGCGGCGCGCGCGGCGTCGCGTCCCGCCGACACGATCGCGCTTCCGCTTCTGGTGCCGGTCGCGCCGATGCTCGCCGGGCTCCTCTCGCCGAGCGAGACCGGCGGCGACGACGCCGAGCTCGTGCTCGCCAATCTCCCGTTCGCCTTCGATCCCGAGCTCGCGGCGGAGTGGGTCGGGGCGCCGACGGCGGACCTGCCGATTGCCTCGCTCGTGCGCTACTGGAAGGCGTGGGCCCGGCGGGAGCGGCCCGAGCCCGTCATTGCGGCGCTTTGCGCCGCGCTCCTCGCCGGCACGGGCGGCCGCTCGCTCCTCGACCGCCGAAGCGTGCCGCTCGCGCGCGAGCTGTTCCATTACCTCCGGGGCACGGGCATCACGGGCTGGCCGGAGGCGAAGGCGCATGCGCAGGAGTGGTGGTCGCGGCCGGAATCGCGGGAGCTGATCTGGTCCACGATCGCCCGGAGTCTCCTCGGCCGGCTCGAGGACATGACGCGCGTCGCGGACACGCTGGCCGCCCAGGGCTCCGCCGACACGCAATTCGACGATGACGAATACGAGGAGCCGTCACTGACGGATCTCGAAGCGCGTGACGAGCCCGACGCCGCCGCGTTCGAGCTCGACGCGCTCCGCCGCGAGATCGCGGACTTCCGCCGGGAGCTCGAGGCGCACCATCGCGAAACCGAGCGGCTCCGGCTCGCGAAGAAGGACCTGCGCACCCGGCTCGAGCGCGCCGAGGACGAAGTCGCGCCGCTCAGGTCGCAGGTGTCGCGACTCGAGCGGAACGTGCGGCTCCTGCAGCTCCTGCTCGCTGAAGCGCGCGCAGCGGCGGAAGCGGGGTCGCCGGATCCGATTCCCGATCCGCCGGAGCCGATGTGGGAGCCCGACCTGCTCGCGGGCGTCACCATCGCCCTCTGCACCGGGCAGGACCGCGGGAACGCGCGGCACGCGATGGCCGAAGAGCTGCGCGCCGTCGGCGCCGACGTCAGGGTCTACGAGCTGAACGGCCCCGGCGTCCCCGACCGCTTCCCGCCCGATACGCTCGTCATCTGCGATGTCCGCTTCGCCAGCCATTCATCGACCGCGCGGGTGCGGAATGCCGTGGAGCGCGGCGGCTCGAAGCTCCTGCAGTTCAAGGCGGGGCAGGGTGGGATCGTACGGGCGGTGATCGGAGCGCTGGGGGTGGAGTGACCTTCTCGTAATCGCGCTCACCGCGTCATCCCCCTCTCGTCGCACACATTCCCCGTTCGGTGCCGTCGCCCGACGGCCATTGGAACTCCGATCACGGGGATTCGGTGACGGACGACTTCGTGCGGCGGCTGGTCGATCAGGTCAGGGACTACGCGATCTTCGGGATCGACCTCGACGGCCGGATCACGACCTGGAACCTCGGCGCGCTCAACGTGCTCGGGTACGCGGAGGACGAGTTCATCGGCCTCGACGCGTCCCTTCTCTTCGTGCCCGAGGACCGCGCCGCCGGCATCCCCGAGCGCGAGCTCGCCGAGGCCGCGGCGAAGGGCTCGTCGAGCAACGATCGCTGGATGCTCCGGAAGGACGGACGGCGCTTCTGGGCCGGCGGCCGGACGTCGAGCATCCGCGATGCCGCCGGCGAGCTGGTCGGCTACGGCAAGGTCATGCGCGACCGGAGCGACCTCAAGCAGGTCACCACCGATCTCCGCGTCACCTCCGACCGGTATCAGACGCTGGTGGAAACCGCGTCCGACGCCATCCTGACGATCGATACCGACAGCATCATCCTCTTCGCGAATCCCGCCGTCGAGCGGATCTTCGGCTACTCGCCGGACGAGCTCATCGGGCGGAGCCTCACGCGGCTCATGCCGGAGGCGCTCCGGGACCGGCACAGCGGAGGACTCGAGCGCTACCTCGTGACCGGCACGCGCCGGCTCGACTGGCGTCGGGCGGAGCTGCCGGGCTGCCATCGCGACGGCCACGAGATTTCCCTCGAAGTGGCCTTCGGCGAATCGACCGAGGGCAGCGAGCGGACCTTCACCGGCATCATCCGCGACGTCACCGAACGCCAGGCCGCCGAGCGCGCGCTGCAGCGGAGCGAGGCGCGGTCGCGGGCACTCATCGAGCAGTCGCCCCTGCCCACGCTCGTCTTCGACCTCGCCGGGCATCCGGTCGCGGCGAATCCGGCGTGGGAGCGGAAGTGGGGGGTGACGCTCGCCGATGCGCGGGCCGGCTACACGCTTCTCGGCGATGCGCAGCTCGAGGCGCAGGGATACCGGCCGCTCGTCGCGCGCGCGCTCGCGGGCGAGGCGGTGACGCTGCCGTCGGTGCACTACGACATCGCGCGCGAGACCGACGGGCGCGGCCACACCTTCTGGATCCAGGGCCACTTCTACCCGATCCGCGACCCGGCGGGCGCGCTGCTCGAGATCGTGCTCGTGCAGATCGACATCACCGAGCTGCACCAGGCCCAGCTCGCGCTCCGCGACAGCGAGGCCCGCTTCCGCGCGGCGCTCGAAGCGGTGACCGACATGCTCTGGACCAACGACGCCTCCGGCCGGATGACGGGCGAGCAGCCGCAGTGGGCGGCGTTCACCGGCCAGACGTACGAGCAGTACCAGGGCTACGGCTGGGCCGACGCCGTCCACCCCGATGACGCCCAGCCGACGCTCGACGCGTGGCACGAGGCGGTGCGCACGCGCAGCGTGCTCACCTTCGAGCATCGCGTGCGGCGGCACGACGGCGTCTACCGGCGCTTCGCGCTGCGCGCGGTGCCGGTGCTCGACGAGCAGGGCGATGTGCGCGAGTGGGTCGCCGTGCACAGCGACATCACCGACCGGGTGCGCGTCGAGGAGCGACTCCGCCAGGCGGAGCGCCTGCAGGCGGTGGGCACCCTCGCCGGCGGCGTGGCGCACGAGGTCAACAACCAGATGACAGCCATCCTCGGCTTCGGACAGTTCGTGCTCGACGGGATCGGACCCGATCACCCCCAGGCGCCCGACGTCACCGACATGCTCCGCTCGGCGCAGCGCGCGGCGCGGATCACGCAGCAGCTCCTCGCCTTCAGCCGCCGGCAGGTCACCCAGCCGCAGCTCCTCGATCCGCACCGCCTCGCCATCGAGCTCGAGAACGTCCTCGGCCGGATCCTCGGCAGCGACAAGTCGCTCGTCATCCCGGCGCCGAACAGCCGCCGCCGGATCCTCGCCGACCGCACGCAGATCGAGCAGGTGCTGATCAACCTCGTCGCCAACGCGCGCGACGCGATGCGGACCGGCGGCACCGTCACGATCACGTTCGACGAGGTCGAGCTCGACGCGGCGTTCGGCCAGGCGCACGACGTCATCGTCACGCCGGGGACGTTCGTGCGCATGGTCGTGGCGGACGACGGCGCGGGGATGGACCGCGAAACGCTGCGCCGCATCTTCGAGCCCTTCTTCACCACGAAGGTCTTCGGCGAAGGCACCGGCCTCGGTCTCTCCACCGTGTACGGCATCGTGAAGCAGCACGACGGATTCATCTGGGGGTACAGCGAGGTCGGGAAGGGGACGGCGATGAAGGTGTATCTGCCGGCGGCGACGGAGACGGACGAGGCGGACAAGGCGGACGAGGCGGCGGGGGCCCGGCACGAGCGGAGGAGGTCGCCGCGGTCGGGGCTTACCGTGCTGGTGGTGGAAGACGAAGCGGCGGTGCGGGCGATGGCGCGGCGGTCGCTCGAGGCGGCCGGCTATGCGGTGATCGAGGCTTCGGATGGTCATCATGCGCGCGCATTGATGACGGCCGACCGGGGGACGATCGCGCTGGTGCTCACCGACGTCGTGATGGCCGGGATGAACGGCGGCGAGCTCGGCGAGGCGCTGCGGGACTCGCACCCGGCCGTGCCGGTGATCTACATGTCGGGATATCCGGGCGAGGAGATCCGGCGGCGGGGGCTGGTGCCGGGGGAGGCGGCGTTCCTGGCGAAGCCGTTTTCGCCGAGTGAGGTGGTGGCGAAGGTGCGGGGGGTGTTGGGGCGGGGAGCGGGGGGCGGGGGGGGGGATTTGAGGTAGCTAGGTAGCTAGGTAGATGGGTAGACGGAGGGCACTTTGGGCCTTTCGCATCCCCGTGCGACGAGTCCTCGATGTGCGACCTGTCCGCCTCCCTATCCCACCGCCTTCCGCCTCAACACCCCCGCCGCCACCAGACTCATCAGTAGCCCCACGGGCAGCGGCTCCACGAACGTGAAGGCGATGTTCACCAGTGGATTCCGGTACATCTCCTGGAACTCCGCCATCTCCTTCGCTTCCGCGGCCAGCTCCGCCTCGCTCGCGCCCGCCTCGCGCGACTTCTCCAGGGTGTAGGCCGCGTACTTCTCGAGGTAGTCGGTCGCCATGGTGCGGGACACCACCTGCCAGGTGGCCACGTAGCAGGCGGTGGCGACGAAGCTGATCAGGAGCCCGGTCGCGAAGGCGCGGCCGAAGGTCAGGCCGTCGGGGTGCTCGTTGTCGCGGTACGCCTTCACCCCGAAGAAGATCATGAGGAACGCGATGACCATCGTCGTGTACCCGACGATCATGGCGCGGTCGAAGCCGATCCGGTCGTGGATGCTCATGGAGATGACCATCAGCACGGACAGGATGGCACCGGCGATGAGGCCGTAGGTCAGGACGTAGCGGCGCATGGGGGCTCGGGGCTCGAGGGTTGGGACTCTGGGCTCTGGGCTCGGGACTCTGGACTCTGGACGCGGGCCTCGGGACTCTGGACTCTGGACTCGGAGCTAGGGATCGCCTTCCGAGACCCGAGACCCGAGACCCGAGACTCGAGTCCCGCACCCCGAGTCTATCGCCCACCCCCCCGCCGCGCATCACCCGAACGGGTGATTTCGGCCGGATAGCCGGGAAAATCATCCGAAAGTGTCATGCTGCCATGCTCACGGAATGATCCGAAGCTGCTTCCCGATCTGCACCGCCTGCGTCCGCCGCCGCGCCCCGAGCTTGTCGAAGATCCGGCTCGAGTGCGTCTTCACGGTGTTCTCGCTGACGAAGATTCGCGCCGCGATCTCCCGGTTGCTCAGGCCCTGGGCGATGAGCCCGAGGATCTCCAGCTCGCGCGGGGTGATGCCGAGCGAATCGAGCCGGACTTCGTCCCGCACGAATTCGGCCGGGGCGGGGACGGGGACCTCGCGGACCACGACAGTCTCCTTCGGCCGGGTGAGGCGCCGGCCGAGCCAGATGCCGACGGCGGCGAAGATGGCGGCCACGAGGGCGGCGTAGATCTCAACCGAGTGCCTCACCAGGAGCCAGCGGTATTCGATGAGCTTGAGCCCGGCGATGAGGAGGCCGGCGAGGAGGCCGTAGAGGAGGACGTGGGTGCGCATGTCCTACTCCCCCTCCAGCCCCCGCTCCACCTCCTCGAGCCAGTTCCTCACCACCACCACGCCGTTCGACGCCGCGGCCGTCCGCTCGACGAAGTAGAATGATTCGTCGTCCGGGCTCACGCCGTAACTCCGGTTGCGCACGTCCTGCTGGTAGCCGGCCGTGGAGAAGAGCACTCGGCGCGACAGCACGCGGAACTCGTCGCCGGGGCCGATGGTGACGGAGACGAGGTTGTTTCCGAGATCCCGATAGAAGAGCTCCCGGCCGTCGTGCGACCAGAGCGGCTCGTTGCCCCCGGCCACGCTCACCTGGATCCGCTGTGCGCCGGCCGAGCCGAACGGCCGCACGAAGATCTCGTCCTTGCCCGAGCCGTCCGATCCGTAGGCGAGCCACCGGCCGTCGCGAGCGTGGCGCCGAGATCGGGGTGCAGCACCTTGATCGCGACCTCGCGCTCGTGGCGGAGGTCGTGCGCGAGGTAGACCGTGGCCATGCCGCCGGCGCCGAGCTCGCGCTCGAAGCGGTAGCGGCCGTGCAGCGCGGCGGCGAGGCGGGCGGGGGCCTCAGGGGACGTGATGGGCGTGTCGTTGTTGGGGGTGAGTCGAATCTCCGGCCGCTGGAGGCGGCTGTCATCCCGACGAGTGTGTCATCCCGAGCGCAGCGAGGGATCTAGCCCGCGCAACCTGGTGCCAGGCCAGGCGCACCCGGCGTCGTCCAATCTACGGGCGAGCCGAGAGTAACCACAGAGCCACAGAGCGCCGCAGAGGACACAGAGAAGAGACACTTTGTTGGCTCCTCAGTCCCTGATGCTCCTTTCACGAACAACCCTGGTCCACTCGGCTTACGGCAACGCCACTCCGCAGCCGGCACCCGCCGTCGTACAGCGAGCATTGCGATACCGTGAGTAGATGTTCGGTCGAGATCGATGTGGGAACGAGATCGACCCTTGATCGGGATCGGCGTCGGATCGGAATCGGCGTGGATCGAGCTATGCGTCTGACGCCGGGAGCTCCCGGCCGCCACGGGCCGAGTCCGCTTCAGCGGACATCAGCCGAGCCGCGGCTTCAGCCGCGAGAAAGCGACGACGTGCCTTATCCCGACATCGAAGCCCGGGTCGAAGACCCGGGCCTTCTATCATGCCGTGCTTACTTCCCGCCACTTCGCCCGCCCGCTCCGCACCAATATCTCGCTTCGCTGTGACAACCGCCTGAAGCCGATGAGCTGCGCAGTCACTTCGTGCCCGGTGTCATACCCCGCATCCACTGTGCGTGACCAGCCATTCCCGGCTGAATCCAATCACAGGGAGAGAGAGCGATGCGTTTGCACCGTTGGTTCGGCCAGCTCGCGCTTGCGGGCAGCCTGGCGCTGGTTGCCGGCTGCGCCACGATCATGCATGGGTCCACGCAGGAAGTCGCGATCGGCAGCGCGCCCACCGGGGCGCGGGTGATCGTGGACGGCGTGGCGGCGGGCGTGACGCCGTACGTGGCCGACCTCAAGCGGAAGGACAAGCACGTCATCCGCATCGAGATGGACGGCTACGAGCCGTTCGAGATGCCGATCTCGCGGGCCACGAGCGGCTGGGTCTGGGGGAACCTCGTGTTCGGCGGGTTGCCTGGCCTTGCGGTGGATGCGATCACGGGCGGACTGTACAAGCTGAAGCCCGAGGAGATCAGCGCATCGCTGCGGGAGCAGGGCGTGTCGGTTGCGGACGGAGCGGATTATCTGGTGGTGGCGGTGGTGCTCAAGCCGCAGGCGGGATGGGAACGGATTGGAGAACTGAGCGCCGAGTAGAGTTTCCGGCCGATGGCATGAGCCCGCGAAACTCGGCGGGCCCATGCCCCTCCGCCCCGTCCGCCTCCGTCACCCCACCCCGACCATGTCTCCATGAAGCTCGTACACCTCGATCCGGACAGCTTCTCCCAGCTCGTCTCCAGCCAGGTGATCGCCGTGACCGGCACGCTGGAGATCGCGCGGAACGAGATCGTCCTCTTCACCGGGCCCGAGGACTATCCCGACTTTCCCTTTCGGGTGATCATCGCGGCGCGCTTCCGGGCGTGGGCGCCGCTCCGGCCGAGGAAGGGCGGGGCGCCGGCGGCGGCGATGCTGTTCAACGCCTGGTGGATCCTGAACCGGCCGTTCCTGATGCAGGACGTGGCGGTGTCGGGGCGGCGGTATCACGCGGGATCGATGATCGTGGACGTGCACGAGGCGGACGAGGTGGTGATCCGCCAGCGGCGCTTCGAGGAGACCGGCCCCCTGCAGAACCCCGGCCCCCGCGAGCCGGCGCTCCGGACGGTGGACGAGCGGCGAATTGCCGATCTGTTCCATCGGCTCTGGGGGCGGGACAAGTCACATCCGGAGTACGACAAGCAGCAGTGGAACGAGCTGCAGGCATTGCTGCGGGCTCGGGGCATGAAATCCTGAAGCGGTCACTCCCCCACGAGCCGCTCGAACCTCGCATTCCCCCGCAGCGGCTCGAACGTCGGATCGATCTTCAGCCACCCCGGCGAGAGGAAGTAGGGAATGCCGAGCAGCGGCACGAGCTGGTCGAGCGCCAGCTCCGGCTCGCCGACCAGGATGTAGATGCGCGCGAGCTGGTGCTGGATGTAGGGTCCGACGAACGCTTCCCTGCTGACCGGCAGCATCTCCACGGCGCGCTTTCCCTCACGAATTGCCGCGTCCTTGCGGCCGAGGTAGGCGAGCGCCGTGCCGAGGAGCACGCGCAGCTGCGCATCGTCGCCCTGCCGGAGCCGTTCTTCGAGAGCCGTCCGCGCGGTGTCGGCATAGGCGGCCGCGCGGATCGCGTTGCCCCGGAGCGCATGCGTGCCCGCCAGAGCGAGTGCCCACCCTTCGCGCGATTCGCCGAACGGCCCCTGCCCCAGCCGGAGCAGGAGCTGCTGGTTCCTGTCGTCGAGGACCCAGAAGAGATCCCAGAACTGCGCCATGTAGCTCACGAGCGTGGTCGGATCGGCTTCACGCGGGGCCGCCGCCAGCGCGCGGCGGGCCCCGCCGAGGTCTCCGCGCGCCAGGAAGATCATGCCCTTCAGCTGGATTCCCGCGGGGCTCGCGGGCTCCAGCGTGAGCGCGCGGTCCGCGGCCGCCATGGCCTCGCGATAGCGGCGCAGCCAGAGATAGGTGCGGGCCAGTCGATGCGCGGTCCGGAAGGATCGCGGATCGAGTGCGTGTGCCTGCTCGAAATGCTCGAGCGCAGCGTCCCAGCGGCCGAGGCTGCTCTCGCTCAGCGCAGCGCCGGAGAGGATCTCCGCGTCGTTCGGTGCGATGCGCTGTGCCCGCGCGTAATACTCGAGCGCCCGCGCGTTGTCGGCCGTCACGTAGCTGTGATAGTCACCCAGC
>DASTUP010000187.1:0-101145 GCA_035759585.1 Gemmatimonadales bacterium | reverse complement strand
GAGACCGGGGCTCCGACGGGCGGAGCCCCGGCGACGGGAGCGCGCCACTTCGTCCCGTGCCCATCCATCGTACGGTCCCAGGAGCGCTTCCGGGGCCAGGCCGCTGCGCCCCGGCATCAGGACGTGCACGCCGCAGGGTCCGGTCACTTCCTGAAGCTGGCGGATGAACGCGGCGCGGGTGGGGGAATCGATCTCGCCGAGTGACGCCGCGTCGATGACGACGAGATCGAGCAGAGCGGGGAAGGTCGGGAGCCAGCATCCCGGCTGCACGAAGAAGCAGTCGGCGGTCGACGCGAGCCCCTCATTCGCGAGTCCCGACTCCACGCGCTCGACCGCGCCCATGTCCGACGCGATGAACGTCACGTAAGAATCGTAGGCCGCCAGGAGATAGGCCGCCGGTTCCGCGCCGGCGCCCACGACCAGCGTCACATCCTCCGGCTCGAGCCGCGGAAGGAGGGCTGCAAGCGCGCAGTCCGGCTCGAGGCGCCAGTGCGTCGGCTCGCGCTGCGCTTTCCGGAGGCGGGTGTACTGCTGCTTCCACCGGCTGAAGGGAGGAAGCTTGAGCTGCCGGACGATCATGCGGTCGACGGCTTCCTGCATCAGGACCTCCGTCAGGAGGAACTGGCCCTCATAGCTGTCCTGCATCTCCGCCGCAGCCTCGCTCGCCATCTCCATCAGGCGGGTGCGGCCAAGGGAATTCTTGTAGGTCTCGATGCGCTGCAGGACGTATTCGAGATACTGCTGCTTGAGCGAAGGCAGCGGCCGGCGCTGCCGGGCGCGAACCGCTTCGGTGGTCCTCAGCATGGCTCGACGTGCACGACGACTTCGTGCAGCTGCAGGCGGTCGCGGAGGAGGTGCTCGACCTCGTCGGCGATGAGATGCGCGCTCGCCACGTCCGCCGCTCCGTCCACCGAGATCGTCAGCTCCGCAAAGCGCGCTGCCCCGGCGATGCGAGACCGGATCGCATACGCGGCATGGACGCCGGTGACCCGTTCCGCTTCTGCCCGGATCGTCGTCGCCTCGTAGGCCCGCTCATCGACGAGCGTCGGCATCGCCTCCCGGACGATCATGTAGCCGGCGCGCGCGACGAAGAGCGCGACGATCATCGCGAGGACCGGATCGGCCCAGCCCAGCCCCGCGAGCGAGAGCCCCAGCCCGCCGAGGACGGCGATGGTAATGAAAACGTCCATCCGGGTGTGCATGGCGTCGGCGAGGAGGAGCTCGCTGCCGAGGCGCCGCCCGGCACGGGATTCACCGACCGCTACGATCACGTTCACCAGGAGCGTAACCCCGAGCAGCGCGATGGACGTGGCATCCACGCGCGGCGGCTCCGCCCCTTCGATGAGGCGCACGACGGCGCCGCGGAGGAGCTCGAAGATCGAAACGGACAGGAAGACGACGATGAGGAGCGCGCCGAGTGTCTCGAACTTGGCATGGCCATAGGGATGCTCGGCGTCAGGGCCCTTCGAAGCGACGCCGATGATGGCGAGGCCGACGATGTTGTTCAGGGCGTCCACCGCGGACTGCATGGCATCCCCGAAGACGGCAAGGGAGCCGCTGGCAACGCCGACGATGAATTTGACCGTGACGACGAAGAGATTCGCGATGAGAATGCCGATCAGGACACGGCGGATCCCGGAATTCCGGGACGTCGAGTCGGCTAGGCTCGGCATGCGGACTAAGTTCGTAAGAGGAGCGAACGGTGTCAACGGAGATGCGGCTCGATCCGGGTCCGAGGCGGCATTTCGAGCGCATGACCCTGGAAAAGTCGCACACGAACGTACGAAAGGATGAAAGGCGCCGGGGTCGCGAGGCGATCGC
The DNA here is from genome assembly GCA_035759585.1 of Gemmatimonadales bacterium. Lineage (GTDB taxonomy): Bacteria > Gemmatimonadota > Gemmatimonadetes > Gemmatimonadales > GWC2-71-9 > CAMLLJ01. Next base: position 99,324 of record DASTUP010000187.1, on the reverse strand, counting down.
GGCTTTGCTCTCCCGGGCGGAGCTTGAATGCCGCCTCGTCCCGGGCTTGCCTTGAGAGATTTAGAAGAATATCTTAATGTCCATGGACAAGCCGTTCCGTGCCCTTGCCGATCCGACGCGCCGGCGCATCCTCGAGCTGCTCCGGGATGGGGATCTCGCCGCGGGAGAGATCGCCGCCGAATTTCCCATTGCCTTCGCCTCGGTCTCGCACCACCTGCAGATCCTCAAGGAAGCACAACTGGTGCTCGCGCGGCGCGATGGGCAGCATATCCGCTACTCGCTCAATACCACCGTCTTCCAGGACGTCGTGCAGCACCTGCTCGACATGGCCCCTACCCGGCGCAGGAAAGGAGGTTGACCATGCGGAAGCTCCTCCCCGGCATGCTCGCCACGCTCGCGGCCCTCGGCTTTGGCCTCTGGGCGCTTCCCGGTCTCCCCGATCAGGTCGCCACCCACTGGGGGCTGAATGGCGAGCCGGACGGCTGGTCGTCCCGGACCACTGCCGTCGTGCTGCTTCCGCTCCTCGGGCTCGGAATCGCGGCGCTTCTCGCCTTTCTCCCGCGCACCGATCCGCGGCGAAAGGACTTCGAACTGCACGCCGATACCTACTGGCTGGTCGCAAATGCCAGCCTCATCGTGATCTCCGCGATCCACACCGGCGTGATCGGATTCAATCTCGGCTGGCCGATTCCGCTTTCGCGGGTCGTGGCCATCGGCATAGGCGGGCTGTTCGTCCTCATCGGCAACGTCATGACGCGGATGCGCCCCAACTGGTTCATGGGCATCCGCACTCCCTGGACGCTCAGCAGCGATTTGGTATGGCGGAAGACGCACCGGATGGCAGGGTACGGGTTTGTCTCGGCTGGCATTCTCGTGATGCTCGCCGGCCTGCTGCGGCCGGAGTGGGCCTCCTGGGTGATGATCATCTCGATTGCGGTCACGGCCTTCGGCTCGGTCGTCTACTCCTACCTGCTCTGGCGGGAGGAGCGTGAAGACCCCAGGCCCGACGCCGGAGGGTGAATTCGACAGAGGCGGGCGGCCCGGCCCGGCGCTTGCATGAATCGCCCGTCAGTCCGCCCGGCACGCTCTCCGCCGGGTGTCAAGGTCCATGAATCTGCCGTTCCTGTTCCCCACTGAACGATCCGCGCTTACGCGGAACGGGAGCCGTATGTCCGCGTCGGGACTCTGTTGTCGCTTTTGCGCCACGCCTCTCCGCCACAGCTTTGCGGACCTCGGCACGTCGCCGCTCGCGAACTCCTACCTGACCCCCGAGCAGCTGAGCCAGGGGGAGACGTTCTATCCGCTCCATGCCTACGTGTGCGAGGCGTGTTTCCTCGTGCAGCTCGGCGAGTTCGCGCCTCCCGCGGCAATCTTCGGCGACTACGCGTACTTCTCGTCCGTTTCGGACAGCTGGGTGGACCATGCGCGCCGGTACGCCGACACGATGATTCGCCGGCTCGGCCTCGGGGCGTCGAGCCAGGTCATCGAAGTCGCGAGCAACGATGGGTATCTGCTGCAGTTCTTTCAGCAGCAGGGTGTCGGCGTCCTTGGCGTCGAGCCGGCCGCGAACGTGGCTCGCACGGCCATCGACCGGGGCATCCCGACCGTGGTCAGGTTCTTCGGCCGGGAGACGGCGCGGAGCCTGGTCGCATCGGGGAGCCGGGCGGACCTGCTCGTCGGCAACAACGTGCTTGCCCACGTGCCCGACATCAACGACTTCGTTGCCGGAGTGCACGAGGTGCTGGCGCCCGAAGGTCGGGCGACCTTCGAGTTTCCCCACCTCCTCAGGCTCATGGAGGAGACGGAATTCGACACCATCTATCATGAGCATTTCTCGTATCTCTCGCTCCTCGCGGTCTCGCGGATCTTCGCCGCGCATGCGCTGACGGTGGTGGAGGTCGAGGAGCTGCCGACCCATGGTGGATCGCTGCGTGTCCATGCCCGGAGGAGCGAGGCGGCGGGGGGAGTCGATGCGAGCGTCTCACGCGTCCTCCAGAAGGAGCGCGCCGCCGGCCTCGACCGGATCGAGACCTACACCGCCTTCCAGCACTCGGTGCTGAAGGCAAAGCGCGAGCTCCTCAAGTTTCTGAGCAACGCCAGGCGGCATGGACGGTCGGTCGTCGCCTACGGCGCGGCGGCCAAGGGCAATACGCTGCTCAACTACTGCGGCATCCGCAACGACTTCCTGGACTATGTCGTCGACCGGAGCCCGCACAAGCAGGGACGCTTCCTCCCCGGGACGCGCCTCCCGATCTACGCGCCGGAGCGCATCTCCGAAACGCGGCCGGACTACATCCTGATTCTTCCGTGGAACCTGCGGGAGGAAATCGTGCGGCAGATGGCGCATGTGCACTCGTGGGGCTGCCGGTTCGTCGTGCCGATCCCGACAGTGCGCGTGCTCCAGCCCGCCGTGCCTGGCCACGTCTTTGCGCTTCGGCGCCGTACCGCCTAGAGCGCGGTGAGCACCGCGCCCTTCAGGTAGCCGGTCTCGGGCACCGTCAGCAGTTCCGGATGGTCCTCTCCCTGCCCGAGGATATGCCGCACCACCATGCGGCGCCCGCTGTCGCCCGCCGCTTCGGACAGCATGGCCATGAACGCCTCGCGCCCCACATGGAAGGAGCATGAGGCGGTCACGAGCGTGCCGCCGGGATTCAGGATCCGCATCGCCCGGAGGTTGATCTCGCGATAGCCGCGCAGCGCCTGCGGCACCGCCTGCTTCGTCTTGGCAAACGCCGGCGGGTCGAGCGCGATGGTATCGAACCGCTCCCGTGCGCGCTCGAAGGCGCGCAGTGCCTCGAAGGCGTCCGCCTCCCGCCATTCGATGTTCGTGAACCCGTTCAACTCCGCGTTTTCCGCGCCGCGCGCAAGCGCATCTGCGCTCACGTCGAGCGCGAGGACCTCGCCCGATGCGCGCGCCATGTGCAGTGCGAACGAGCCATGGTAGGCGAAGCAGTCGAGCGAGCGGCCACCCGGCAGTGCCAGCTCACCGGCGAGCACGCGGGACGGGCGCTGGTCCACGAACGCGCCGGTCTTCTGCCCGCTCCACGGCGCGGCGAAGTAGCGGACCGCTGCCTCGCGCACCGCCACGCGCTCCGGCACGTTGCCCGAGGCCAGCTCGACACGCTCGTCGAGGCCTTCGCGCCGCCGGACGGGAACGTCGTTCCTGAGCAGGATTCCTTCCGGCTGGAGCGCGGCCTGCACGGCGTCCAGTACCTCCGCGCGCATCGTTTCGAGCCCAGCCGAAAGCAGCTGGACCACCACCCAGCGGTCATATCGATCCACGACGAGCGAGGGGAGTCCGTCACCCTCGCCGTGCACGACGCGATAGGCGGTGGCATCGATCCCACGGCGGCGTGCCGCCGAGGCCGCGACGGCCGCGCGCCACCAGTCGCCATCGACCGGACGCTCGCTCCGCTCGAGGAGCCGCAACCGGATTTCCGACCGGGGCGAATGGAGCGCCTGACCGAGGTGCTTTCCCCGCGCATCCTGCACGCGGACGAGTCCCGGCGTGTCGGGCGCTTCGAGCACGTCGCTCCGGTAAATCCAGGGATGGCCGCGTACCCATCGCGCCGCCCCGCGAGGGGTCACTTTCGCGATCGGCATCAGCCGGTGGCTTCGGCGCGCGCCCGGTGCTTGATTCTCCGCATGGCGAACAATGTAGCTGCCATCGTGCGGCTGATGCTCGTGACCGACGATCGCCTGGTACGCGGGCGCGACCTCGTCGGGCTGGCCCTCGCCGCCGAGCACGGCGGCGCGACATCGGTGCAGCTGAGACTCAAGGAAGCGGCGCCGCGGGCGCTCGTCGAAGCCGCGCGCGCGCTCGTCGCCGCGCTCACGATTCCCCTCCTGATAAATGACCGGCCTGACGTCGCCGCCGCTGCCGGCGCCGCGGGTGTCCACCTCGGACCGGGTGATCTCCCGGCCAGGCTCGCGCGCCGCGCACTCGGCGCGGATGCCATCATCGGAGTGTCGGTCGGATCGGAGGGCGAGGCCTTCGCTGCGGGAGACGCGGACTACTGGGGAATCGGCCCCTGGGCGGCGACTGCGACGAAAGGGGATGCCGGGTCCCCGCTCGGGATCGATGGATTCCGGGAACTGGCAAGCCGCTCGGGCGCGAGACCGTGCATCGCCATCGGCGGCGTCCGGCCGGACGACGTTCCCGACGTGCTCGCCGCGGGTGGAGTCGGCGTTGCGGTCGTTTCGGGGATTCTCGCGGCTCCGGACATCAGGGTTGCGACGCGCGCGTACGCGGAACGGCTATTCCCCTGAGGCGGCGCGCGCCCGTCGCGAATCGGCCACGGCGCGCAGGTGCTCGCGATAGGTGCGGGTAAAGACGTGGCGCCCGTCCGGCCGGGCGACGAAGAAGAGATACGGCACGGTGTCGGGATACAGGGCGGCCTCGATGCTTCGCCGTCCGGGCGAGTTGACGGGCCCCGGCGGCAGGCCGGGATGCAGGTACGTGTTGTACGGCGATTCGAACCCGTAGTCCTTCTCGTACAGCCGCTTCTTCCGCTCGCCGGTGCGGAGCATGATCGCGTACTGCACCGTCGGGTCCGCCTGGAGCGCCATCCCGATTCGCAGGCGGTTGTGATACACGCCGGCGATCACTTCCCGCTCCTCATCCACGCGCGCTTCGCCCTCGACGATCGACGCGAGGGCCAGCAGCTCCGCTCGAGTCATGTCGAGCGTATCCAGGCGCGCATCCCATTCCGGCTTCCAGACCTGCAGGAATTCATGCGCGAGCCGGCGCACGAGCGCCCGTGCCGTGATGTCGGAGGGGAGCTGATACGTGTCGGGCCGCAGGAAGCCCTCGAACGACGGAACGGCGATCCCCAGCGAATCGGCGAGCAGGGAATCGCGTGCGGCGGCGATGAACGAGTCTGCGGGAATGCCGAGCCGCGTTTCCGCCAGCTCGGCGATGTCGCCGATCGTCAGCCCTTCCGGAACCGTGAACCGCACTTCGAGCTGCTGTCCCTGGCCGAGGAGCCGCAGGATCCCTGAATGCGAGGTGCCGCGCGGAATTTCGTAGATGCCGGCATGCACGGCGCGATCCGCGCCGGTGACCTTTGCCCGCAGCTTGAGGAAGAACCGGCTGCCGATCAGGTCGTGCGCTTCGAGCGAGTCGAGCACGTTGCCGAACGTGGCGCCGGGCGGCACGACGATGCGCTCGGTCGTGCCGTCGGCCGCGGGGGTGCCGCCGCAACCGGCGAGCAGGAGGAGCATTGCCATGAATCGTCGCATTACTCGTTCCGCCGGCGGTCGAGAAACTGCTGCAGGAGGATGGCCGCCGCGAGCGAGTCCACATCCTCGCGGCGGCCGCGCGTGCTCCCGCCCTGTTCACGGATCGCACCGAGGGCGCGCGCGCTGCTCATCCGCTCGTCCTGGAGGTACAGCGGCAGCCCGGTGCGGCGGGCCATCGCGTCGGCGAGCTCGCGCGCGGACAGCGCGGAATCGCCCTCGTCTCCCTCGCCGGTGAGCGGCAGCCCGACGACGATCCCGACGGGCGCGTGCGCGGTCACCAGGTCGAGAAAGCGCTGCATCGGGAAGCGCTTTCCGGCGCGGCGGGTCAGCGTGGTGAGCGGAGAGGCGAGGAGCTGCGTTTCGTCGCTCAGCGCGAGCCCGATGCGGACTTCGCCCCAGTCGGCGGCGATGATGCGGCCGGTGCGGGGAATGGGCGAGATCATGGCGGGGTTCCCCGGACCGCGGGTGGCATGGGAGTGTGGTCCGGGTGCGGCGGCTGAGCCTGTCAGAGGGCGGGGGAGGGCGGCGTGGGCGCCGCCCCTACTGGGCCATGGTGGCAAAGAATTCCTTGTTGTTCTTCGTGCGCTTCATGCGCTCGAGGAGGAATTCCAGGGCTTCGACGGGAGGCATGTCCGCCAGAAAGTTGCGCAGCAGGTACACGCGGTTGAGCTCGTCCTTGTCCATGAGGAGCTCTTCCTTGCGTGTGGAAGTGCGCTGAATGTCGATGGCGGGATAGATGCGGCGATCGGCGAGGCGGCGGTCGAGCACGAGCTCCATGTTGCCGGTGCCCTTGAACTCCTCGAAGATGACCTCGTCCATGCGGCTGCCGGTGTCGATCAGGGCGGTGGCGATGATCGTGAGGCTGCCGCCCTTGTCGATGTTGCGCGCGGCGCCGAAGAAGCGCTTCGGCTTCTGCAATGCGTTGGCGTCGACGCCGCCGGAGAGGATCTTCCCCGAGTGCGGCACCACGACGTTGTGCGCGCGCGCGAGGCGGGTAATGGAGTCGAGCAGGATGACCACATCGCGCCCGTGCTCGACGAGGCGCTTGGCCTTCTCGATGACCATGTCGGCCACCTGCACGTGGCGGTCTGCGGGCTCGTCGAAGGTGGAGGAGATGACCTCCGCCTTGACGTTCTCCTCCATGTCGGTCACTTCCTCGGGGCGCTCGTCGATGAGCAGCACGATCAGCACGATCTCGGGGTGATTCTCCGAGATGGCGTTGGCGAGCTTCTGCATGAGGATCGTCGTGCCGGCTTTCGGGGGAGCCACGATGAGACCGCGCTGGCCCTTGCCGATCGGCGAGAGGAGGTCGACGACGCGCATCGACAGGTCCCCCGTCTTCCGCTCGAGGCGGATCCGGCCGTCCGGATAGCGCGGCTTCAGGTTGTCGAAGCCGATCCGGTGCTTGGTCTTCTCCGGCTCCTCGAAATTGACCTGCTCCACCTTGAGGAGCGCGAGGTAGCGCTCGCCTTCCTTGGGCGGACGGACCTGGCCCATCACCGTGTCCCCGGTGCGCAGATCGAATCGCTTGATCTGGCTCGGGCTCACGTAGATGTCGTCGGGGCCGTACAGGTAGTTCCAGTCCTGGCTGCGCAGGAAGCCGTAGCCCTCCGGCAGGATTTCGAGCACACCCTCGCCCCGGATGACCGTATCCTTGTCGAGGAGCGACTGCTCGATCTTGAAGATGAGGTCCTGCTTGCGGAGGCCTGAATAGTTGGTGATGTTCAGCTCTTCAGCCAACGAATGCAGTTCCGCGACGGACTTCTGCTTCAGTTCAGCGATATCCACGGAGGGAGCTCCGAGCGGGTCGGCCGCCGATCGACGGGGCCGGTGGGTGGAGTGGGAACTGGACCTGGTATGTGTGCGGATCGTCGATGACTCGGCGGATCGTTATCTGCTGGGGAGTTCCGGAGGCGCAGAGCGTGCGGGTTCTGGAGGCGTGAGGCCGCGGCGCGACCGGCAAGCAAGGTGAGAAGCTAGAGGGGGCCCTATCGTCCGTCAAGAGGAATCCCTCCCGGCACCCCGCCAGGGAGCCCGCCTGGAAGACCTGACGTTCGCATTCGAAGCATGGCGCGTGGTGCGCCTGGGGAGCCGGGAGGTCGTGGACGCGGTCGTGGCGCCCGCGCACCGCGGGCCCTCGCCCGCACTCCGCGCCGAGCTTCGCCGGTGGCGGGGCGCGCACTACTGGTCCGATGCCGAGCGAACCGGCCTCGTCCTGATTCACCCGGTCGAGCCGGAGCCGCAGGAGCGATGGCTCCTGCACGCCGTCCTGGCGCTCCTCACCGTCCTCTGCGCGCTCGGAGCCGGGGCGGCGCTCGCGGGGGACTGGTTCCCGCCCACGCCGCCGCGGCATCTCGGGCCATTTGCCGGGACCGTGGCGGCGGCGCTCGGCTTCTTTACCGATGTCGCCGGCGGCGGGTGGCGGGAGATCCTCGCCGGCTCGTCGTTCGCCTTTCCCCTCCTCGGTATCCTGCTCGTTCACGAGCTGGGGCACTATTTCGCGGCGCGCCGCCATGCCATCGACGCATCGCCGCCATTCTTCCTTCCCGTGCCGCCGACTCTCTCCCCGATCGGGAGTCTCGGCGCCTTCCTTCGCATTCGCACGCCCGTTCTCGATCGCCGCCAGCTGCTCGACGTCGGGGCCGCAGGGCCCCTCGCGGGGTTCGTCGTGGCCGTTGCGGTGCTGGTCTGGGGTTACTCGATCTCCGAGGGGCTCTCGCTCGGCGCAGAGACGCCGGGCGAGTTCGTCACCTTCGCCGGCCGGCAGATCTATCTCGGCGATTCCCTCCTCACCTGGGGACTCCGTCGCTGGTTCTTTCCCGACGCGGCAGCCGTTGCGCTGAGTCTCCCCGCGTTCGCCGGGTGGGTCGGCGCATTCGTGACGGGGCTCAATCTCATGCCGCTGAGCCAGCTGGACGGCGGGCACGTGCTGTATGCGCTCGCGGGCAGGCGGCAGACGGGCATCGGATGTCTCGCACTGCTCGGGCTCTTCGTGCTCGGATTCTTTTCGGCGAGCTGGTGGATCTGGGCCCTCGTCGCGCTGCTGGTGGGGGGCGGGCGCTGGACGCATCCGTCGGTCGTCGCGCCGGAGCGGCCGGTGCCGCAGAATCGCCGGTGGATCGCGTGGGCCTGCGTCGCCGTGTTCGCGCTGACCTTCGTGCCGGCGCCGTTCCGCGTCTGAGCGCGCGGTGGCCGAGGAAGGATTGCGTCGCACCAGCGCGTTCATCATGTTGTACCATGTCCCGCCGCACGCGGGATTCCCCTGAACGTCACCGAAGCTGGAGGCGCGCTGATGAATCTGCAGAGCGTGCGCACGCCTGCGCGCGATCCGCGCGAGCCGGTGTCACACCTGCTCGACCCGCTGCGGATCGCCGACCGCGAGATCACCGTGTCGCTGACCGTCCGGCTCGCCGAGGATGGCGCGTGGCGGGGGCGGCTGAGCTTCGTGGAGACCGCCGAGCCGCTCGCGGCCAGGGAAACTGCGGAGATCTTCTGCGGGGACACCGAGGACGAACTCTGGCAGGGCGTGCAGCGCCTGCGCGAGCATCATTTTCGCGATCTGTTCCGGTCGCTCAGCTGAGGGAACCGCATGACCGAACCTGATCGCATCAGCAAGCTCCGCCACGATCTGTCCAACCCGCTGTCAGCACTGCTCGCCGAGACGCAGCTGCTCCTGCTCAACGAAGCGCAGATCGACGCCGAGACGGTGGCTGGCCTCCGCGAGATCGAAGGCCTTGCCATCCGCATGCGGACACTGCTGCGCGAGACTCAGTAGGTCCGCCGTCCGCGCAGCTCGTGGAGCGCTCCGGCGGCGAGGTAGGCGGCCAGAAAGAGCAGGCTCATGGCGCTCGCCGCCGCACGTCCCACCCACCCGAGCTCGCTCGTCGAGACGAATCCTTCGATCACCCCGGCCACCACGAGGCAGGTGACGGCGGCGCCGACCATGCGGATCGCCCGCCGTCCTGCGAGCACCAGCGCATCGCTGCGCGCGAGATCGCCTGGAGCGAGAATCGCCGTCCCGAGCAGGAATCCGGCCGCCCCGGCGACCCAGATGGCAAAGAGCTCGAGGGCGCCGTGGCCAAGGATGAACTGCGAGAGGTAGCCGAGCAGGCCGACATTCGTGAAGTGCCCGGCCGTCGCGCCCAGCTGCAGCCCGTTGAAGGCGAGGAGGAAGAGCGAGCCGATGCCGAGGAACGCGCCGCCCGCAAAGCAGTAGAACGCGACGCGGACGTTGTTGGCGATGATGCCGGAAGCGGCGAGCGGGCGAGCCCCCGGCTCGACTTCGACGAACCCTTCTCCAGCCGTCCGCCGCCCCGCGCCGACCTCCGCGCGCTCGAGCAGCGCATCCGGCAGCACTTCGGCCGCGATCTCCGGTCGCTCCCGCAGCAGGCGGAATCCGACCGCCCCTGGAAGGATGAATGCGAGGAACGCCACGAGAACGTACGCGCGCGCCGCGATGACCGCGCCGGGACATTCGCGGGCGAGGACCCGCCAGATGCCGCCGAGTCCCTGGCTCTCGCCGCGATAGAGCGCGTTGTGCCCGGCGGCGACGAGTCGCTCGACGCGCCGGATGACGGTGGGCGCGCCGCGGTAGGTCCGGAGCCGTGCGAGGTCGGCGGCGATCTCACGATAGCGCGCGGCAAAATCCGGCAGCTCCGAAGGCGCCAGCGATTCGAGCCCGCGCACCGAGGCGCGCCGGGCCAGCACCTCGAACTCGTCCCACCGCTCGCGCTGGCGCGCGGCGAGCTGGTCCGCGAGCCCGCCGATGGCGGCGCCACGGGACGCAAGCTTTCCGCGCCGCCGATCCACCTCGGAGGCATGCAGCGCGAGGAGCGCTTCGACGGGATCCTCGGACGGCCGGGCGTCGTGCTCCGACAGGGCTGCGGCCAGCCGGTTGGCGAGGCCGCTGGCAAGGCGAAGCCGCGCCTCGGGCGGAAGCTCCCCGGCGCGGGCAGCGAAGCTGCCGAGAAGCCGGAATTCCTCCTCGGCGAGCGCAGGCGCCACGAGGGGGGCGTCGTCCGCGCCCGCCGCGACCACGGCATGGCGCTCTTCCGGCCGGTCCCGGACGACGACGGTCCCGGCGACCATGTCCCCGATACGCTTGGCTCGCGGATGCAGCGCCACGAGCACGGCACCGGTGAGGTAGGGAGGAGGAAGAAAGTCGGCGAGGCGAAGGAGATTGCGCACCGCTGCGGCGCCGAGCGTCACTGCGTGTCCGGTGTCGGACACCACGCGGAGTCCGAGCGCGCGCTTGCCGGGCGTCTGCCCGCTCCGGAGACCTTCGAAGAAGGTGAAATAGCCGTACCAGGCGCCGAAGCCGATCATGAGGATCACGGCGCTGCCGAGCCGGCCGGGTGAAAAGCCGGCGCGCGCGAGCAGGACGAGAAGCAGCGTCCCCGCCATCGCGAGGCCGCCGAGGATCAGGAAATCGAGGAGTGCCGCGGCCGCGCGCGATCCGAGCCCGGCAATCTCGTAGTCGAGGGTGACGTGCTCCGGGGTCTCGACCTCGAGGTGCTGGCGAAGGTCCCGTGGACCGGATTGCAGGGCTGGCATGCAGCGATACTATGATGGCTCGAGCGGAAGTCCAAATCGGAACCGACTACCAAGGCGAGGAGATCCCGATGACCGCAGTGACGCTGAGGCCGCTGGCAATGGGAGAGATCCTGGACCATGCGTTCGGCCTCTTCCGGCAGCTCTTCGTGCCGCTCGTCGTAGTGCAGATCATCACGTCCACCCTCCCGCTCCTCCTCAACCTCTATGCCGCCGCGAGCGATTCCACGAGCGCGCTCGGCACCTTCGCGACCTACCTGATTGCGTTCGTCCTCGGCTCGCTCGCCAGCGCGGCGACCGCCTACATCATTTCGGAGAACTACCTCGGCCGACCCCTGGGCGCGGGAGACGCGCTCCGGCGCGCCGTGCCCCGCATCGGCGACGTGATGGTGCTGTCGATCGGCGTCGGGCTCGTCGTGGTCATTGCCGCGCTGCCGGCGCTCCTCGTGATCGGGGCCGGGAGTGCGTTCGCCGTGCTCGGCGGCACCGAAGGAGGCGCGGGGAACGTCGGTGGCGGCGCGCTCCTCGTGCTCCTGGGACTGGCGCTGCTGGCCGTTCCCTTTGCGGTCTTCTCCGGCCTTTCGATCGCGACTCCCGCACTCGTGCTCGAGAGCATCGGCGCAGGAAAGGCGATGAGCCGTTCCTGGCACCTCACCAAGGGGTTCCGGCTGCGGGTCGTGGGTCTCCTCTTCGTGGTGATGATCATCGTGCTGATCCCGATGTTCGCGCTGGGGATCATCGGCGGCATGTTCGGCAGCGGTGAGTCCCGCACCACCACCGTGATCTTCACCGCGATCATCGGCGTCGTTTCCCTCATCATCACGCCGCTGCTCTACTGCGTGCTGACCCTTCTCTACTACGACCTGCGGGTGCGGAAGGAAGGATACGACCTCGAGGTCCTCGCCTCCGAGCTGCCGGCCGTTTCCTGATGCTCCAGGCGGCACCCGACTCGCTCCGCACCGTCCTCGACTCGGTCTTCGCGTCGAGCGTGTACGCATGGCGGCCCGAGGACGAAACGGGTGCCGCGATCGTGCGGTACTGGCGCCGCCTCCTCGAGTGGCTCGCGTCGCTCCAGCAGGCGAACCCGCTCCTGTTCCGACTGCTCGTCGCCGGCCTCGTGCTGGTGCTGCTGGCCATACTCGGCCATGCGGTCTGGCTCCTCGTGCGGACCGTTCGGGGCGCGAGCGTCGTCGCATCCGGCGCCGCCGCGGTGGCGCCGGCCGTCCGCAGGAATGCGGCGTGGTACTTCGCGGCCGGCGACCGTGCCGCCACCGAAGGCCGCTTCGGTGAAGCGCTGCAGCTCGCCTTCGTCGGGGTGGCGCTGACGCTCGAAGATCGGGGACTCCTTCGGTACCACCCGGGCAAGACCCCGGCCGAGTGCAGCCGCGAGGCCCGCGTGGCGCCCGAGGACGGGCATCGGCTCCGGTCGCTCGTGAGCATGCTCTATTCCTGCGCATTCGGCGGCGCCGGCTGCGGGGCCGCGGAGTATGCGGCATGGCGGGAGCTGGCTGCGCGAGAGTGGCATGCGCCCGCGCACTGAGCTCGCCCTCGCGGTGGGGATCGTGACGATCCTCGGGCTCATCGTCACGGCCATCGGCACGCGCGGCGCGCGGCCGGAGGATGAGGACCTCCGACGCTCGACCTACCTCGCGGGTCCGTTCGGCGCACGCGGCTTTGCGGAAGGGGCGGAGCGGCTCGGGATTCGCGTCACCCGGCACCGAAGCCGCACGCGTCAACTCGCGGACGCAGGCGCCGCCGACTCCGGCACGACGTATGTGGTGCTCGACCCGACGGCAGATCTCTCCGCGCTGGACGGCCTCGAGCTCTCCGGGGCGGTGGCGCAGGGCGGTTCGCTGCTCCTCGCTGGAAGCGGAACGGCGTCAGCCGTGGCGTGTTATGGATACGCTCCGCTTCCCGTGCCCGGCCGGGATGCGATCATCCATGGCGACACGGTCGAAGTCTGGAGCGTCCTCACCCGTCTGCCGGATTCAGTGGCGCGCCGCCGTTCGCTGCTCGACGATGGATCCGATGTCGCGTGTGGGCCGATCGCAGTACGCGCAGAGACATTGCTCGCCACGCTCGAGGGCGCGCCCGTCGCCATGCGGCTCATGCCCGACTCGGGCGGAACGGTCACGCTCGTCGCCGACGGCAGGCTTTTCACGAACCGTGCTCTGCGGGAGACGGGCGCGGGCGAATTCACGCTCGGTCTCGTGGAAGGCCGGGCATCCCGGCTCATCGTGGACGAGTATCATCACGGCTTCGGCACCGGGGGCGGGTTGTTGGCCGCCTTGCGCAGCTGGCTCGTCACGTCGCCCTGGGGCTGGGCAGTGATCCACCTCGCGGCCGTGTCCATCCTGGCGCTCTTCGCAAGCGCGGTGCGATTCGGTCCCGCCCGGCACGTCATTTCGCGCCGGCGGCGCAGCGCGCTGGAGCATGTGCGTGCGCTGGCCAACGCCCTCGCGGCGGCGCGCGGGCACGACGAAGCAGTCGGCCTGCTCATCCGGGGCCTGCGCCGCCGCCTCGCGCGACCCGGCGAGCGGCTGCGCGGCGATGTGCGGGAATGGCTCGCCGGGCTCGCCGGGCGTCTCACCTCGCCTGCGTCGCGGGATGCCGTGGCGACGCTCCAGTCTCTCTGTCGCGGCCGCGCCGATGCAGATGGGGTTCTGCGCGCCGCCCATGCCGTGGAGGATGTGTGGCAGGACCTGAAGCCGTAACGAACGAGGAAGCGGAAGCCGCGGCTGCATCCGGGGCCGCAGTGCTCGCACAGCTCGAAAGCGTCGTGCTCGGCCAGCCTGCGGCGATCCGTGAGGCGTTCGCCGCGCTGGTGGCGCGCGGGCACATCCTCCTCGAGGGTGTGCCCGGCACCGCAAAGACGCTGCTCGTGCGCACGCTCGCGCAGGTGCTCGGCCTGACCTTCCGCCGGATCCAGTTTACGCCGGACCTGATGCCTTCCGACGTGACCGGCGTGAACCTCCTCGGTGCGCAGCCGGAATTCACCTTCCGCCCGGGGCCCATCTTCGGCGACCTCGTGCTGGCCGACGAGATCAATCGCGCGCCCGCCAAGACCCAGGCGGCGCTGCTCGAGGCGATGCAGGAACGGAGCGTCACGGTGGACGGGACCTCGCACGCCCTGCCCGACGCGTTCACCGTCTTTGCGACGCAGAACCCGATCGAGTTCGAAGGAACGTACCCGCTTCCCGAAGCGGAGCTCGACCGGTTTCTGGTGAAAGTCGCACTCGGCTACCCCGCGGAGGACGTCGAACAGGGCATCCTCACGCGGGTGCTTGGCGGCTTCGAAGCGGACGAGCCGCGGAGCTTCGGCGTCTCCCGAACGCTCGATGCCGCGGGCCTCGCCACGTTGCGGCGCGCGGCGCGCAGGGTGCGGGTGGAGCCCACCCTCACGGCGTACATCACGTCGCTGGTTCGGGCCACGCGTTCGGCACCCGCCCTCACCCTCGGCGCCTCGCCGCGCGCGACGGTGGCGCTGCTCAAGGTCGCCCAGGCCACGGCGCTGCTCGAAGGCCGTACGTTCGTGACGCCGGACGATGTGAAGTCGCTCGCCCCGGCGGTGCTCCGTCACCGCGTGGTCGTCGCACCCGAGCTCGAGCTCGAAGGGGTTTCCGCGGATGCCGCACTGGCGGCGATGATCGAGCGCGTGGAGATCCCTCGCTCGTGATCCTGCCAACCCGGCGGTGGCTCGCCGGCGCCGCCGCGCTCGCGGCGCTCGCCCCGCTCGCACTGCTCTGGCCGGACGCCGTCGCGATCCATCTCGGCGCCTGTCTCGTCTGGGCCACACTTTTTTTCCGGGACGCCGCCCGAGCGGGCCACGCAACGCTCGCGGTGACGCGCGATCCGCCACCGGCGTTCTCGGTCGGTCGCGCGCTGGCGGTCTCGTATCGCTGGGTGCTCGGCGGGTCGCGGCCGCAGCGCATTCTCGTCCGCGAGCATTTCCCGCCACCGCTGGGTGGGGCGGACCTTCCTGCACGCGCGCTCCGGCTCATTCCGGGTGTCAATCACGAGCGCTACGATGTGATGCCGCTGCGGAGAGGCACCGGGGCAGGCGGGCGAATCGCGGTGCGGCGACTCGGCCCCTGGGGGCTCGCCTGGCGGCAGCTGCGCATCGAAGCCCCATGGGAGGCGACGGTCTTTCCGAAGCTCGCCGGGGTCGCGCTGCGGGCACTCCCGAACCGGATGGCCCGCCGCCGCGAGGCCGGCCTTCGCACGATCCGCCGCCCGGGCGAGGGACGGCTGTTCGAGAGCCTGCGCGAGTGGATCCCGGGGGAGGACACGCGCATCATCGACTGGAAAGCGACGGCGCGGCGCGGAAAGCCCATCGCGCGCGTCTACGAAGACGAGCGGCGGCAGCAGGTGCTCCTGATCCTCGATGCCGGGCGCCTTCTCACCGCCGAGTCGGATGGGGTGCCGCGAATCGAGGCGGCCATCGAGGCGGCGCTCCGCCTTGCGCATGCCGCGGTCGCGCACGACGACGACGTCGGGATCCTGGTGTTCGCCGATACGATCCAGGCCTTCGCGCCTCCCGCCCGCGGACGGCGCGGGCTTCGCGCCGTGCTCGCGGCACTGGCGGCAGTCGATGGACGGCTCGTCGAAAGCGACTATCCATCCGCCTTCCGGTACCTTGCCGCGCGAAGCCGCAAGCGCGCGCTCACCGTTCTGTTCACGGACGTGATCGATCGCTCCGCCAGCGCGGCACTCGTCGCGCAGACCGCATCACTCAGGCCGCGGCACCTTCCGGTGGCGGTGACGCTGCGCGATCCCGCGCTCGAGCGCATCGCAACGGCGCGTCCCGGGACGGAGCTCGCCGCATTCGAGCGGGCGGCCGCGGAAGAACTGATGCTCGCACGGGACGATGCGCTCGCGGTCATGCGAAGGCAGGGCGTGACGGTGCTGGACGTTCCCCCCGGCGCTGCCGGGGAGGCGGTGGTGCAGGGGTACCATCAGCTGAAACGGCGGGGACTGCTCTGACCGGTCAGACCGCGGGCACGAGTCCGACGCACTCCGGGTAGGCGGCCGCGAACGCGTTGACGCAGGCGCAATCGAGCTGGGTGCCCGACACGCGCTGCAGCTCGGTGAGCGCATCCTCGGGCGACCAGGGCGCGCGGTAGGGACGCCGAGTCGTCATCGCATCGAAGGTATCGGCCACGGCGATGATGCGCGCCTCGATCGGGATCGCATCGCCCTCGAGCCCGTCCGGAAATCCGAGGCCGTCGATCCGCTCATGATGCGAGCGCACGCAGCGAAGGACCGAAGGCGATTCGTGCGCGAGCGGTGAGAGCATCTGCTCGCCAAGGGCGGGGTGCTCGCGGATCTGGCCGAACTCGTCTTCGGTCAGCGATCCCGGCTTGTGCAGCACCGCCTCGCGGGTGCCGATCTTCCCGATGTCGTGGAGCTCGCCTCCGAGCCGGATCTGGTCCACGGCGGCCGGATCGAATCCGAGCTGGCGTGCCGTCGCCACGGCGTACTGGCTCACCCGGATCGAGTGGCCCCGCGTGTACGCATCCTTGGCCTCGAGCGCGCGGGCGAGCATCTGCACGCCCTGGAGAAAGAGCTCCTGAATCCGCTCCGCCTGTTCGTGGACCCGCCGCTCCAGGTTCGCCTGGTAGAAGCGGTTCTGCGCGACGAGGGCCCGTTTCTCCAGCGCGCGAATGACGCGCGCCTGAAGCTCATCCAGCGAAACCGGTTTGACGAGGAAATCCGCGGCGCCGCGGTGGAGGCACTCGACGGCGGTTGCGGTGTCGGTGGCCCCGCTCAGGAGAATCACGGCGGTATCGGGATGCAGTCGCCGGACCTCCTGCAGGAGTCCCATGCCATCGAGCTCGGGCATGCGCATGTCCGAGACGATGAGCGGGACTTCGCCCAGCTCACTGAGAAGATCGAGCGCTTCCCGCCCGGTGGCTGCCTCGAGGCAGGCGAAGCCCTGTTGCCGGAAGAGCCGGGTCAGGGCGCGTCTGACGCCTGGCTCGTCGTCGACGACCAGACACCGGGCGGACCCTTCCGGGACCGGATCCGAGACGGGAAATGTCATGTATTACTCCAGGCAGACGGAGCCCACGAGCCGCGCCAGCCGCGCCTCACCACCTATAATACGTTGTTGCGGACTGACGTACGGTAGGCATTTCGGCTGCGAATGTAAACACCGGGACCGGAGACGAGGGCAATGAACAGCTTTGGGACACGTGCCGGATTGACCGTCGGCGGGCGGACCTGCGAGATCCATCGGCTCCCCGCGCTGGGGGAGCAGGGGATGGACGTGAGCCGGCTTCCCTACTCGCTGCGGATCCTTCTGGAGAACCTCCTCCGCCGGGAAGACGGAGTCATCGTCACGCGGGACGACATCGAATCGCTGGCGCGCTGGCGACCCGGCGCGGCGAGCGAGCGGGAGATCGCGTTCGCGCCGGCGCGCGTGCTGCTGCAGGACTTCACGGGCGTCCCGGCCGTGGTGGACCTCGCCGCCATGCGCGATGCCATGGCCGCCCTCGGCGGCGATCCGCGGCGCATCAATCCGCTCCAGCCGGTCGAGCTCGTGGTGGACCACTCCGTCCAGGTGGATGCGTTCGGCTCGCGGGAGGCGTTCGCGCTGAACGAGGAGCTCGACTACAGTAGGAACCGCGAGCGCTACGCCTTCCTCCGCTGGGGCCAGCGCGCGTTCGACAACTTCCGCGTCGTCCCGCCGAATACCGGGATCGTCCACCAGGTCAATCTCGAATACCTCGCGCGCGTCGTCTTCACCTCCGACGAGAATCCGCAGTCGGGTGGCGTCGTCCAGGCGTATCCCGACACCGTGGTCGGGACCGATTCGCACACGCCGATGGTGAACGGCCTTGGCGTCCTCGGCTGGGGCGTCGGCGGCATCGAGGCGGAGGCGGCGATGCTCGGGCAGCCGGTCAGCATGCTCGTGCCCGAAGTGATCGGCTTCCGCCTCTCGGGCGAGCTGCGCGAGGGCACGACGGCAACGGACCTCGTGCTCACCGTCACCGAGCTGCTCCGGAAGAAGGGCGTGGTCGGGAAGTTCGTCGAGTTCTACGGCCCGGGCCTCTCGAACCTGCCGCTGGCGGACCGCGCGACCATCGGCAACATGTCACCCGAGTACGGTGCGACGTGTGCGATCTTTCCGGTGGACCAGGTGACGCTCGACTACCTGCGCTTCACCGGTCGTCCGCCGGAGCGCGTGGCGCTCGTCGAGGCGTACATGAAGGAGCAGGGCCTCTTCCATACCGCCGCGTCGCCCGAGCCCGAATTCACCGACACGGTCGAGCTCGACCTCGGAACGGTCGAGCCGAGCATCGCGGGGCCGAGGCGGCCGCAGGACCGCGTGCGCCTGGCCGACGTGAAGTCCTCGTTCGAGAAGGCACTGCCGATGTTGCTGCCGGCGCGGACGCAGGCGCAGACGCCGAAGGATGCGACGGTCGGGCGCGCCACGACGCCGGGTGTCGCCGGAGTCTGGGGAGAAGGATCGAAGGAGTCCCCGGCGGCCGCCCCGGCCGCAGAGGCGGAGATCGATCATGGCTCGATCGTCATCGCCGCGATCACGAGCTGCACGAACACTTCCAATCCGGCCGTCATGCTCGCGGCGGGTCTCGTCGCGAAGAAGGCCGTCGAGCTCGGGCTCGAGAGCAAGCCGTGGGTCAAGACGAGCCTCGCCCCCGGATCGAAGGTGGTGACCCGCTATTACGAAAAGTCGGGGCTCGGGACGTACCTCGACCAGCTCGGCTTCCAGACCGTGGGCTACGGGTGCACCACCTGCATCGGCAACTCGGGGCCGCTTCCCGAGAACATCGCCGAGCAGATCCAGCGGCGCGATCTGGTCGCGGTCTCGGTGCTCTCCGGCAACCGCAACTTCGAAGGCCGCATCAATTCGGACGTGCGCGCGAACTACCTCATGTCGCCGCCGCTCGTCGTCGCGTACGCGCTCGCGGGGCGGATCGACCTCGATCTCCTCAAGGAGCCGCTCGGCGAGGACCGCCTCGGCAAGCCGGTATTCCTCCGCGATATCTGGCCGACCCGGTCGGAAGTCGACGATGTCATGCGGCAGGCGGTCCGCTCCGAGATGTTCAAGGAGACGTACGCCGAGGTATTCGCCGGAGACGAACGCTGGAACTCGATGCCGGTACCCGAGGGCGATCATTTCACCTGGGAAGCATCCTCCACCTACGTCCGGCAGCCGACCTACTTCGAGGGGATGCCGGAGCATCCGCCGGCGCACGTCTCCGAGATCACCGGTGCCCGCGCCCTCCTCATGCTCGGCGATTCGATCACGACCGATCACATCTCGCCGGCGGGCAGCATCCGCCGCAAGTCGCCCGCGGGCGATTACCTGGTGGAGCACGGCGTCGAGCCGAAGCAGTTCAACTCCTACGGATCGCGCCGCGGAAATCACGAGGTGATGGTCCGCGGCACCTTTGCGAACGTGCGCATCCGCAACCAGCTCGCGCCGGGCACCGAAGGCGGCTTCACGACCTATTTCCCGACCGGCGACGTCCTCAGCGTGTTCGACGCGGCCGTGCGGTACGAGAAGGACGGCACCCCGCTCGTGATCCTCGCCGGCAAGGAATACGGCTCCGGGTCGAGCCGGGACTGGGCGGCCAAGGGGCCGTACCTGCAGGGAGTGCGGGCGGTGGTCGCGGAGAGCTACGAGCGGATTCATCGCTCGAACCTCGTCGGCATGGGAATTCTGCCGCTCCAGTTTGCCGCCGGAGAGTCGGCGGCCACGCTCGGCCTCACCGGACACGAAGTCTTCGACATCGTCGGCGCTGCCGCAGCGATCGAAGGCGGATTCCGAGGCGGGCGAACCGTGCGCGTCGTCGCGCGCGGCGGGAAGGGAAGCGAGATCACGTTCGAGGCCATGATCCGCATCGACACGCCCCAGGAAGTGCTCTATTACCGCCATGGCGGCATCCTGCAGTACGTCCTGCGCCAGCTCCTTCACGGGCGCGAGAAGGCCGATGCGATCTCGGGCGGCATGTCGGTCGGGCAGCCGCACGCCGTGACCAACGACAGGAAGGTGACGGAGAGCTCCGTCGAGTCCTTCCCGGCGAGCGATCCACCCGCCTACTAGGTCCACCGAACGGGAACGCCCAATGCACCTCGATCTGCCGCACCTCATCTGGTCGGGCCCCTCGATCGACGACGAGGAGATCCTCGAGCGCGTGCCGGAGCCGTTGCGGAGCGCGCTCCGTGCGCGGAACGGCTGCGTCGCGTACCGCGGCGGACTCCACGTTCGCGGCGCGTGCCGCGAGCCCCGGTGGCACAGTCTCCGCGCCGCGTGGGAGGGGCCGGACGCCTTTCACGTGCTCTACGCGGAGGTGCTGGAGTCCGACGTGCCCTTTGCGGAGGATGGGCTCGGCGACCAGTTCGTGCTGCGGGGTGAGGAAGTGTGGCACCTCTGGGCCGAAACCGGCGAGATGGAACGGAAGGCGCCGACGCTCGAGGCCTTCATCGCCGATATTCTCGAGCGGGCCACCGAGGTGCTCGCGCTCGAGCCCGTCATGGCGTTCCTCGATGCAGGCCAGGAGCTCGAGCCGGGGCAGCTGCTGATGGCGTATCCGCCGTTCTGCGTCTCACAATCGGACCATGGGGTGACGCTCACCGCGATCGGCACGTTCGAGCGGCGGGAGTTCCTGGCGACCATCGCCCGGCAGATTCACGACCTGCCCGACGGCGCCGAGGTCCAGTTCAAGGTCGAAGGCTAGATCGGGCGGCCGTGGCTCGGATCGCGAAGCACCTCACGCGTTACTCCTTCCACCTCGTCTTTCACACGCACTGGGATCGCGAATGGTACCTGCCGCGCGCGTCGCTGACCGCGCGGCTCGTGCCGGTCGTGGACCAGCTCGTCGAGGCACTCGAGCAGGACGCTGCGTTCCGCAGCTTTTTCCTCGACGGGCAGACGGTCCTGCTCGAGGATTACCTGCGTATCCGCTCCGAGCAGGCGGCCCGGGTGCGCGCGCTCGTTGCAGAGGGTCGCATCGCCACGGGGCCCTGGTACGTCCTCGCCGATGAGCTGATTCCCTCTGCCGAATCCCTCGTCCGCAACCTTCTCATCGGCGCCGCAGGGGCCCGCCGCATGGGGCGCCGGCACGACGTGCTGTATTCCCCCGACGCCTTCGGGCACCCTGCCGCGTGGCCGGCGCTGGCGGCGCAGTTCGGCATCCGCTTCGGCGTGCTCTGGCGCGGGCTCGCACCCGAACGGGATGACGTAGATCTCTTCCGTTGGGCCGCCGCCGACGGAAGCGAAGTGCTGCTCTACCACCTTCCGCGCGACGGCTACGAGATCGGCGCGGCGCTCCCCGCGAACCTCGAGAGCCTGCGGGAAGCGTGGCCCGCCGTGCGCGAAGTGCTCGTGTCGAGGGCAGGCACGAGCCATGTCGCCGTATTCGTCGGTGCGGACCACCACGCTGCGCACGAGGCGCCGGCCGCCCTTCGTGAGCTCATCGCGGAGCTCGAGCCCGGGCACGAAGTCCGGATCTCCTCGCTCGAGGAGTTTTTCTCGGCCGTGGAGGAGGCTCGGCCGGAAGTCCGCCGGATCCGCGGCGAGCTGCGCGCTTCGTACGGATATACCTGGACGCTCCAGGGCGTCCATGGCACCCGGCTTCCGCTCAAGCGCCTCAACTCGCGCGTCGAGCTGCTGCTCGAGCGGTGGGCGGAGCCGCTCGCGGCACTGGCCGCAGGGCAGGGCGGGCGCGACCGGCGGCCTCTGCTCCTCGAGGCGTGGCGTTCCGTCGTGCAGTCGCACTTTCACGACGCTCTTGCGGGATGTTCTCACGACCGGGTTGCGGTGGAGACGCACGGCCGGCTTGGCGATGCGGCGGTGATTGCACGGGAAATCGTTCGCGCGTCGCTCGACGAGCTCAGTGGTCACGACCCCGACGCAGCGCGGTCGTCGCGCGATTCATCCTCGCTCCTCGTCTGGAACCCCGCGGTCCGGACCCGCAGCGGGGTCGTGGTCGCGGATGCGACGTTCTTCAGGCGGGACATCCTCGTCGGGCCGCCCGGCGCGCGGCTGGCGCGCTCGGGGAAGGGATTTCAGCCATTTGCCCTGCGGACCGGCTCCGGGTCGATGATACCCGTGCAGGTGATCGAAGAGCGCCGCGCGCTCGAGCGGCGCGATGCATGGCGGCACTATCCGGACATGGATGAAGTCGACGCCGTCCGCATCGCGTTCGAGCTCCCGGCGATGGCCGGCATGTCGTTCGCGCACCTGGCCCCGGTGAAAAGCGGGATGCCGGGCACTCCGGTGGGCAAGGTCGTGGCAGCGGGAAGGCGGCTGTCCAACGGCGTGCTCGAGGTCGACCTCGCTGCCGACGGCACGGTCGCACTTCGCGATCTCCGCACGGGATCGCGCCTGACACGCCTCCTCACCATCGAGTCAGAGCCTGATCGCGGTGACACCTACTCCTTCGCGCCCGGCTCCGGCGAGGTCACGACCGCCCGCGCGCGAGCGTCGAGCCGGATGGTGGCCGCCGGTCCCTTCGTCGGGATCCTCGAAGCTCGGTGGCAGGATCTCGACGCTGCGTTTCGGCTGCACGTCGAGCTCCGGTCCGGCGAGCCGATCGTGCGGCTCTCGCTCGAGATCGACAATCGCGGCACCGACCGCCGCCTTCGCGCGCGATTCCCGCTCGGCCTCCGGAACCTCCCGAGCATCGCCGGCGCAGCGTTCGGGGCAGAGCTGCGGCCGGCGGGCGCTCCAGGCCTGCAAGCACCCGCGGAGGCTTCGGTCCCGACCGCCCCTGCGCACCGCTACGTCGCCGCGGCGGGCCCCGCAGCGGGACTCGCGCTGCTCGTGCCGGGCCACTGCGAGTACGAGTGGCAGGCGGACGGCGATCTCCTGCTGACCCTGCTCCGCTCGACGGGCCAGCTCTCCCGCAACGACCTCCCGACCCGTCCGGGTCACGCCGGATGGCCCGTTGCAACCCCCGAGGCCCAATGCCTCGGCAGAGACCGCGTCACGCTCGCCCTCGTACCGGTTCTCTCCGCTGGTGCGACACCCGGCCAGCTTCACGAGCTCTGGGAGTCTGCGTTCCTCCCGCTATCTGCCCGATGGATACGTGATGCGGGGCCCCTGCGTGCGCCGCCGGTCTCGCTCGAGCTGGAGGGAAGGGAGCTGATCCTGTCCGCAGTGAAGCCGGCGGAGGACGGTGCGGGGATCGTGCTCCGGTGCTGGAACGCTTCCGAGGAATCGGTGGACGGTGCGTGGAGGGTCGCGCCGCCGCCGGAACGAGCCTGGCTCACACGCGCAGATGAAGAGGGCGGTGAAGAACTGGAAATCGGGCAGGATGGGGTGATCCCGTTTACCGCCGGCCCCCGGGGGATCGTGACCGTTCGGATCGCCTTTTCGGGGCGCCCGGCCGCCCGTTGATCAAGCTCCCCGCCAGTCCTGCACGGCATCCCCCACCAGCGTCGCTGCAACCACGACCAGCACCAGCGCCACCCCTGGCGCGAGCGCGACCCACGGCGCATTGACGAGCGTGTCCCTCCCCGACGCGATCATCGAGCCCCACGATGCCGCCGGCGGCTGCACGCCGATGCCGAGAAACGAGAGCCCCGCCTCGAGCATGATCGCATTGCCGAATCCGAGCGCCGCAGCGACGAGGGCGGGCGTGACGGCGTTCGGGACGATGTGCCGCGTCAGCACCCGCCCCTTCGCGGCGCCGAGTGCCAGCGCACCATCGACGAACGGTCGAGCCATGAGCGAGCGCGATTCCGCATAGACGAGACGGGCGACGCTCATCCATCCGGTGAGTCCGAGCACGATGACCACCAGCAGGGCGCTCGGCCGCCAAAGGGCGGCGAGCAGAAGCAGGAGCACCACGCGCGGCAGGGCGAGCGCGAAGTCGGTCAGGCCGAGCAGCGCCGCCCGGATGCCGCCTCGCCATACGCCGGCAATCGCGCCGATGCCGATGCCGAGCGCCGTCGAGATGAGGATGGCCAGGGCGCCCACGCCGAGCGAGATGCGCGCGCCGTGCACGAGCCGGGCCCAGACGTCCCGGCCCAGCCGATCGGTGCCGAGTGGATGCAGGACCCCGTGCACGTCGGTCGTGAATGGGGCGAGGAACCGCGTCACCACCACGTCCCGCTGCTCGGTCGGCCCGATCGTGCTGACGAGCGGGGCGCAGATCGCAAGGAGCGTCATGCCGAGAAGCACGGCGAGTCCGAATCGCGCGCGTCCGTCCCGCAGCAGGGCCCTCATCCCGCTTCGCTCGACCGCAACCGTGGGTCGACGCGCGCAGCGCCGAGCTCGGCCAGGAGGTTTCCGGCGACGACGAGGATTGCGCTGATGGACGTCGCTGCCATCACGACCGGGTAGTCGCGCGCCTGCACGCCTTCGACGAGCACCCGTCCGACGCCCGGCCACGCGAAGATCGCTTCGACGAAGACCGCGCCGGAGAAGAGAGCGGGAAGCGAGAGCCCGAGCAGCGTGACCACCGGAATGAGCGCATTCCGGAGCACATGCTGGAAAAGGATCCGGCGACCGTCGATTCCCTTCGACTCTGCGACGGTGATGAACGGCGCCCGGCGCAGCTCGAGCATCGACGCGCGGACGAAGCGCGCCGTGCCGCCGATGCCGATGAGCGTGAGGGTGGCGAGCGGCAGCGCGAGATGGCGCAGCGAATCGACGAAGCGCGCGCCGGGCGAGAGGAAATCCGCGTCGAGCCCGGCTGCGCCGAACGCCGGCAGCGCCCGCAGGCCGTAGGCGAAGACCATGACGAGGACGAGGCCGAGCCAGTATCCGGGCATTGCGAAGAGCGTCACGGTCGTGACCGAAAGCGCGGTGTCGAGCGCGGTGCCGCCGCGCGCCGCCTGGATCGCGCCGATCACGATGCCGATCAGGTAGCTGAGCAGCAGGGAAAGGCCGACGAGCCGCACCGTGGCCGGCCACGCGGCGCCGATGAGCTCGCGCACCGGTCGCCCCGTCGCGATGCTCGTTCCCCAGTCTCCCCGCGCCACGCGCGCGACCCACGCCGCATACTGCGCCGGCAGCGGTTCGTCGAGGCCGAGCTCGGCGCGCTGCGCCGCCACCTGCTCCGCAGTCGCGGCAGGGCCAAGCAGCCGCTCCGCGGGATCTCCCGGCGCAAGGCGCAAGAGCACGAAGGTGAGCGTGACGACGCCCGCGACGACCGCAATGCCGCGCAGCAGCTGGATGAGGAGTCGACGAGCCATCGTGACAATCATACCGCGGCGCCAAGTTGCCCGGTACATTGACCGGGTGCTTCCCCATCATCGCTCTCCCCGCTCCTGGCTTCCCTGGCTCGTCCTCGTGGCAGCGGCGTGCGGATCCGTGGCCGAGCGCCGCGGAGGCACCGTTCTCTTCGCGTCGGGCGCCGACCTGCAGAGCATCAACCCGCTGCTGACCGTCCATCCGCTGGCGCGCCAGGTGCAGCGCTACGTGCTGTTCACCACCCTCGCGCAGTACGACTCCGCGCTCGTCGCGCGACCCTACCTCGCGCGAGAGTGGACCTGGTCGCCGGACCGGATGACGCTCACCTTCCGGATCCGCTCCGACATCGCGTGGCACGACGGGACCCCGACGAGGGCGCAGGACGCCGAGTGGACGCTTCGGACGGCACTCGATCCGGCCACCGGCTACCCGCGGCTCACGGAGCTCGCGGCCATCCGCAGCGTCGATGCACCGGACGACACGACGCTCGTCATACGCTTCGCCGCTCCGGCCGTCACGCTTCCCGACGTCCTCACCGATCTGGCCATCCTGCCGGCACACCTGCTCGATTCGATTCCTCCCGCGCGGCTCCGCCAGGCGGAATTCAACGAACGGCCGGTGGGGAACGGGCCGTTCCGCTTCGTGGCGCACGAGCCGAACCGCCGCTGGGTCTTCGAGCGCAACGAAAAGTTTCCGGCAGGGCTCGGGCGGCCGGACGCCGAGCGGTTCATCGTGGTCGTCGTCGATGAGCCCACGACCAAGCTCGCCGCACTCACCTCCGGGGAGCTGGACTTTGCAGGGATCCAGCCGGCGCACGCATCGTTCGTCGAGGAGGACGAGCGGCTCGCGGTCCTCAGCTATCCGCTGCTGTTCACCTACGGAATCGTGCTCAATACTCGAAATCCGCCGTTCGACGCTCTCGCCATTCGCCGGGCACTCTCCCTCGCGCTCGACCGGATCGAGATCGTGGATGGCTACCTCTACGGGTTCGGCACCCCGGCCGGCAGTGGCGTGCCTCCTGACGCACCGGGCGCGATCGTCGCCGACGCCCCGCCGGTCGATGCCGACTCGGCTGCTGCGCTGCTGGACGGTGCGCGGCCGAGCTTCGAGCTCCTCACGGTAGGCAGCGGCGAGGCGGCACTCGAGCAGATGATCCAGGCCCAGCTTGCCCGCGCCGGATTCGAGGTGACGATTCGCCAGCTCGAGCTCTCCGCGTTCCTCGATCGCGTATACGGGCCGCGGCCCCAGTTCGAAGCCGCCGTGCTCGGCATTCCGGGTGACCTTTCGCTCGGCTACCTTCCGCCGCTCGCCGAGCTTGCGGGAATGCCTGCGCCGCCGCGTCCCGAGGCGGCGCAGCAGCTGCTCGCCGACTCGCTCCCGGTGGTCTTTCTCTATCATGCACGGGGCCTGCAGGGAATGAACCGCCGCATCCGGAACGTGCGCATGGATCTCCGTGGTGAGCTCGCCGGGCTCGCCGACTGGCGCATCGAGTGAGCGTGATGCGGCGGGCCCACGCCGCAGCACCGGTCCGGCTCGATTTCGCGGGCGGCTGGACCGACGTTCCGCCTTACTCGGAACGTGAGGGAGGTGCGGTCGTCACGGCGTCGATCTCGCTCCGCGTGCATGTGAACGTGCTGCCCGGCGGCGATGCCGTGCACCTGCTCTCGGAAGATCTCGGCACGCAGGTCGAGCTCCGGCCGGATGGAGCGCGCATCGGCAACGGGGACCTCCCCCTTCTCGAAGCCGGTGTGCGCGCGATGCCGGTAGGCCCCGCGACGCTCGTGACCCGCTCCGAAGTGCCGCAGGGCTCGGGCCTCGGCTCGTCCGGCGCGCTGGGCGTGGCGATCGTCGCCTCGCTCGCATACGCGCGAGGTGAAGCACCCTCGGAGCTGGAGATCGCCGAGCGTGCGTGGCGCATGGAAGCGGTGGAGGCGGGCCACCCGGGCGGCCGTCAGGATCAGTATGCGGCAGCGCTCGGCGGATTTCAGGCGATGACGTTCGGCCCGGACGGCGTCGTCGCGCAGCCGCTCGCCCTCGACGTGGCGTTCATGGAGGAGCTGGGTCGCAGCGTGGTCCTCTGCTACACCGGAACCTCGCGCGTCTCGGGCGAAACGATCGCGCGGGTCATGAGCGCGTGCGAGCGCGGCGAGCGCGCCATCACCGGCGCCCTCGCGGGGCTCAGGGATGCCGCATTCGCAATGCGGGAGGCGCTCGCGGCTGCCGATCTCGGCCGCGTCGCGATGCTGCTCGACGTGAACTGGAGGCACCAGCAGGCGCTCGATGCCGGTATGCGCACCGGGCGCATGGCCGAGCTCGAGGCCGCGGCTCGCCGCAGCGGCGCGATCGGCGGGAAGGCGGCCGGGGCGGGCGCAGGGGGATCGATGTTCTTCATAGCACCGGGCCGCGCGGACGCGGTGGCCGAGGCCGCGCGCTCGATCGGCGCGCAGCCGCTTGCATTCTCGTGGAGCGCGGAAGGAGTGCGCCGGTGGTGACGACGGAAGAGCTGGAAACGCGGGCAGCGATGGTTGCGGGAAACGCCGATCTCGAATCGCTCCTCGCCGCCATGCAGCGGCGAGGCGCCCGCACCGTCCTGGAAATGCCGCACGTGCCGCAGGTCAAGGCGCTGCTCTCGCAGGACGGCGGTGTCTGCCCCGAGGATGGCACGCAGCTGCTCTTCGATCCGTGGGCGCCGGCGGATCATCTGTGCCCGCAGTGCCGCCGCACGTTTTCCGGTGAGCGGCACAACCGGCACTGGGCCCGCTTCCAGCACCTGTGGCTGGCCGAGCAGGCTGCCGAGCTTGCGGCCATCGGGGTCATGGCGCCGGACGAGGCGGCCTCCGCCCGTGCGGACGACATCCTCGCGGCCTATGCGCACTATGCCTCGCTGCCGAATCTGGACAACGTCCTCGGTCCGTCCCACCTCTTCTTCTCCACCTATCTCGAGTCGATCTGGATCACGAATTACCTCGCCGCTGCCGTCCTGCTCCGGGAGAGCGGGCGACTCGGGGAGGGAACGATCGAGGTCGTGTCCTCGGTGGCGGACGAAGCGGCGGCCATCATCGGAGAGTTCAATGAAGGATTCTCCAACCGGCAGACCTGGCACAACGCAGCGCTCGCGGCGATCGGCGTCTGGTTCGAGGACGAAGAGCTGGCGGGACGTGCCATCGAGAGCGAGTCGGGCCTGCTCGCCCATTTCGCGCATGGCTTTGCGAGCGACGGCACGTGGCACGAAGGCGAGAATTACCACCTCTTTGCGCTGCAGGGCGCGCTCACCGGGCTGCGCTGGGCGCGCTCCGCCGGCGTCGATCCCCTCGGTGATCCCGAGCTCGCCGGGCGGATCGCCGCGGCGCTCCGGGCACCGATCCGCACGGCGTTGCCCGACCTGACGTTTCCGGCGCGCAAGGATTCCCGCTTTGCGGTCTCGCTCGCTCAGCCGATGTACATCGAGCTGTGGGAGCGGGGACTCGGGATCATGAGCGAATCGGGCGAAGCGCTCGTCGATGTCGGCGGGTGGATCAGGTCGCTCTACGCCGCGCCGGCCCCGGCGGCGAACGCCTTCGATTCGTGGCTCTATGAGGCGGGCCTTCCGGCTCGCGCCCGGCGTACCCGTGCGGATCTTTCGTGGAATGCGCTCCTCGAGATGACGCCCGCGCTGCCGGAAGGCGGAGAAGTGCGCGCGGTGAGTGCGTTCCTGCCGTATGCCGGCCTGGCCGTGCTGCGCCGCGGCGACCGGTACGTGAGTCTCGAGTGCGGCGACTGGACTGGCGGGCACGGCCACCCCGACCGCCTCCACCTTTCGATCCACGCCGGAGGCGTTCACTGGCTTCCCGATTTCGGAACCGGCTCCTACGTCTCGGGTGATCTCTTCTGGTACCGGTCCACGCTCGCGCACAACGCACCGCTGCTCGACGGCACTTCACAGCCCGGCGGCGACGCGAGCTGCACCGCCTTCCAGGCGGGCGAGGACTGGTCCTGGGTTCGCGGCACCTGGGGACCGGTCACGCGTACCGCCGTGTCGGGCCCGGATTACGTCATCGACGTGCTCGAGCTGAATGCGGAGGGCGAGCGGACCCTCGAGCTCCCGTGGCACCTCGATCGCGCCGACGTCGTTTCGCCCGGCGCCTGGGTGCCCGATGCGATCGAGAGCTCGTTCGTCTCGAGCGTCGAGCGTTTCGTCCCGTCGGCGAGCGGGCCGCTCGCTGTGCGCGGCGAGCGCGACGGCCGGACCCTGACGCTCCACTTCGCCCCGGGCGCGGCGCTCCTTCGCGGCGAATGTCCCCCCGTTCCCGGCGGGCACTCCAGGAGAACCTTCCTGCTGGAGCGGGTTCGCGCGCCGGGCGCGCAGCTCGTGGCCGTGATCGGCTTTCGCGCAGATGCCATTCGTGGGATCCGCGTAAGTGGCACCTCGATTGAAGTCGATACGGAGGCCGGCACCGATGTCCACTCCGCGCTCCTCGAAGGGTGGGATATTCGCAGCGCCGCCGGCTCGGTTCGCCTCGGCGGCATTCGCGCACCTGAACGCGAGTTCGAGCCCCTGATCACGCGCCAGCGCGCGCTGCGGGAACATGCGACGGTTCCGTTCGCCGCTCACGCGCCGGCCGTCGATGGATCGGATGCCGATTTCGCCGGCTCGGCCATGATCCATCTCGATCACGACGACCAGTATCGCCGCAGCGAGGAGCCGTACGCGGGGCTCGAGGAGTTCAGCGCGTCGGCGCGGCTGCTCTGGGACGAGGACGCGCTTTACGTCGCGGTCGACGTCGTCAAGGCGGACCCCGCCTTTCGTCCCGCCGCCGCTCCGCCGCTCCGGTTCGACAACGAGGTCGACGACATTCACTCCGACGGCATCCAGGTGTACCTGCGCGCGGCCGGCGGGCCGGCGTGGGGCGTGCTTGCGGTGCCTGAGGTCGGAGGAGGCGTGCGCGTGAGCCCCGTGTCGGATACCGCCGGGAGTCCCGACGACGTACGGGCGGGGTGGAGCGGGACTGCAACCGGCTATCGCATCACGCTCGCGCTCTCGCCTCCGTTCTGGGACGAGGTGCGTGACCTCGGAATCGTCGACTTTGACCTCCTCGTGAACGAAATGCGAAGCGGGCGCGAGCGCCGGGCCGGCCAGCTCGTATGGACCGGAGGCGGTGGCTGGGTCTGGCTGCGGGGAGACCGCCAGGCGCCCGAGCGGTTCGGCGTGCTCGAGCTCGCATGAGCCGCATTCCGGGTGTCACGTCCACCGGCAGCAAGCGACCCGACGCGGTCTTCGGCGCGCACGCGGGCGAACGGGGACTTCCGCTCCGGATGGTCCGCTCGCGCGGCTGCCAGGTCGAGGACGACTCCGGCCGCGCCTACGTCGACTATGTCATGGGACTCGGCGCCGTCGCGCTCGGTTACGCGCATCCCGAGGTGACGGACGCCGCCTGTGAAGCGGTCGGGGACGGCGTCGTCGGCCCGCTCCCGCCTGTGCTCGAGGAGGAAGTAGCCGAGACGATCGCTCAGCACCTGCCGTGGATCGAGCAGGTGAGGTTCCTCAAGACCGGCGCCGAGGCCGCAGCGGCAGCCGTGCGGCTTGCCCGCGCGCACACGGGGCGTGAATTCGTGCTCGGTTGCGGCTACCACGGATGGCTCGACTGGTGCCAGCCGCACGGCACGCGCGGCGTTCCCGGTGCCGTGAGCGGCGACTTTGCGGAGCTCCCCTTCAACGACATGGAGCGCGCGGTCGAGCTGGTGCGTGGCATGGACGCGCGTCTCGCCGCCGTGATCATCGAGCCCGTCATCGCGGCGCCACCGGATCCGGAATGGCTCAGGATCCTCCGCACGGAGACAGAACGCACCGGTGCCGTCCTGATCTTCGACGAGATCAAGACGATCGGCCGCATCGCACTCGGCGGAGCGGTGGAACGATGGGGTGTCCGGCCCGATCTCGTCGTCATGGGGAAGGCCATCGGGAACGGATTCCCGATCGCAGCGGTAGGGGGCCGGGCGGACCTGATGGGCGCAGCACTCCATACCTGGATCAGCTCGACGCTGGCGACGGAATTCGTTTCGCTCGCCGCCTGCCGCGCCACCTTCGGCGTGCTCGCCCGGGAGCGGGTTCCCCAGCATATCGGGCGCGTGGGGAACGTGCTGCTCGACGGCTTCCGCCGCGCGGCGGAACTGCATCCGGCGCTGGTGAAGGGCGCGGCCGGGATTCCCGAGATGTGCTTCCTCCAGATGCGCGATGACCAGGCCTCCGCCGCCGTGGCCGCAGGGTGCGCGCGCCGAGGCGTGCTGCTCAAGCGCACGGCGTACGACTTCGTGTCACTCGCGCACGACGAACGAATCGTGGCGGAAACGCTCGACGTCCTCGACGAGGTCCTGCGCGCGCTGGCAAGGGACCCCGCCGGAAAACGCTGAGCCTACGGCCGTCGCCCCATCATTCTCCTCCGTATGCTTGCCACTTCGGCTTCCTTCCAGGCTTCGTATTCGGCTGCTGCTCAGTCGTGAGGAGGAATGCCGGATCGGTCTCGAGCTTCGCGAAGCGGGCCTCGAGTGTGCACGTCGCGCGCGCATGCTCGCCCGCATCGCCCGACGCGGTCTCGGCTTTCGTCGCCTCGAGATAGGCGGCGGCGGTTCATCGGCGGTGCGGACTGCTGGGCCGCGGCGGCGCCGGCAATCCGTTTGCCTCGACTTCCCGCCCCGGCCTTTCCATCTTCCAGAGTGCTCATCGACGTCCATGCCCATTTTCTCCACGAGCGCACGCCGCGGAAGGACTGGCGTGAGCGGAACGCGAGCCGCCTTCGGGCGGGCGAGCGCGCCGGGATAACCTGGCACGTGGCCTCGGTGCTCGGCACCTGGGGCCTCCGGTCGCCGATCTATTTCCCGTCGCCAGCGGACGTGACGCTCGCCAACGAGGTGCAGCGGCAAATCGCGGCGGAGCATCCGCATCGGGTCCGTGGTTATGCGCTGGTCAACCCGAACTTCACGGCGCACGCCCTCGAGGAGATCGACCGCGGCCGGGCCGGGGGAATGATCGGCGTGAAGCTCGCGGCGAGCCGGCGCGCCGACGATCCGCTGCTCGATCCGATCTGCGAGCGCGCCGCGCACTACCGCCTCCCCATTCTGCAGCACATCTGGCAGCACCGGCGACGGGACTTCCCCGGCCAGGAAGCGTCCGATGCGATCGAGCTGGTGACGCTCGCGCGGCGGCACGCCGGTGTCTCGTTCATTCTCGCGCACATCGGCGGGGGTGGAGACTGGCTGCATTCACTGCGTGCCGTGCGCGGGGCCCGGAACGTGTACGTGGATCTCTCCGGAAGCGGCGTGGACGGAGGAATGCTGGAGGCGTGCCTCGCGGCCGTCGGCGCCGAGCGGCTCCTCTGGGGCTGCGATCTCACGATCGACACCGGCTGGGCCAAGCTGCGCTATCTCGAGCATCTCCTCCCCGGCGCCGACCTGGAGCTGGTCCGCTCGGGCAATGCGCGCCGCATCTTTCCCGTCGGCTCCTTCCCGGAGGCCTGATTGCGCATCGATGTCTCCGCCTTTCTCGGCGCGTATCCCTGGCGGCGGGTGCCCGGCTCCTCGACGGATGCGGTCCTCGCGGCGATGGCGCGCACCGGCATCGACCAGGCGTGGGTCAGTCATCTCCCATCGTTCTTCTGGCGCGATCCGATGGAAGGAAACACCTGGCTCTACGACATTGCCGCAGGCAATGATCGGCTCGCGCCGGTGCCCGCAATTCATCCCGGGCTCCCGGACTGGGAAGCCGAGCTCGACCGCGCGGCGCGGCAGGGCGTCCCTGTCGTGCGTGCCGACCCGACCTGGTATGGGCTCGACCCGCACGGCGATGCCATGGCCTCGCTCGCCAGGGCGTGCGGATCAGCCGGCATTCCCCTCATGCTCACGGTGCGGCTCGAGGATGGCCGCCAGCGGCATCCGAACGACCGTGCGGACGAGCTTCCTCCCTGGGCGGTTCGGTCGCTGATCCGGGCCGATCCCGCAGTGCGGCTGCTCGTCACGCATGCCGAGCGGGCGTTCATCGAGGAAGTGCATTTCGGCGCGACGCCCGCGGAAGCGGCGCGTATCTGGTGGGACATCACCTGGATCTGGGGGCCGCCGGAGGATCATCTCGAGACGCTGCTGGAAACGATCGGCCCGGCGCGCTTCGTCTTCGGGACCGGGCAGCCGCTCCGGATTCCCGAGAATGCGATCGCAAAGCTCGATCTCCTCCCCATTCCGGCTGATGCTCGCGACGCGATCGAATCAGGGAACGCCTCCGCCCTCCGCCGCAGGCCATCGCGATGAGTGCCATCACCGAACGCCTCCGCGGGCTCATCCCCGCGGTCCCGGTGCCGTTCTCCGGCGCCACGCTCAACACGACCGCCCAGTCGGCCTACGCCACGTGGATGGCGAGACAGCAAATAGCCGGCGTTGCGATCTGGGCCCACACGGGCCGGGGCAGGCACCTGAGCGCCGACCAGCGACGCGCGGTGCTGGAGACATGGCGCGAGGCGCTGCCCGACCGCGTCGTCGTGGCCGGAGTGCACGACCTCACCACTGCCATCGAGGCGCGCCGCGGGCACGCCGATGCGCTGCTGGTCTATCCCGAGCGGGACGATCCCGTCGCGCACCACGCGCGCATCAGCCGGGAGCTCCCGGTCATCCTCTTCTACCTGTATGCCTCAGCCGGTGGCGTGGATTACGACGACGTCACGCTTCATGCGCTCCTCGACCTGCCGAACGTGGTGGGAATCAAGGTCGCGACGCTCGATTCGGTGATGACGTATCAGCGCATCGCCTCGATCGTGCAGCAGCATCCCGGCAAGCTGCTCATCACCGGCGAAGACCGCTTCCTCGGCTATTCCCTCCTCATGGGGGCTGAAGCGGCGCTCGTCGGCATGGGCGCCGCGCTCACGCAGATGCAGGCGGATCTTCTGGCGGCGGCGCGGGACCGGCGCTGGAACGACTTCGTGCCACTCGCGGCGCGCTGCGACGCCTTTGCGCAGGCAACGTTCGTCGAGCCGCTGGAGGGCTATATCCGCCGGATGCTCTGGGCGGCGGCAGCGGAAGGGGCAATTCCGGGCGATGCCTGCGACGATCCCTGGGGGCCCGAGCTCGCCGCCGGCGAGCGGGATGCCGTTGTCCGTGCGGTAGCCGATGCACGCGCAGCTGGCAGCTGATTTCGAGCGGTTCGGTCGCATGCTCCCCCGCGCCTGGGCCGATCACGTGCGCGAGGCATACCGGATCGATCTCGCCACGGAATACCTGGGTCAGCGGCTTCCGCATCCGATCGGCAAGGCCTCGGGCCAGCTCTCGCTCAAGGCGGAGCAGCTCGAGGCCGACGCGGAGGCAGGCCTCGCGTTCGTGGTCCTGAAAACCGTCATCGGCGAGGACGCCGGCGGCGCGCGGACCATGGCTGCCTGGGCGATTCACGAGACGAAGATGAAGGTGGAGCGCCGGAAGTTCGATGGGCGGGAAGGGTGGACCGTCACCTGGAAGGGGCGGGGATGGGACGGAACGCTTGGCGAGTACCTGGCACTCCTCGAATTCGGGCGCGACCTCGCCCGTTCCGGCGGACCGCTGACGGTGCCATCGGTGAAGCTCCACCTCCCCCGCCTCGAGGAGGAATTCTCGCGTGGCGAGTACGAGCATACGATCGGCCTGCTGGCCCGCGCGTGGCGGGACGCGCCCCTGCTCATCGAGAAGGATTTCTCGCCGACCCTGGCCGGAGACGCGCTCGCCGACGAGCAGGAGCGGATCCTCCGGTGGATCGACGAGGTTCCCGGCCGCATCCGTGATGCCGCGCCGGGTGGGGCGCGCGTCGCGCTCAAACTGATGAATGCGCGCTTCGACGATGCGTTCCAGGTGCGAATGCTCGCGCGCGCGGGTCAGTCGGCTGATGCCGTCACTGCGTTCAATCGACTCTGGGATCCCGGTGTCGGCGCGGCGTACGGCGGATGGGAGCTGAGCGACCGGAACCTTCGCGTGCTTCGCCGTGCGCGGCCCGGCGTTCCCCTCTCCGGGACCGGCAACAGCTGCTCCGGCACGCTGATCGCCGACTATGCGAGGGCCGGCTGCTCATCCGTGCAGCTGCACACGATGTTCCAGCTTCCGCTCTCTGCCTATCCGGCGTCGGACGGCTCGCGCACGGTGCGCACCCTCCACAAGCTCGTCTTCGACCCCGCCGACGGACTCATTGCTGCGCTTCTGGCGGCCGAACAGCGGGACGAGCTTGCGCGGGTCGGCGGCGAGCTGCGCTTCCGGGACCTCGTGGGACGCGCCCCGTGATCCGCATCGCGCAGGTCGCGTTGTACGAGCTCACGCTTCCGCTCGCCGAGCCGTTCATCATCTCCGGCGGCACCATGACGGAGCGGCGCTCGCTCATCGTCGTGCTGCACGATGCCGATGGACACGTCGGCTACGGCGAATCGCCTCCGTTCGGCTTGCCGTTCTATTCGGAGGAGACGCTGGGCTCGGCACGGCACCTGCTCGAGAACGTGCTGCTCCCGCGCGTCCTCGGGCCATCGTTCATTTCGATCGAAGCGCTCGACACCGCGCTGCGCGCGGGCATACGCGGAAATCCCTTCGCCCGTGCGGGACTCGAGACCGCCGCGTGGGACCTCGCTGCGCGTCGTGAAGGTCGCGGGATCGCGGACGTGCTTTCGGACGCGCTCGGTGTCCCGCACGTTCCGGCCGTGCCCTGCGGCGTGGCGCTCGGCATCCCTCCCGACCGCGCGATCGAAACGCTGCGCGCGCAGGTGGCGGAAGCTGCCGTGGCAGGGTATCGCCGCGTGAAGATCAAGGTCATGCCGGGTTGGGACGCCGAGCCGGTCGCCGCGGTGGCCGACATGCTGAAGGGCACGGACATCCCGCTGACGGTGGACGCCAACGGATCCTACGAATGGCCGCGCGACGAGGCCGCGCTCCGCACACTCGACGGATTCGGCCTTCTCTACATCGAGCAGCCACTTCCCCCGGACGAGCTGGTCGGCCACGCGACGCTCGGCCGGGAGCTCGTGACCCCGATCTGTCTGGACGAGACGCTCCGGGACGCGCGCGCCGCCCGCCAGATTCTCGAGCTTGGCGGTCCCACGATCTGGAACGTGAAGGTCCACCGCGTCGGCGGCCTCTCCGAGGTGTGTCGCATCTGGCGCATAGCCCGGGCCGCCGGCGTGCGCCTCTGGGCGGGAACGATGCCCGAGTCCGGAATCGGCAGCCAGGCGGCGCTCGCGGCGGCGTCGCTTCCGGGATTCGACCTCCCGTCCGACCTCGAGCCCAGCGCGCGCTGGTTCGGGCGCAATGCGGATGTCATCAAGCTCACGGTGCGGCCCGACGGCATGATGACGGTGCCCCGGCAGCCCATTTCCCGCCTCCTGGACGAGCGCCGTTTCCGCACTTCCTCGGAGAGGTTACTCTCCCTTCATGCCCCCGATGCATGACGGTCCCCGCACACCGGCCCTCCGCCGGCGATGAGCGCTTCGCTGCTGCTCGTCATCCTCGTCGCCGTGGCGTATGGCGCGGCGAAGGTGGCATTCCAATGGCTCGGGCGCCACTTCCTCATCGTGTCGGGCGCGGAGTACCTCCTGCTCGGCATCCTGCTCGGGCCCCAGGTCTCCGGCGTCCTCTCGGAAGAAGCCCTCCGCGCCTTCACGCCGTTCATGACGCTCTCGCTCGGCTGGATGGGCGCGATGGTCGGCATGCGGCTCTACCTTCCGGCGCTCGTGCGCCTGCGCGGGGTGTTCTATCGCGTGGCGTTCGTGCAATCGCTCATTACGCTCTTCGTGGTGACGGGCTCGAGCGTCGTGGTGCTGCAGTGGCTCTTCAATGTCTCGAGCGCGTACGCCCTCGTCCCGTCGCTCGTCCTTGGCGCGGTTGCCACCGGCTCGGCCGCCGATGCGATGGAGCTCATCGTGCGCCGCCAGGGCCGCGCTACGCTCGTGGTGCGCCAGCTCGAGGTCGCGGTGTGGATGGATTCGCTCGTGGCGATCGTCACGCTCGCGCTCGTCCTCTGCCTGAGCCACGTCCCGGCGCCGCAGCTGGTCAGGTCGCCGACGGCCGTCGAGTGGGCGGTCATCAGCGTCACCATCGGCGTGGTCGGCGGTGCGCTCTTCCATCTCTTCCTCGGCGAGGAGCGCGATCAGGACCGCCTGTTCATCTCGCTCGCGGGCGCCATCGTGCTCATGACGGGC
Source organism: Gemmatimonadales bacterium (assembly GCA_035759585.1). Classification (GTDB taxonomy): domain Bacteria; phylum Gemmatimonadota; class Gemmatimonadetes; order Gemmatimonadales; family GWC2-71-9; genus CAMLLJ01. The sequence goes on along the minus strand of DASTUP010000187.1, from coordinate 62,205 downwards.
GCCGCCACGTACCTCCGCCTCTCGCCACTCCTGCCGGGACTGCTGCTCGGCACGATCCTCGTGAACACGTCGCGGAACCGCAGCGAGATCGTGAAGGCGCTCACGAGCGTGGAGCGGCCGCTGTATTTCGTGCTGCTGCTCTGCGGCGGCGCGATCTGGACGCCGAGCACGAACGCCTGGGTCGTGCCGGTGGTGGTGTTCGTCGTGATGCGCGGCCTCGCCAAGGTAGGCGGCGCGCGGCTGGCGGCGCGCTTCAACGGCATGCTCCCGATTCTCGGGAACAACTGGGGCCGCGCCCTCCTCGGTCAGGGCGGGCTCGCGCTCGCCATCGCGTTCAATTATCTCACTGAGACGAATGCCTTCTTCCCGAACATCATCTTCACGGCGGCGATCGCTTCCGTGCTCCTTACCGATCTCTTCTCTGCGCGGCTGATGAATGCCGCTGTGGGCGCGAGCCCGCACGCGATCCGCGCCTCGGGCTCGGTCGTGGCGCCCGCCGGCGCAACGGCGCCTGCCGAGCCGGCCAGGCCGCTCGAGGCGCAGCCAGCCGCTTCGCCGCCGCGCGAAGATGCCGTGGCGTCTCACGAGGGGAAGGCCTGATGCGGAGGCTCGTCATCCTCGCGCTGCTCTTCGGGGGCATGCAGCTGGTCCTGGTCGCCGGTCCGGCGGAAGGCTTCGGCGAAGCCCTGCTCGCCTTCGGCTTCCTGATCCTCGCGGCGTACTCGGTCGGCGAGCTGATGAAGCAGTTCAATCTCCCGAAGCTCGTCGGCTATCTCGCCGCCGGCGCGATCTTCGGACCCAGTGCGCTCGCCGCGGTGCCGGCAGAGGCGGTTGCCGACCTGTCACCCGTGAGCGATCTGGCGATTGCCCTCATCGCCTTTCTCGCCGGCGCCGAGCTGGAGTGGGGTGAGCTGCGGCGGCGTGGCGTCGCACTGCTCAAGGTCACCGGGATCGAGCTGACGGTTACCTTCCTCGTGATCTTCGGCGCCCTGCTGCTGATGCGCGAGTTCGTACCCTTCCTTCAAGGGACGAATACGCTCACCACGCTGACGTTCGCCGGGCTGTTCGCCTCGATTGCCATCGTTCATTCGCCCGCCGTCACCATGGCGCTCCTCACCGAGACGGGTGCGCGGGGCCCGCTTTCCCGCACCACCCTGGGTGTCGTGCTCCTGGCGGACGTCGTGGTGGTGCTGGTCTTCAGTGCCGCACTGTCCGCGGCGCAGTCATTGGTTCCGTCGGGCGGCGAAGGCGTCGGCAGCCTGGGGGCGACGGTATGGGAGATCGGCGGCGCCATTCCCATCGGCGCGCTACTCGGAGGCGCCGTCGCGCTCTACCTCCGTTTTGTCCGTGGCGAGCTTTTCCTCTTCGCGCTGCTGGTCACGTTCTTCGGGCTCGAGATATCGCGCCTCGCCCACGTCGAGACGCTGCTGACGCTGCTGGTGGCCGGATTTGTCGCTGAAACGGCGGCACCCGGCAGGTCGGGGCGCGCGCTGCGGCATGCGATGGAACGATCGGCTGCTCCCGTCTTCGTCGTGTTCTTCGCGCTGGCCGGCGCGAAGCTCGAGATCGCCGAGCTGATTGCGCTCTGGCCCGTGGTGATTCCGATTGTGCTCGCGCGCGCGTTCGGCATCTGGACCGGCACGCGAATCGGCGCCCGCGTCGCAGGAATTCCGCGGGCCGAATCCGATACGCTCTGGATGGGGCTCATTTCCCAGGCCGGGGTCGCGATCGGCCTCGTGACGGTGGCGGAGCAGGCTTATCCCGCAGTGGGAGGCACGATGCGGACGATCCTTCTGTCGGTCATCGCCGTCAACGAGACGGTCGGCGCGGTCTTCTTCCGCCGTGCGCTCGCCCGCGCGGGGGAGATCAATGCAAAGGGCGCGGCCGGGTTCGAAACGCCCCTCGGGAAGCGCGAGAGTGGCGCGGTCGAGGCGCCCTCGACATGAATCTCTCGCTCAATGTCCGGCTTCCACTGCTGATCGCGGGGCTTCTGCTCGCGGTCATCGTCCTGTTCGGTGCTCTCGCGTATCGTGCTGCGGCGAGGGGGCAGATCACGGCGGAGCGGGCGCGCCTCCAGACGGTGGCGGAACAGTTCGCGGGTCTCCTCTCCCAGGAGGCGGTCAATGCCGTGCAGGCACTCACCGCCGCCACCCTCGACACGGCCATCGTGGCGTTCGGCCGAGGGAATGCCGCGAGCGAGGGTTCGGCCCGCCGGGCGCTTCAGAGTATCGCGAGGGACACGGCCGAGGGCGGTGCCGGCGAGCTCCGCGACTCCCGTGGCGCGCTCCTTCTGTCGGCGTGGCCGACCACTCGGACCGACTCGATCGCCGCTGCAGGCGCCCCCGCGCGTCCGGATTCGGCAGCGGTCGGCCGGCTCTATCAGGCCGATGGGTTCACCTACTATGAGATGACGGCACCACTCGGTGCGTTGCCGGATGGGCCCGGTCATCTCATCGTGCGGCGCCGCCTCGGCGCGACCCCGGAGGGAATGCGGCAGGTCGTCTCGATGATCGGACGCGGCTCGACTCTGCTCCTCAGCAACAGGGACGAAGGCCTCTGGGTCGACGCCGCGGCACCGGCCGAGTCGGTCCGCGTCGAAGGCGTTCCTGGCGACGGCGCCTATCGGCGGGGAGGGATCGACCGGATCGGGGCCCGCGCCCGGATCGCAGGCAGCCCCTGGATCCTTGCAGCGGAGCGCCCGGCGTCCGAGGCGCTGAGCAATGCCCGGTCGCTCCTGCGCGACCTCATGCTGGTGGGCCTCGCGGTACTCGGCTTCGGCGCGTTGCTCGGATGGCTCATGAGCCGCCGCCTGACGACGCCGCTGCGTGAGCTCACGACCGCCGCCGAAGCCGTCGCACGCGGAGACCTGAGCGAGTTCAGTCTGGCGCACGCGCGCCAGGACGAGCTCGGCAGGCTCGGTGATGCATTCGGCACGATGGTGAGCCGCGTCAAGGACGGCCAGGCGCAGCTGCGCGCCTCGGAAGAGCAGTACCGCCTGCTCTTCGATCTCAACCCGAGCCCCATGTGGGTCTACGACCGGGAAACGCTCGCCTTTCTCGCCGTGAACCGCGCGGCCGTCAGGCGATACGGGTTTTCGCATGATGAATTCCTCGGGATGTCGCTTCGGGACATCCGCCCGCCGGAGGAGGTGCCGCGGCTCCTTGCGGCGGTTGCGGCCGGGCCGCGGGGCAGCGATCCCACCCGCTGGCGCCACCGCACGAAGGACGGGACGCTGCTCGACGTCGAGCTCAGCGCCGGATCGCTCCGCTTCGCGGGTCGGGACGCGGAGCTCGTCCTCGCGCACGACGTCACCGAGCGGAACCAGCTCGAGGCGCGCTTTCGCCAGGCGCAGAAGATGGAGGCCGTCGGACGGCTGGCAGGGGGGATCGCGCACGACTTCAACAACATCCTCTCCGCGGTCATCGGCTACGCCGATCTGCTGGTGCAGGACCTCCCCGAGGACGATCCGCGCCGCGCCGACGCCGAAGAGGTTCGCGAGGCCGGAAGGCGCGGCGCCGGGCTGACGCGCCAGCTCCTGGTCTTCAGCCGGCAACAGGTGGCGGAGCGGCGGATCGTCGACGTGAACGAGATCGTCTCGGGCCTGCACAGCATGCTCGAGCGGATCATCGGCGAGGACATCACCCTCGAGTCGCGCCTCGCGCCGGACCTGAGCGCCGTCGAGGCGGATCCCGGCCAGATCGAGCAGGTGATCATGAACCTGGCCGTCAACGCGCGCGATGCGATGCCCGACGGTGGCCGGCTCACGATTGAGACCGCGATGATCGAGCTCGACGAGGTCCACGCCCGCGGAAGCCGGTCGCTCCCCGCAGGCCGCTACGTGATGCTCGCGGTGGGCGACACCGGCATCGGCATTCCGCGCGAGCAGCAGGCCCAGATCTTCGAGCCGTTCTTCACGACCAAGGAGGCGGGGAAGGGTACCGGGCTCGGGCTCTCCACGGTCTATGGCATCGTCGAACAGAGCGGTGGCTCGGTGATCGTGTACAGCGAGCCGGGTGCGGGGGCGACGTTCAAGGTCTACCTCCCTGCCGTCGAGGGTGCGGCGGCGCCTCCCCGGAAGCAGGCGCACGATACCCGCCGCCGCGGTCGCGCGGAGCAGATCCTCCTCGTGGAAGACGAGCCCGCGCTGCTGCACGTGGCGAACGAGATCCTGGTGCGCCAGGGATATGAGGTGAAGGCGGTGGGGACGGTCGGGGAAGCGCTCGCCTGGTGCGAATCGCATCCCGGCGCGATCGAGCTGCTCGTGACAGACGTCGTGATGCCCGGGCTGAACGGCCGGCAGCTCGCCGAGCGCATTCGTGAGATGCGGCCGGCGATCAAGGTGCTCTTCATGTCCGGGTATACCGACGATGCGGTGATCCAGCGCGGAATCCTCGAGCCCGGATTTGCGTTCCTGCAGAAGCCCTTCAGTGCGGCGTCGCTGGCGGAGCGGGTGAGCGACGCGCTCGCGGGCTGAGTCCTGGGCCACCCGAATGCGAACGAGCCGCCCCGGCTGACAGGCCCGGGCGGCTCGTTCTCGTGCGGAAGGTTCAGCTCGCCGGGTAGAACCGGACCTGCAGGATCCGCAGCCCGTTGTTGTCGTACTTCCAGAAGTAGTTCTCGAGGCATGCGTTGAACAGGTCGACGCGGATGGGCGCATCGTCGCCGTCGGTATCCGTGCCGCCGCACGCGGTATAGGCCGTGGTCTCGTCGTACGTCGTGGTCACGTCGTCATCGATCACGATCGTGGTGAGCGACTGCGTGACGTTCTCGAACTTGTTCCCCTTGCCGGCGGAGCGGACGAACACCTCGTTCTCGGTCGAGCAGACTTCATCCACCACCGCCACCCCGTCCACCACGACTTCCTCGGCGCAGGTAGTGATCTTCGCCATGCCTCCCGGGGTGCCGAGCGGCCGGGCATACACCTGGTACGCGGTGCCGCCGGCCGGTGCGGGAAGCTGGAAGCCGGCACGTCCGTCGGTGCCGTTCTTGTCGAGCACGGCGAATTCGCCCTCCGACAGCATGATCTTCGTCGTCACGGCGTCGCCGGTACGGCTGCCGAGGTCGACGAAGATGACGTGGCCGCCGAGCTCATCCATCTCGGCGCTCTTGTCGTGCTTCATGCCGATGATGTTGAGGGTGAAGTGCTCGCCGCTCGGTGCGCCATTGCCGGTCTCCGCCTGGTCGAATGCGGGAGCGGCGCTGGCCGCCTCGGCCAGAGGGGACTCCTCGGTGCTGCAGGCGCCAAGGGCGAGGGTGGCGGCAACTGCCAGCGCGAGACTGCGGGAAGGGATCATCGGAAACCTCCATGGGGGGGATGGATCGATGACCGCCTGCGCGCAACGCCCGCGCCACGACCCGGAGTGCAAGGATCGTCGGCTTGTGCGCGAAAGTACGAATCCGTGCCCCAATCGGTTCGGTCGGGACGCGCAAGGATCTGCAGAGAAGGACGGCTCCCGCAGGGCCGATCCGCGTACGCGGAGGCTGCAAGGATCCGGGCGGGATGCGCGACTACCCCTGCGGCCTCGCCAGCCCGACAGTGTGCAGCGGTCGCCCCGTGAACTGCGGGATCACGTGAAGGGCCACGCCGAAGATCATCATCGTGACGAAGCCGAGCAGGTTCATGTGCAGATGCGCGGGCCGATACGCGATCCACGCCGGATGCACCGCCCTGGCGACGCCGAGCGTGACGCCGAGACCGAGCCAGGCGAGCGACGCGCGGAGGAATGCGCGGACGAACCGGTCCATCGTCACCGCCCTCCCGGACCCGGCGCGATGAACGCCGCGATCACGAGCTGCTCCTCCGCGGCCCGCATGCCGTGCCGCTCGCCGGGCGCAAAGGCGGCGATCGCCCCGGCCGCTACGGCGCGCTCACCGTCGGCGCCGGAGATGAAGCCGCTTCCGGAAGTCACGACCAGGAAAACGCTCGCGGGACTCGTGTGCGGCGCGACCTGCTGGCCGGGATCGATCCGGAAGACGACGAGTCGCGCGTCTGCGTGATCGTGCGCCAAAGCGAATCCCGGCCGTCCAGGCCGAGCGACCGCCTCCCGGGCGAGCGTGTGAGAGTCGTACAGATTCATGTCACTCCCGAGCATCCATTGAGGGGAAGCGGCGGACGCACCGCAGAAAGAATTCTTCAACGCACCTCCTGGTACGCGTCGTAAGGTGCGTTGAGTTTCACCGCCGATGCGGCTATTATCCATCTGCAGCTGGTTCACTCCGGGGTCGGTGCTCCGTTCGCCGCATGCGCGGCCGACCGCGCACCGGCCCCGTTCAACAGATCGAGACCTGGGGGTCATTCACAGTGGTCCACCGCCGAGCCCGAGCGTCAGAATGCGGCCACACAGCGGATCCGCTCCTCGCAATCCCGAGCGGGCTGCACAGAACACGTGTGTCTGAAATGCGCGTGCCTCGGACGCGCGCCGGAGCGGGGATGTCGCTCCCCGTTTCCGCGCGCGTCCAGCCCGCCTATTCCACGCCCAGGCTCGGTACTCCGCGTCTCCGTTCGACGGTGGTCACTCCCGCGTAGAACGGTCGATCGCAGCGCTCCCGATTTCGCCCCGCCTGCGTGTGTGCAGGCGGGGCGTTCCGTTTTCGGGTGGCTGCGGCCACACGCCCTGTGACCATGCGCGTCGACCGACGCAGGAGCTTGCCATGCGTTTCCATCGCGGTACTTCTCCGGTTCTCTATCACCTCGATCAGGGCAGCACGTCGATCGGAGCCCTGACCAGGGGCGAGAACGATCGAATCCTGCTCTCGCTCCACGGTTTTCATACTTCCGACGCGGCTGCATCCGCGGCATGGGCCGCGCATGCGGGGCGCGTTGCATATGAGGCGCAATTCGCCGGCGCAACCCCCGCGACGCAGGCGGAAGTCGGCGACACGCTGCGTCTCCTCCTGGTCACCTTTCGTCAGCGAAGCGAGCCCGAAGCCATCCCCAGGCTGGTCGCACAGGCTGACGGGGATTCGTTTCGCCTTTCCCTGGGGGACGAAGAGATCGGACGGATCTCCCCGATACCTGCGGCCGAAGGCCGTCCGGCGCTCTGGTCGATGACCGTCCCGGTCGGGTCGGACGCGCCTGCAGTCTTCACGATGGCTGCTGCACGCCGGATGTGGGGAGCCGTCCGTGGCGCGGGGCTCTGGCGCCGGATGGCTCAGTGGGAGTCGTCGCGCCACCTGGATCATTCACGACTGGAGAGTGGCCAATGGCAACGCACCTGACGCCCGATGAGCTCCACGAGCTCTGGGCCGAGCTTCGATTCGAGCTCAGGCGGCTCGGTGGGCAGCCCGCGCTGTTCCAGGACGAGGACCATGACGCGGACGCCGCGATGCACGTGGCGTCATCGGCCGCGGAGCACGATGCAGCCGGTGTGGATCCCGGGTGGTCTCCGGCAGCGTCCGATGCCACGTCGGCAATGCTGGCGGCGCGCGACGGGCGCGTGCCCGAGCGACTGCTGCGTATCCTCGACGCCCTCAGCCGGATGCGTTCGGGCACCTACGGCACCTGTATCGCCTGCCGGACCCCGATCCCGTTCGCGCGGCTGAGCGCCATACCCGAGACGACATCCTGCTTCGAGTGCAGCGGTGGCCGCAGGCCGCCCGGCATCAGGGAGGGACCGTGAACTTTCGGCAGATACTGGTTGCGGTTGATTTCCGGCCGCCATCGCTGCGAGCGGTGCGGTGGGCCCGGGAATTTGCCGGGACGGAGACCCGCATCGATGTCGCCTGGGTGATTCCGCGTGGGGACCTGGCCATGCAGCGCCGCGCCATGGATGCGCTCGAGGGCTTTGCATCCACCTTCGGCTCCGAGTCGCTCGGGCTCCACGTGCGTGTGGGCGACCCACGGCGCGAGATGGACGGTCTCCTTGCCGAGCTCGAGGCGGATCTGCTCGTCCTCGGCCGCAACCTTGCCGGGGGCAACGATGGCCGCACCGGTGAGCGGTTCCTCCGTCACGCGCGGGTGCCGGTGCTCGTCGTCGGTGCCGGCGGCGCCACGCGGCCGCGGCGCATCCTGGCGGGACTCCATGGTGCCGCGGCGTCGCCGAACGTGCTCGATTCCGCCCTTTCCGTGTCGCGCCACTTCGATGCCGCGCTGGAGGTCGCTCACCTGCCCGCCGTCGTTCGCAAGGGTGATCCGGCCGCGTCGCTGCTGACCATCGCGCAGCGCGTGCCTGTCGATCTCATCGTCATCGGCCGGAGTGGTCAGGACACGGCAGATCCGCTGGGGGGCGTGGCCCGGCGGCTTGCGCGAACCGCCCCGATGTCGGTGCTCATCGTTCGCTCAGGGCAGCGCGAGCGACCGGTGCGCACCGATACCGGCAGTTACCCCATCAGCCGAAGCCCAGCTGACATTGTGCGGCACCCGCGCGAGGTCGCCCGCGGCGAACACGTGCGGCACCGTCGTTTCCTTCCACGCGTCGGTGCGAACGACCGGGCCGAAGGGTCCTTCGTCGAAGGCACAGCCAAGCTGCTCGGCGAGCGGGCTCGCCATGCGAGTGCGTGAGCCGGTGAAGAGCGCGTCGAGCGCGACCAGCGCGGTACCGCCCTCGTCCAGCACGCGCACGCCGGCAAACGTATCGCTGTCCCCCACGACCTCCAGCACCGGGCGATGGTCGATGCGCACGCCGCGAGCCGCCAGGGCCTGGAGCTGTTCCGCCCCGGGCTCGAAGGTCCCGTTCGTGAAGAGCGTGACGTCGCTGCTCCAGTCGGGAAGGAGAAGCGACTGGTGCACGCTCGCCTCGCCGACGGCGAGTATCCCGAGCCGGCCGTCGGCAACCTCGTAGCCATGGCAGTACGGGCAGTGCAGCACGGTCCTGCCCCAACGCTCGCGGAGGCCGGGGAGATCGGGCAGCTCATCGACGACGCCCGTTGCGAGAATCAGCCGCCGCGCGCCTACGCTCGATCCCGAGCCGAGCTCGATCCGGAACGCACCGTCGCGTTCCACCGCCCTCGTCGCCTCGTCTTCACGCACCTCGGCGGTCGGATAGGCGAGGACCTGCGCTCTTGCCGTGCGCAGTATCTCGGTCGGCGATCGGCCATCCTGGCCCAGGAAGCCGTGCGATGCGTGTGCAAAGCGATTGCGCGGACGGCCGGCGTCCACGACGAGGACGCGCCGCCGCGCCCGCGCGAGCTGCATGGCCGCGGAGAGGCCGGCAAAGCTCCCGCCGGCGATGACGACGTCGAAGGATTGCATGGGCCTCACCTGGTAGACGCTGCGCGTTTCGCTGGGCGGAGCTCGCGGACGCGCGCCGCGAGTGTGGCGAGCGTGATATTTGCCAACCGCGCAGCCAGGAGCGATTCCGCCTCGTTGACGAAGTCGTCGAGTGTCCCGGCCACGGCGCGCTGGATCCGGCAGCTCCCCCCAGGTGCGCTCCGAACGCCGGGACCCGTCACGTCGATTCCCTGGAGAAGGCGCTCCCCGAGGCCCTGGTAGATGTCGCGCAATGAAATCCGGGCAGGGTCCCGTGCGAGTGCCCATCCGCCACCGGTGCCGCGCGCGGACGTCACCAATCCTGCGTCCCGCAGTCCCGCGAGTGTCCGGCGGACAACGACGGGGTTGGTTCCCACGCATCCGGCCAGCTGCGCCGATGTCCGCGGACCGGCGCGATCGACCAGGTGCGTGAGCACGTGCAGCGCGACGGAAAATCGGGTGCTGCGGGGCATGTAACATACATAGTTACAAATCACGGCCCCGGCAAGGCCCGCCGGGCCAGGCGGGACACCGGGGACACGCCATTCGCCCGTTTGGCCGGCTCCGGGAAGGCTGGAGTGGCGGGATCCCGGGTTGCTTCGTAACATGGACGAGCCGTCCCGGGCGCCGCTGGTGATCTATTTCCGTGATCCGTGTCAGGAGGGGCTCATGGTCTGGTGCCTTCGCGCCGCTTCCGGGCGCCGCCTTTCATTCCTCCTGCTGCTCCTCACAGCTGCCGGCTGCGCACCCCTCCGCACCTACGGGCGATCCCAGGTCATTGCCGGACAGTGCTACGCCGAGGAGCTGCGGCGCGGCGGCTCGGCGAAACTGGGGCCGGGAAGCCCGGTCGTGGTGACACCGGCCGATAGTCTGACGCGCTCGAACGAGGCCGCGGTGGAGATCACGTGCAATGGCGGACTGACCCGATAGCTCATGCAGATCGAATTTTCCCCCGATGCCGAAAAGCAGGCGCTGTCATCGCTTCGTCGCTATTGCTCCGAGGAGCTTGAGGTCGACGTCAGCGAGCTGCAGGCGCGGCAGCTTCTGAAGTTCGTCCTGAGGGAAATCGCGCCGACCGCCTACAACGCGGGCGTTGCTGCCGCGGAGGCGTTTCTGCGCGACCGCGTGGCGGACCTCGAAGGCGTGTGCCACGTGCCGGAGTTCACGTATTGGCCGAAGGGAACGTCGGTGCGCCGGAAGTAGCCGCGCCGCCCTGGGAGGATCCGATGCCGCACTATCTCATGCGCTTCAGTTATACGCCGGAGGCCTGGGCGCGGCTCATCAGGAAGCCGGAAGATCGCCGTGAGGTGGCTCGAGCCGTGGTCGAGAATCTCGGCGGGAAGCTGCACGGTTTCTGGTATGGCTTCGGAGAGCACGACGGCTTCGTGCTGATCGAGGCGCCGTCGAACATCGAAGCTGCGGCCTTTGCCGTGGGAATCGCCGCCGGTGGCGCGTTGCGGTCGGCCGAGACCACTCCGCTGCTCACGGTGGAAGAGACGATCGAGATGCTCGGAAAGGCGCAGGGGATGCCGTACCGGGCTCCCGGGTCTGGATGATCGAGGCATGGTGGCTCGACCATCCATGAGCCCGGACTCCGCTTACAGCAGGACTCGCCGGAGCAGCTGCGCGTTGACCGCGACGATGACGGTGCTGACCGACATCAGCACTGCGCCGATTGCCGGCGAGAGAACGATCCCATACCCCGCCAGCACCCCCGCCGCGAGCGGAATGGCGATGATGTTGTAACCGGCCGCCCACCAGAGGTTCTGGACCATCTTCCGATAGCTCGCCCGGCTCAGCCCGATGATCCGGGCGACGTCGCGCGGATCGCTGCGAACGAGTACGACGTCGCCCGCTTCGACTGCGACATCCGTGCCTGCTCCGATCGCGATGCCGACGTCGGCGGTCACCAGCGCCGGCGCGTCATTTACTCCATCGCCCACCATTGCGACACGTTTGCCCTTCCCCTGCAGGCCCTCGATCCGGCCCGCTTTCCCTTCGGGAAGCACCTGCGCGAAGACGGTGTCGATTCCGAGGTCTCTGGCAACGGAGTCGGCCACGGCCTGCGAATCCCCGGTCATCATGGCCACCTCGATGCCGAGCGCATGGAGCCGAGCGACCGCTTCTCTTGATTCCGGCCGTATGGCGTCGGCGACGGCGAAGGCCGCTCGGACCTGGTCATCGACGACGAGGTAGATGACGCTTTGGCCGCGCGCAGCGGCGGCCTCGCCGAAGGCGTGCAGCCCGGTCGGTACCGCGAGCTTCCGCCGGGCGAGCAGGTTCGGACCTCCAACGGCCACGTGGTTTCCCTCCACGTCTGCTTCCACCCCATGCCCGGGAATCGCGGTAAAGCCTCTGGCTCCCGGGATCTGAATGGACCGATCCCGCGCACTGGCGACGATTGCCTGAGCGACCGGATGCTCCGAGTCCTGCTCCGCCGCGGCTGCCAGGCGCAGCGCTTCGACTTCCTCCTGGCCGGCCGCGAGACTCGTTTCCACGACGCGATGCGACCCGAGCGTCAGCGTTCCGGTCTTGTCGAAAACGACGGCGTCCAGAAGGCGCGCCTCCTCGAGCCCACGCCGGTCCCGCACGAGCAGGCCGCTCCGCGCCCCGAGCGTGGTCGAGATGGCAATCACCAGGGGCACGGCGAGTCCAAGCGCATGGGGACATGCGATCACCAGGACCGTGACGGTGCGCTCGACTGCATAGGCGACCTCGCTCCCGATCGCCATCCACGCGATGAAGGTCGCCACCCCGGCGCCGAGCGCGATGATCGTGAGCCAGAAGGCGGCGCGGTCCGCGAGCGCCTGCGCCCGGGAACGGGATGTCTGCGCCTGTGCGACGAGCCGCATGATCCCGGCCAGCGTCGTCCGGTCGCCGGCACCGGTGACTTCCACCCGCAGCGATCCGGCGCCGTTGATCGTCCCGGCAATCACCGTGTCGCCCTGACCCTTGTCCACGAGCCGGCTCTCGCCGGTGATCATGGACTCGTTCAGGCTGCTGTGTCCTTCCAGCACCTTGCCATCGACCGGAACATTGGCCCCGGGCCGCACGAGAATGACATCCCGCTCGTGAAGCGCGGCGAGTGGGACTTCCTCCGACCGCTCGCCGGTGGCATCCCGGACGAGGCGAGTCGCCGTATCCGGAAGCAGCCTGGCGAGCTCGGCCAGCGCTCCCCGCGCCTGCGCGATCGAGCGCATTTCGATCCAGTGTCCGAGCAGCATGATGGTCACGAGCGTCGCCAGCTCCTCCCAGAGCGGCGTGCCCTCGTATCCCAGCGTGACGGCCGCACTGAAGCCGAAGGCCACGCTGATCGCCAGGGCAATGAGAGTCATCATGCCGGGAAGGCGTGATCGAAGCTCGCGCACGGCGCCGACGACGAATGGCCAGCCGCCGTAGAGAAAAACCGCCGTCCCGAGCACGGGGGCGATCCAGTGACTCCCGGGGACCACCGGCGGCGTGTAGCCGAGCAGGCGCGGGAGCATGTGCCCCCAGATCAGCGTCGGAAGCGTGAGCGCGAGCGAGAGCCAGAACCTGTCCCGGAACATTCCCGGCGAGTGTCCCGCATGCTTGTCGTGCCCCGCACGCGACGAATGCGCACCGTGGTCGCCGTGACTGCCGTGATCGAGCGCCTCATCCATGAGGCCATGATCGTGATGGCCCGGCCCCCCGGGCTCGTGAGTCTCGTGCACGTGATGCATGGTCCGGTCCCCCCTAGTGATGGTCGTGGCTGTCCGAGGGGACCGGTGTCGGCTTTGCCGGTCTCGTCTCATGACGGTCGTGCGGCGACGGGTCGCCAGCGGGTTGCATGAGCGCAGGGCCTCCCATCGCCTCGATGCCGCCCAAATGGTCGGCCATGTCCAGCCAGTCCGCCATCGTGATCACGTTCGTCCCCGGATTCCGGAACTCGGCCAGCTGAGCGTAGATCATTCCCCGCTTTTCGTCGATCTCGACCAGCGGCGACGCAAGTACGTCTGAAATGATGTCGTGCATCATGTGAAGGTTGTCGAAGATCACGGCCGCCCGAGGGTGCCTTCGGCTGAATTCGGGGGCCACCGCGGAGGTCATCGGCATGACTGCCGGATATCGCTCGGTCTGCACCATTTCCCAGAACCGCGCAACCGTCGTCTGGACGAGCTGCTTCTTCTCGGCACGGGTCGCACCGGCAATGAGCGGCTCGTACAGTCCCACCTGCAGCCAGTGATATGCCCATATGAGCCCGTTGAACGCCGGGTGCTCTTCCCGGAAAACCCGGCTGAACCGCTGCTCATCCATGAGCGCCATGGATTTGGGCACAGTCGTGAACGCGACGTCATCGCGGGTCAGGTAGTAGTCGGTCAGCCGTTCGATCAGCGAATCCTTCGCTGCCGCCGTCAGACGGTCGTCGCTGTATACGTCGTAGATCTGGCGGTGGAGAACGTGCGCCCAGTCGAACATCTGCTTCGCCTGCCATGCCAGCTTGGCGTAGGACGGCATGACCGCCTCCTCCGCGACGGCAAAGCGCGGCGGGCGGACGAGAAGGTCGGTGGTCAGGTAGCGGTATTCCTGGCGGAGCTCGGCCGAGAGGCGCTCGCTCTCCGAGGTGAGCAGGCGTTCATACAGGACTGCATGTCCATAGTCGAATGCGTTGAACAGCCTGGCGGCCTCCGGATAGCTCCGAAGGAATTGCCAGTTGAAGGTTCCCGGGTAATAGAACTGCTCGTCGCGCTGGTCCTGGGCGTGTGCAGATGACAGGAAGGGTGCCCCTGCGGCAAGGAACGCGAGCGTCAGATGCAGAGCGCGCATGCTGCCTCCTGTTACCGTGGACCCGCGGGCATCAGGCCGGCGAGCGCGAATGCATGGGTGAGTCCGATTGTCAGGCCGATGTCGGTTCCGGCCTCGCGGGTCAGCCGTCGCTCGAGCCCGGCGTCGAGCACGAGCGTCGGTGTGAGCTGCATCCGGGCGCCCAGTCCTGCAGAGACCTCGGTGATGGTCTCACCAATCGCCTCGCGAAGGGTCAGCTCGGCAATGACGACCAGGCTGCTGCGGAGAAATGTGCGGTCGAGAGCAGCGCCGGCACCCCATGAAGGCATCGCATGCACGGGAAGTGCTTCCGAAACCGCAGGCTCCGGTCCAAGTCCGACGGTAGCGTTGATGTGCGCGCGGGTGCGGCCCCAGCTTCTCGTGGCGATCGCGGAAAGGGCTCCGCTTACGTGATCACCCGCGAGGTTTCCGAACGGGATGGAGGCGTCGGCCCGGAGAGCGAAGGCGGGGAGCTTCGGGCTTTCAGTATTGAAATTGTACAAGCCGAAGAAGCGAGGGCCCCCGAAACCCCACCGCGTGTCCACGCCTGCACCTCCATCCAGGGCAGTGAAGGGGAGCTTCAGGCCAACCATTGTATTGGCGGCAATTCCATAGGCGAGCTCAGGCGCTACGAGATGACTCCGGCCCGGGCCACGCTCATTTTCGTAGATATAGGGCACCACGAGCTCGAATGAATGGCGCTCGACGGGATATGCGTCCTCCGTCCGGACCGGCCGGCCTTCGTCCAGATTCCGATAGTCGATCTGGGCAAAGGCAGCCTCGACGCATACGGCGCTGATGACCAGCGTTGCCGGAATGGCAACGAGAGTACGCTGAATCAGGTGATTCAACATTTGGCGATCCTCGATTGTTCGATGACAGGGGACAGCGAGGCCGATGCGCCATACTGGGCACGCAGCGGCGCGCTGGCGGTCAAACGATCAGAGGACCGAGGGCGGGGGTGTTGGAGGTGTCGGGTTTGCAGCCAGCGGATGATCAGCGAGCCAGCCTTCGCGGACCCCTGTTACGGGCAGAAGCGCGACGCTGGGTGCAGCGGCCAACAGCATGGATCCGGCGGTAGTGCAGCCGGGGTTCCGTTGACAGTCGTCGCCATGTCCGCAGTGCTCGCAGGGTTCCGGATTTCCATTCCACGAGGGCCCGTTGGACGCGCCGTGCGGCCCGCCGTGCGCATGGGGGTCCGGTCGCGCTGATTTCTGCGCACTCACGCATGTGTGAGCAGCTCTCGTGGCAAGCGCCGGCGTCCAGGCGTTCAGAAGCGCGAACGCCCACAGGACCGATAGAACCAGGCGGAGGCCGGCTCCGCGACGCGCTCGTGTCGGCATGGGCAGTCAGTATACCCCCTCCCCCTATGCAGCGCAAGCTCGGACTGAAAACAGAACGCCTCGCACACCGGTGACCGATGGCGAGGCAGAATTTCGATGAGTGGGCCCGGCGCGATTCGAACGCGCGACCTCTTGCTCCGGAGGCAAGCGCTCTATCCAGCTGAGCTACGGGCCCGTCTTTGGGAGGCGGGAATATACCGGGTCGGATCGTCGGCCGGTACCCGGACATCAACGAGTTGCTCCGGCGCGATGCCCGCTCGATTTGCCGCTAGCCGGGTGTCTGGCGGACCGGAACGGCGGAGCATCAGACGGCGGACTTCTCGATGCCGAGCTCCCGCGTCGTTTCTGCAATGCATCGGTTCATGATCACGGTGAGGCCGCCGGCACCGGCGCGCCTCGCCGCTTCCTCGCTGGCGATCCCAAGCTGCAGCCAGAGCGCCTTCGCGCCGATCGCCACCGCTTCATCGGCGATCGGCGGCGTGGCGTCCGCACGACGGAAGACATCCACGATGTCGACCGGCTCCGGTATTTCCGCGAGCGAAGCATAGGCCTTCTGCCCATGGACCTCCGTCTCGAACGGCGTGACCGGAACGACGTGAAACCCGCGGTGCAGCAGGAACTTCATGACGCCGTGTGAGGGACGATCCGGGTTGGAGGACGCCCCGACCATTGCGATGGTGCGCGCCGACGCCAGCAACGCGCGCAATTCCTCGTTCGCCGGATTTACGTGGGTCATGCAGCACTCCCTGGGCGGATGCTCCGTTGACGATAGATGTTAAAACACCTAACATTCGACGCATGATACCTCACCCGTCCCCCATCTTCAACCAGCCGACCGGACGCTGGAGTATTCCCCTTTCCATTCTCGACCTGGCCCCCATCGTCGAAGGCGGTGACGCGGCGCAGTCGTTCGCACGCACCGTGGACCTTGCGAGGAGCGCGGAACGGCTCGGCTATCGCCGCTTCTGGCTGGCGGAGCATCATGGGATGCCCGGGATCGCGAGCGCCGCAACGGCCGTCCTCATCGGACACGTCGCCGGGAAGACGTCGGCTATCCGGGTCGGCGCCGGCGGGATCATGCTGCCGAATCACTCGCCGATCGTCATCGCGGAGCAGTTCGGGACGCTCGAAACCCTTTACCCGGGGCGGATCGACCTCGGGCTCGGTCGCGCCCCCGGATCGGATCATCATGTGTCGCGCGCGCTTCGGCGCGGACCCACGGCTGCGGAAGCCTTTCCGCAGGACGTCGTCGAGCTGCTCGGACTCTTCGGTCCTCCGGTGCCGGATCAGGTCGTTCAGGCGGTTCCGGGCGCCGGGCTCGACATTCCCGTCTGGATACTCGGCTCGAGTCTCTTCGGCGCCCAGCTCGCCGCCGCGCTCGGCCTTCCGTTTGCCTTTGCGTCGCATTTCGCGCCGGCGGCGCTCAGCGCAGCCCTCGACACCTACCGTTCGCAATTCCGCCCTTCCGACCGGCTCGAGCGCCCCTACGTGATGCTCGGCGTGAATGTCTTCGCCGCCGATACCGCGGAAGAGGCACGGGTGCTGTTCAGCTCGCTGCAGCAGGCCTTCGTCAACCTGCGGCACGGCCGGCCGGGGCGCCTCCAACCGCCCGATCCGGCATTCGAGGCAACACTTACGTCCCTGGACCGGCATGGCATCTCGGGAATGCTCTCGTGCACCTTCGTCGGAACGGCGGCGCAGGTCCGCGGCGAGCTCGAGGCGTTCATCGAGCGGACCGGGGCCGACGAGCTCATGGTCGCTGCCCAGATATTCGATCCAGCGGCGCGGATCCGTTCGTACCAGCTCCTTGCCGAAGCCGGCCAATCCGACGGCCGGGGCTGAGCCGCGCCACTGGCGTTTCCGGTCGCACGAGCACAGAATCCGGAGCGTTCAAGCTCACATCTCTCACGCTTCCATACGGACCACATCCGACGTGACTGCTCCGGACACATCGTCGAGTGCCCTCCGCCGGGTCGTGACCCGTTGGGAACTCGTCGGCATTGCGATCAACGACGTCATCGGGAGCGGCGTTTATCTCCTGCCGGCCGCCGCCGCTGCGCTTCTCGGGCCGGCGAGCGTCTGGGCAGTGCTCCTCGCCGGCGCCGCGGTGTTCCTCCTCGTCCTCTGCTTTGCCGAGGCGGCGAGTCACTTCGACGAGCCGGGGAGCGGCTACGTCTACACGCGCGAGGCGTTCGGGCAGTTCGTCGGCTTTGAGGTGGGCTGGATGACGTGGCTCGCGCGCGTGGCGTCGGTCGCGTCGCTCTCCAATGGCTTCGCGCAGGCGATGACGTTCGTGTGGCCGGGCGCGGGAACGGGATTCACGCGGGTCCTGATGGTGGCACTCCCGCTCGCGATCCTGACCTGGATCAACATCGTCGGCGTGAAGCAGGGGGCGCGCGTTGCCGCCGGGTTCACGATCGCGAAACTCGTCCCCCTGATCGTCCTCGTCGTCTTCGGCATCTTTGCGGTGAACTGGGATCGCATCTTCCCGGTGCCGGCGCCCGACAGCGCGAAGTTCGGGGAAGCGGCGCTGCTTCTCCTCTTTGCCTACGCGGGCTTCGAGAATACCGCCGCCGCAGCCGGCGAGTACCGGGATCCCCGGCGCGACGTGCCGTTCGCACTCGTGACGATGGCCCTCGTGGTGACGGTGGTCTACACGCTCGTCCAGGTCGTGGCGCTCGGAACGCTGCCCGATCTCGCGGCGCGGGCGGAGGGGGCGCCGCTCGCCGATGCAGCGGTCGTCGTGCTTGGCGCCGGCGCCGGACTCCTGATGACCGCCGGCGCCGCGATCTCGATCGGTGGCAATATCGGGAGCACGATGCTGGCCGGCCCCCGTTACCTCTATGCCCTGGCGCGCGACGGCTTCGGCCCGCGCGTTCTGGCGGGGGTCCATCCACGCTATCGCACGCCGGCCGCCGCGATCCTCACGCAGGCCGTCATTGCCGGTGCGCTCGCCTTCTCGGGCTCGTTCGTGCAGCTCGCGATGCTGTCGGTCATCGCCCGGATGTCCACCTACATCGGGACGGCCGCCGCAGTGCCGTTCCTGCGGAAGAAGTACCCGCGCACCGAGAAGACCGTCGTCCTCCCCGGCGGACCGCTGATTCCGATCGCGGCTCTCCTGCTCTCCCTCGGGCTCCTGGCGAGCGCCACGTTCTGGAACCTGGTCGCGGGCGCGATCGCGCTCGTCGTCGGCGGGCTGCTCTTCGCGTTCCGTGGAGGGCCGGTTCGCGAGGAATGACAGGCCGCTATAAGAGCACGTCCTCGCCTGCGCCGCAGTAGCGGAGCGCCTGCCGTGCCATGGTGTGCGCCAGCTCGCGCTCGCCGAGGACGGCGAGGCCCACCTCCTGCCGCTCGAGATAGGCGCGCTCTTCCTCGCTGTGCGTGCGCACGACGGTATGGATGGCCGGATTCGCGCGCCGCGCGAGCTCGAGCACGGCACGCGCCTGGAACGGATCGGGTGTGGTGATGAGGATCAGGCGCGCACGCTCTGGCCGCGCTGCCTGCAGCACGCCGGCGCGGCTGGCGTTGCCGTAGAGCGCGGGAATACCGCGGTCGCGGATCCGCTCGAATGCCTCGCGGTCCTGCTCGACCACGACGTATGGGACCCGCTGCGCAGCCAGCGCCTCACCGATGGTGCTCCCGACCCGGCCGAAGCCGACAATGATCGCGTGATCGTGCAGGCCGGTCTGATCGAGCGCGGGAGAGGGAGCCGGGACCGCCGCCCGTCGCTCGATCCGGTCGAGAAGCCCGGGTCGCCGCTGGAGCCATCCCACGAGGCGCGCCGCGCCCGCGAACGCCGCGGGATTGAGCGAGATGGTGAGAAGCGCCGCCGCCACGATCAGGCTCTGGCCCTCCGGGGGAAGCAGCCCGAGCGAGAGGCCCAGCGCCGCGAGGATGAAGGAGAACTCGCCGATCTGCGCGAGGCTCGCCGAGATCGTGAGCGCGGTATGCGCCGGGTACCCGAAGGCGATCACGATGGCGAAGGCCGCGAGTGACTTGCCGATCATGATGATGAGCACCACGGCGACGAGCTCCAGCGGCTGCTGCAGCAGGATCCCCGGGTCGAAGAGCATGCCGACCGCAACGAAGAAGAGCACCGAGAAGGCGTCCTGCAGCGGGAGCGCGTCTGCCGCCGCCTCGTGGCTCAGGTCCGATCCGTTGACGACCATGCCCGCGAAGAAGGCGCCAAGGGCGAAGGACACGCCGAAGAGCGCGGAAGCCCCGACCGCGATGCCGAGCGCCACGGCGAGGACCGAGAGCGTGAAGAGCTCCCGCGATCCGGTGCGGGCGACTCGCTCGAGCAGCCACGGCACCACCCGCCGGCCGACCGCGAACATGAGAA
Source organism: Gemmatimonadales bacterium (assembly GCA_035759585.1). Lineage (GTDB taxonomy): Bacteria > Gemmatimonadota > Gemmatimonadetes > Gemmatimonadales > GWC2-71-9 > CAMLLJ01. Next base: position 42,551 of record DASTUP010000187.1, on the reverse strand, counting down.
CGACGAATGCGCCGACCTTCGCCAGGGTGACGGCAAGTGCGCCTCCGATGCTCCCACCCGCGGCACCGGCCGACCCCGCCGGTGCGGTGCCGCCAAGGGAAACAGCGAGGGCAGGGAGGAGCACGAGCACGAGCACCGTGACGAGGTCCTCGACGACGAGCCACCCGACGGCGATCCGCCCGTCCACCGTATCCAGCAGTCCGCGGTCCTCGAGCGCCCGGAGCAGCACGACCGTGCTGGCGACAGAGAGGCAGAGTCCGAAGACGATGCCCTCGCCCCAGGACCAGCCCCAGAGGTGTGCCACCCCGGCGCCGAGGAGGGTCGCTGCCGTGATCTGCGCTGCCGCTCCCGGGAGAGCGATGCGCCGGACGGCGAGGAGGTCTCCCGGCGAGAAGTGCACGCCGACGCCGAACATCAGCAGGATCACGCCGATCTCCGCGAGCTGCTGCGCGAGACCGGGGTCCGCGACGAAGCCCGGGCTGTGCGGTCCGACGGCGATGCCGGCCACGAGGTATCCGACGAGCGGCGGAAGCCGGAGCCGGACCGCGAGGAGCCCGAAGAGGAAGGCGAGCCCGAGGCCGGCGGCGATCGTCGCGATCAGGGCAGTCTGATGCGGCATCGCCCAAGATATCACCGGCCCGCCGGGCGACGGTCGATCGGGCCTTGACGGTTTGTCAAGCGGTGTGTATCTTAGTGATAAGATAAGTGAGGCGGCCATGGCGCGGACGGCACGGGAAGATCTGGCACTCAAGCTCGCGGTGGTCCTGGGAAAGGCCCAGGCGGCGGTCCAAGCCCATGCCGCGGCCCATGCCGCATCGCACGGCCTCACCCTCGGAGAATTCGCCGTGCTCGAGGCGCTCTATCACAAGGGAGACCTCCTGCTTGGAGAGCTGCAGCGAAAGATCCTCGTCTCGACCGGCGGCATCACCTATCTGGTGGACCGGCTGGAAGGGAAAGGGCTCGTAAGGCGGCTCGATTGCCCGACCGACCGCCGCGCGCGCTACGCCTCGCTCACCAGGGAGGGCTCGGCGCTGATCGAGCGGATCTTCCCGGAGCACGCGGAATGGCTCGAGCGGGCGCTTGCCGGGCTCACCCTGGCGGAGCAGAGGACCGCCATCGGGCTTCTCCGCGCCCTCGGCCAGCACGCCGAGGCGGGCGGGAGGGAGGCTGCCGCGGAGGCGTCCTGAGCTTCATTTGGAAAAGTATCTCAGTAGTAAGAAAGCTGTATAACATTTACCATAGGAGGAATTCTGAAATGACTACGACGCCCGACATCCTGACCGGAACGGTTCCCGCAGCTTCGACCTGGGAGATCGATGCCGCGCATACCGATATCGGTTTCGCCGTGAAGCACCTGATGATCTCCACCGTGCGCGGCCGTTTCGCGGCGGTGCGGGGGACCATCCGACTCGATGAGGACGATCTCGCCGGCTCCACGGTCGAGGTCGAGATCGACGCCGCCAGTATCGACACGAGGCAGGAGCAGCGTGACGCGCACCTCCGCTCCGGCGACTTCTTCGATGTCGAGGCATATCCGGTCATCACCTTCCGGAGCCGCGCCGTGGAAGCGATCGGAGAAGGGCGGTTCAAGGTGACGGGAGACCTGACCATGCACGGCGTGACGCGCGAAGTCGTGCTCGACGCGAGCGACGAGGGGCGAGGCATCGATCCCTGGGGCAACCAGAAGGCGGCGTTCACGGCGGTGACGAAGATCGATCGGCGCGACTTCGGCCTCGGCTGGAATCAGGCGCTCGAGACCGGCGGCGTACTCGTCGCCAACGAGATCCGGATTACGTTGGACGTACAGGCCGTGCGCGCATAGGCGGAGCGGCATTCGAAGCGAGGGTTCATGACTGCGTTGCAACTGGCGGGCGTTCACCACGTGAGCGCCCTCAGCGCCCGGATCCAGGCGTCGCGCGACTTCTATGTGCGCATCCTGGGGCTGCGGCCGCTGATCACGACCGTGAATCAGGACTCCCCCGACATGTATCATCTCTTTTTCGGGGATGGTGCAGGGAGTCCCGGCTCGGATATGACGGTGTTCGACCTCCCGCGTGCGGCCCGCGAGCGCCGCGGGAACAACAGCATCTCCCGCACGACGTTTCGCGTGGCGGGCAGCGGGACCCTCGATTACTGGGCCGAGCGCCTCGACTCGCACGGTGTCGCCCAGCGCAGGACCGATTTCCCGGACGGGCGTCCCGCGCTCGAGTTCGAGGACATCGAGGGTACGCGCCTCGCTCTCGTGGACGACGGGGGCGTCGGGCCCGTGTTTCCATGGGGCGACAGCTCCGTATCGGCCGACTACCAGATCCGCGGTCTCGGGCCAGTGACGATTACCGTTCCTGCGCTCGGTCCCACCGAGGGATTTCTGGTCGATGGCCTTGGACTCACGCTCGATCGCACGATTCCCGGAGCGGCGGAAACGCACCTTTTCCAGATGGGATCGGGCGGAGCGCCCGCCGAAGTTCACGTCGTCGTGCGGAGCGACCTTCCGCGTTCGCGGTATGGCGCCGGCGGCGTCCATCATTTCGCCCTGCGCGTCCCGGAGGGGCAGCCGATGGAGGACTGGGCCGAGCGGCTCGATTCGGTCGGCTACCGCCACAGCGGAATCGTGGATCGCCACTATTTCAGGTCGATCTATGTCCGCGAGCCGAACGGTGTGCTCTTCGAGCTGGCCACCGACGGCCCCGGCTTCGAGGTCGATGGCCCCATCGATCCGCGCCGGCTTTCACTGCCGCCGTTTCTCGAGCCGCGACGCGCGGAGATCGAGGCGGCGCTCGTTCCTCTCGACCCGGTGTGACTCATGAATCTCCTCGGCATTCACCACCTGACCGCAATCTCGGCGCAGATCCGCGACAATCACCACTTCTACACGCGCACGCTCGGCATGCGACTGGTGAAGCGCAGCGTCAACCAGGACGATGTGAGCGCGTATCATCTGTTCTACGCGGATGCCGTCGGGAGTCCCGGCACCGACCTCACCTTCTTCGACTGGCCGGTGCCGGCCGAGCGCCGAGGGGCCCGCGCAATCACCCGGACCGGACTTCGGGTCGGAGGAGAGGCGAGCATCCGCTGGTGGCAGGAGTGGCTTCGTGATGCCGGCGTCACCACGCGCGGCCCCTATGAGCGTGACGGCAGAATCGAGCTCGAGGTGGACGACGGGGAAGGCCAGCGGCTTGCCCTGGTGAGCGATGGAGGCGGAAGACCGGAGCATCCGTGGTCGGAGAGTCCGGTGCCCGCCGAGCACCAGGTCCGCGGGCTTGGACCGATCCAGCTCAGCGTTCCCGTGCTCGAGCCGACCGACGCGATGCTCCGTGCCGTGGGGATGCGACCTGCCCGCACCTACCCGCTTCCCGACGACGCACGCCAGGAGCAGGTCCACGTGTACGAGATGGGGGCTGGTGGTCCCGGGGCGGAGCTGCACGTCGCCGTTCAGCCGTCGCTGCCGCCGACCCGGCAGGGTGCCGGCGGAGTGCACCATGTCGCGTTCCGGATTCCGGATGCCGAGTATGACGCGTGGGCCGACCGACTCAACTCGCTCGGGATTCACAACAGCGGGAAGATCGACCGCTTCTGGTTCCGGAGCCTCTATTTCAGGGAGCCGAACGGAATCCTGTTTGAGCTGGCGACCGAAGGCCCCGGCTTCGGGGTGGACGAGGCGATGGAAACGCTGGGCGAAAAGGTCGTCCTGCCGCCGTTCCTCGAGGCCCAGCGTGAACGGATCGTCGCGAACCTCAAGCCGATCGGCTGACGGCTAGCTCTTCGCCACGGCGTCCCGGACACCATAGAATGCCCTCGCGAGGCGGCCGATCGAGCGATTGTAATAGGCGAGCACCGCGAGACCCGCGAGGGCCGCGGCAACGAGACCGGCGGTGAGCGCGCCGATCCCGGCCCAGGCGAGACCCAGCGCCAGTGCGAGGCAGCTCGCAAGGTGTCCGACGACGGTATAGGCGTTGGCCGGGACGAGCTCCATCGGCCGCTCGAAATTCTCACGGACCACGCGTGCCGCCTGGATGAAGAGCGGAAAGCCGGCCAGCCCCGCCAGTGCGGGGGCCGGCAGGGCGCCGGCAAGGACCAGCGCGACGAGTGCAACGGCCGCGGCAGCGGCAATGAGCGGATAGGCGCGGCTGGCGCGTGAAAGCCCGAGCCGCACGACGGCCGTGCGCTTCGCGACCTGCTCATCGCTCACCGCGTCCTGGAAGCCGTTGATGAAGAGGATCAGTGCAACGAGAATCGACACGGGTATCGATGCCGCCAATGCGATCAACGGCACATATCCGAGTTGAACGTACGCGCTGCCGCAGACGATCCCGAGGCCGAAGGAGAGTGCCACGGCCGGCTCGCCGAGCCCGCGATTGGCGAGTCGCAACGGCGGACCGGTGTACACCCACCCGATGAACAATCCCGCGAGCCCGAAAGCGATCACGCCCGGTCGGCCGGCGAGAGCGAAGTACAGGCCGATCGCGGCGCTCAGGAGCCCGAACACGAGTGTGGCGGTGAGGAGCTCCGCGCGCGTCGCGAGTCCGCGCTGCATGACCCGCGAGCCGCCGGTGAGGCCAAGGATCGGCGTGCGGTTGAGATCGTCGGCGCCGCTGAGCTGGTCGTCGAGATCGTTCTTGATGTTGGTGCATGCCTGAAGCGAGACGGCGGCAAGGAGCGTCAGGGCCGCCCAGCCCCAGCGTACCGTGCCGGCCGCTGCGAACGACGCCGCGACACCGACCGCCACCGACGCCGCGCTCGCCGTCAGCGACGCCCAACGCACCGCTTCCTTCCAGATCCCGAGGCGGCGGCGGAGCAGCGCCGAATCGGCCGGTCGATCCGCCGCAGCGTCGGCGAACTCGATGATCGAAGGCGGCCGGCCCGCGACGATCTCGCCGAAGACGCGATGCTTCATGAACCGTGGCGTGACGCGCACGAAGGCGAGCAGGTCGGTCTGCCCGACGGAGTCGAGGTACTGCACGATGGACGAAGTGCGCATCGTCGCCTGCTTCGCGCGCTCACGCTCGGCGGGGTCGCGCACGACTTCGGCGCGTCCCGTGATCTCCATCTCCCAGCTCGTGCTCTCCTCCCCGGTCGGCGACTCGTGCAGGAGCAGGGCGATCTCGGGCCGGCTCGTGACCTCGCGGATTTTCGGGTCGGACTTCATGGAGGCGAGATAGACGAGCGGCCGGCCCGCATCGTCGTCCGGCAGCCACGCGCCGGGGTGCATCATGCGCACCCTCACCTCTTCGCCGGCGTGCGTGCCGACGGCGACCCGCCGGGCCGCGAGGAGCGCATCCCGGATGCGGCGGCGTGATTCGTCGAGCGTGGTCGGGGCGATCGGTGTGGAAGCGCTCATCGTCAGTCGAAAGAGGGTCTACGGAAGATAAGCGGAGCCGTCGAGGAGCCGGGATGTGCTGACGGGTGAGGGACGTCACGGCAGCGAGCGGCCTGGAGCGCGAGCATGAAGGGCTTCGCGCCGCAGCGGCTGCGGCATGGCACATCCAGATCGGGGGCCCCATCATGGATACGCGTGTTGCGGCGGGCTTCGCCGCATTCGGTCTGATCTCCGCCTTGAGCGGCTGCTCCTCACAGTCCGTACCTGCGACGGCGATTCCCGATTCTCAGACTGCAGCAGATACAGCCGCGCCGCCGGCGGACTGCCGGCCGCTGGAGACCCGCCCGCCGAACGCCCCGGATCAACGCCCAGCCTTCGAGGGCCAGACCCGCGCCTGCGGCGTCACATCGAATGTCGCATTCAGCGTGACGGTGCTGGCGCGTGGTCTCGTGCACCCGTGGGCCGTAGAGCCGCTTCCGAACGGCGATCTGCTGGTGACGGAGCGCCCCGGCCGGCTGCGCATCGTGACCGCCGCGGGGCAGCTGGGCGAGCCGATCGCAGGATTGCCCGAGGTCGATGCGCGAGGGCAGGGTGGCCTGCTCGATGTCGCGCTGAGTCCGTCGTTCTCCAGTGATCGGACGATCTTCTGGAGCTATTCCGAGGCACGGGACGGCGGCAATGCGACGAGCGTGGCACGTGGAGCGCTCTCAGCCGACCGCCGCTCCGTCGAGAACGTGCAGGTGATCTTCCGCGCGCTGCCGACCTATGACGGCACGATGCACTTCGGCTCGCGGCTGGCGTTCGGGCCGGATGGCAAGCTCTACGTGACCCTGGGCGAGCGCTCCGATACGCCGATGCGGCCGCAGGCGCAGCAGCTCGGCAGCCACATGGGGAAGATCGTGCGCATCGATTCCGATGGCACGGTGCCGGGCGACAATCCCTTTGTGGGCGAGGCCGGCGCCCGCCCGGAGATCTGGACGCTCGGCCACCGCAACGTGCAGGCGTCGGCGTTCGACGGCGAAGGACGCTTCTGGGTCGTCGAACATGGCACGCGCGGTGGGGACGAGCTCAACCTGATCGAGAAGGGAAAGAACTACGGGTGGCCGATCGTCGCCTACGGAATCGAGTACGCAGGCGGCCTGATACCCGGCGCAGTCACGGCGCGGGATGGATACGAGCAGCCGGTCTACTACTGGGACCCGGTCATCGCGCCCTCGGGCGCCCAGTTCTACTCCGGGGAGGCCTTCCCGGCCTGGCGCGGGAGTCTCTTCGTCGGGGGCATGAAGGATACGCGCCTGGTGCGTCTCACCCTCGACGGGGAGCGGGTCTCGGGCGAGGAACACCTGCTCGCTGATCGCGGCCAGCGCATTCGAGATGTCCGGCAAGGACCGGATGGCGCGCTCTACATCGTGACTGACGAAGACAGCGGGGAGCTGTGGAAGGTCGCCCCGCAATAGGAAGCGGCGCTCAGGACGACTCCTTCGCGGAAACGCGTCGAGGACCCGCGTCGAAAAGATGAGGGCGGCACCCGCGCAGCGTGTCGGGAGAGCAGGCGGCGGAGCCCGGCCAACGGGGCTTGCCATGCCGCACCGGGTTAATTATCATGCTAACTGTTGCCGGGAGATGTTCCTTGCCGGCGGCGACACCCTGCGGGAAGGGGAAGCCGATGAAGAAGGGCCGGCCCAGCGCGGTTCAGTCGGAGATCGGGCAAGCGAAGCCGTTTCGCTCGCGTGGCCAGGAGGCGACGGCGGCGCTGCTCCGCACCGCGTCGGTGGTCAGCCGCATCATGGCGCGCATCGTCGAGCCGCATGGGCTGAGCCTCGCGCAGTACAACGCGCTCCGGATCATTCGAGGAGCGGGGAATGCGGGCATTCCTACCCTCGCCATCCGTGAGCGGATGCTGGACCAGGGGACGACCATCACGCGCCTGCTCGACAAGCTGGAAGGGGCAGGGCACATCGAGCGGGAGCGCAGCTTCCCCGATCGCCGCCAGGTCATCTGCCGGGCCACGCGCGAAGGCAAGGCGCTGCTGGACGAACTGGATCCCCTGATCGATCAGGCGGATGCGGAGGTCATGTCGGCCCTCCCGGCCCGCCGGCTGGGCGAGCTGATCGAGTTGCTGGACGATGTCCGGGCCGCGAACGCCGAGCGCGGCGCCGCACGGACGATGGCAGGACGACCCACGGAGTAGGCGGTGCGCAATGGCGCCGCAGCCGCGTCCGCCAGATAGTTAGCATGACAAGAGTTGCGTAGAAGATTATTTCACTTCACTGGAGGATCGATCCATGCTTCGCCAGCTGTTCAGCACTCCCGGCAGGCCCGCGCCGGCTCTCGCACGCGTCGCGCTCGCGCTCATCATGTTCCCGCACGGCGCGCAGCATGCGCTCGGCTGGTTCGGGGGCTATGGCTTTGCCGGGACGCTGGGATGGATGACCGACACTCTCGGCTTTCCCGCTCCGCTCGCGGCGGCTGCCATCGTCACCGAGCTTCTCGCCCCGATCGCACTGCTCCTCGGGCTCGGTGGGCGAGTGGCTGCGCTCGGCGTCATCGGGATCATGGCCGGCGCGGCGAGCACGCATCTGCCGAATGGGTTCTTCATGAACTGGTTCGGGACCATGCCCGCGGGAGCCGAAGGGTTCGAGTACCATCTGATCGTCATGGCGCTTTCGGGGGTGGTCGTGCTCGAGGGGAGTGGGGCCTTCTCGGCCGACCGTTGGATGACCGCTGATCCTGCTGAGAACCGGTCGTTGGCGCATCGCGTCACGCGACAGGAAGGCGTGCGCCGGGCTGCCTGAGGCGCGGATCCCTCCGCAGGGTGCGCGTGACTCCGGTCACCGGGGAATCCAGGGCCGCGGACTAGCTTGGGAGGCACTGCTGGTTCGATGACTGGATGGTTGCACCCGCATCTGGAGGCATACGAGACATGAGAATGCACGCTATCGCGGTCCTGGCAGTGCTCGGGACCGCTGCCTGCTCGAGAGGTGCCACGGTCGAAGGGTATGAAGCGCCGGCGCCGGCTGCCGAAGCGCCGACGACCGCCGCCTCGCTGCCGGAAGGAAGCACCCTGCACGCGCGCCTCGACGACTCGCTCGGGACGGACCGGAACCAGGCGGGCGATCGCTTCACCGCAACCGTCACGCAGGCGATTACGGCGCAGAACGGCTCGACGGTCGTCCCGGTCGGCGCGAAGGTTCATGGCACCGTGACGGGGCTGGACAATTCCGATCGTGCAGGGGACAACGCCTATATCAGGCTCGATTTCGACCGGATCACCATCGACGGGCGCGACTACGCGTTCGATGCCGACGTCGTACAGACGGCCGTGGAGACTCGGGGTGACTCGCGGAGCGAGACCCTGGAGAAGGCCGGAATCGGTGCGGCCGCAGGCGCGGTGCTAGGCGCCGTGGTCGGCGATGCCGACCTCAAGAACATCGTGCTGGGCGCTGCGATCGGCGCCGCCGCAGGTACCGTGATCTCGCTCGGCTCGGGCGACGTCGAAGCCGTCCTGCCGGCAGGCACGGAGCTCACGCTGCGGTCGACGGAGATGGTGTCGCTGCGCTAGGCAGGCTCGGCGCGGAATGCCCGCCCCTTCCGGTCACAACCGGAAGGGGCGTTCTCATTCCGGCAGGTGCCGGGCGATCGGCAACCGCCAGCCGCGCCGGATGGCCAGGTATCTCAGGATGAAGCAGAGCGTCGCCCCGGAGATCGCGCCGACCGGAGTGGGCAACGCCAGCAGGCGTGCAAGAACGACTGTGGCCGCACCGGCCAGCGCCGCCGAGGCGTAGAGCTCGCCACGCAGCACGGCGGGGACTTCGGATACGAGCACATCCCGCAGCATCCCGCCTCCCACACCCGTGAGGACGCCGAGCAGGATCGAGGCGGCCGGATTCAGCCCCGCAGCAGTCGCCTTCAGCGCGCCCGAGACGGCAAAGAGGGCGAGACCGGCAGCGTCGAGGACGAGGACCGGGCTGCGCAGGCGATCGATGATCGGCGACCAGGCGAAGGTGATGAGTCCGGCGAGGAGCGAAACGCCGATGTACCGCCAGTCGCTGATCGCTGGTGGCGGTGTGGCGCCGAGGAGGAGGTCGCGGGTGATGCCGCCGACGTTGCCGGCGGCGAACGAAAGGACGAGGACACCGAACAGATCGAGCCGGTGCTTGATCGCCGCCATCGCACCGCTCAGCGCAAAGACGAAAGTGCCGGCCAGGTCGAAAATGACGAGGGCGGCGTTCATTGCGACGAGGTCCGGCAGCGTGGCATAAGTGTGGTCATCGCAGCGGAATCTACCCCGCGGCGGAATCGCGCAACGGTCTACGCTTTCGATTGCTACTGACCGGGCGCGGCGGCGGCCGGAGGTGTGGAAGCCTGCGCCCGGGCCAGCAGGTCGCTGACCTCTTCGTCGGTCGTCTGGGAAAAATCCTCGTACCAGAGTCCCACGGCGTAGAACGGCTCGGGTGTCACGGCGCAGACGATCTCGTCGGCGACGCTCCGGAACGCGTCGCACGTCTCGGGGGCGGAAACGGGCACGGCGACGACGATCCGGGCGGGCCGCTTGAGGCGCAGCGCCTTGACGGCGGCGCGCATGGTGGAGCCGGTGGCGAGGCCATCGTCCACCAGGATCACCGTTCGATCCGTGAGGTCGGGGAATGGCCGGTCGCCGCGGTACTGCCGCTCACGGCGATCGAGCTCTTTCTGTTCGACCGCCATGACGCGGTCGATGTGGGGCTGGCTCACGCGAAACGTTCCCAGGACTTCCTCATCCAGCAGCCGTACGCCGCCGCTCGCAAGGGCGCCCATGGCGAGTTCCTCGTGGCCCGGCAGGCCGAGCTTGCGCACGACCAACACATCGAGCGGCGCGTCGAGCGCGCGCGCCACCTCGTAGGCGACCGGCACGCCACCCCGCGGAAGCGCGAGCACGATGACCTCCCGCCGGCCGGCGTAGGTCGAGAGTTCAGCGGCGAGCCGGAGGCCGGCCTCCTCGCGATTGCGGAATCGGGCACCCATGGTGAGCTCCTTCCGGCGGGAGTCGCAGCGTAGCCGGTTGGTGCGCGCCTGGATGTGAGCATGGTCACCGATGCGATGATGCTCGAGTCTGCTCGATGGGTGACGACCCTTACCTCCCGTCCGGGTAACGGGGCCTACCCTCCATCCGCACGAGAGCGGCAGCAGCCGCTTCAGCTCGCGCAATCGGTACGTCGCGCGGAGCGGCCGCGTGCGGTTGGTGCCGTCGTTTCGCGCGGGGGCCGGCCGGACCTGGCGGGCGAAGCACTGCCGCAGGTCCGCTCGCCGACGCTCCTCATCGTCGGGTCGCGGAACGAAGCGGCACGAGCGCGAATGGTGGCTGAGGTGCGGCTGGACATCGTTCCGGGCGCCACTCACTTGTTCGAGGAGCCCGGAACGCTCGAGCAGGTGGCCGTGCTCGCGCGGGACTGGTTCCGCCGGCACCTCGCCACCGCACCCGGCGGGCCCGTCGATCGCTGACAGCGCATGTGTCCAGGCAACTCTGCGCCGAGAAAAGCAGAACGCCGTGCCTGGAGGGACACGGCGTTCTGCTTTTTTCTCGATCGGGGCGCCCGGATTTGAACCGGGGACCTCCTGCTCCCGAAGCAGGCGCGCTAACCGGGCTGCGCTACGCCCCGTGCACGGGCTGCCTGACTCGGGTCTCGAGACTCGAGTCTCCCGTGACCTGCCTCCCGTAGTGCGCCCATGAGGACTCGAACCTCAAACCTTCTGATCCGTAGTCAGATGCTCTATCCAATTGAGCTATGGGCGCGTACTGCGATGGTACATGGGCGCTACAAGACTCGAACTTGTGACCTCCACGATGTCAACGTGGCGCTCTAACCAACTGAGCTAAGCGCCCTTCGAATGCTGAAGCGGACAGGCGGACAGGCGGCCGGCTGGCTCCGACGCCCTGAGGCTCGCCAAGGCGCGGAGCGCACCGTAACCGGCCTGTCCGTCTGTCCGCCTCTCTGACTACACCATCGGATCACACCATCAATCGATAGCGGGGGTGGGATTTGAACCCACGACCTCCGGGTTATGAGCCCGGCGAGCTACCAGACTGCTCCACCCCGCGACGCGGGCCTGGACATCGGCCCTGCAACGTCGGTACACCCCGTAGGGGCGAGGCCTGCCTCGCCCTCCGTCGAGAAGCGGGAAACGGGACTCGAACCCGCGACCCCAACCTTGGCAAGGTTGTGCTCTACCAACTGAGCTATTCCCGCGAAGCGGACGGGGAGTCTAGCAAGCGGCCCCCCTCCGCGCAACTCATTCGACCCTGCCGGACCGCTCCTGCCGGGATTCCCGCAACCCGGCACCGAGTGGAGGCGAGGGGGATCGAACCCCTGACCTCGTGAATGCCATTCACGCGCTCTCCCAACTGAGCTACGCCCCCGGCTGTTCCGGGCGCCTTGCACGCCCGCTCCCGCACCTGCCGCGCCCCTTTCCCAGCCCGACTCCGCGCAACCCTCGGCGCGGCGTCTTGCAAATCGACGAGAAGGACGCAATGATGCGGCAGCACGGAAAGTTAGCCAGTCCACCGGCGTCGCGTCAAGCTGCGGCGACCGGCGCGGCGGCGTGATTCGGGGAGTACTTTTGCACTCATGACGAAGAAGAAGGACGAGCCCCCCAAGCGTGCCACCAAGCGCCCGCCTGACGAGTCGATTCCCGCCATAACGGACGACATGACGATGGCGGAGATCCTCGCGCATTCCCCCACGGCCAGGTCGCGCCGCGGCCGGAAGCGCGAGACCTCCAAGTCCCTCGGCGTCTACGATGCCGACAAGGACATCCTCGATCAGTACCTTCATGAGGTGAGCCTCACCCCGCTCCTCACGGCGCAGCAGGAGATCGCCATCGCCAAGCGCGTGCGGCTGGGAGACCAGGAGGCCATGCAGGAGCTGGTGAAGCGGAATCTCCGCTTCGTGATCTCCGTGGCGAAGAAATATCAGAACCGGGGGATGCCGCTCACGGACCTGATCGGGGAGGGAAACGTCGGCCTGATGACCGCCGCCCGGAAGTTCGATCCGGACCAGGGCGTCAAGTTCATTTCGTACGCGGTCTGGTGGATCCGCCAGGCGATTCTCGCCGCCCTCGCCCGCCAGGGGCGCACGGTGCGCGTGCCGCTCAACCGCACGGCCGATCTCTCGCGCATCGTGCGCACTGCCGAAGCGCTGCGGCAGGAGCTGCGGCGGGAGCCCACGCCGGAAGAGATCAGCGCGGCGACGAACCTCTCGCTCGATGTGGTGCAGTCACTGGCTGCGCTCAACACGAGCGAGGTCCGCCTCGACGCGCCGCTGGACCCGGAGGGAGACCGCTCGCTGATCGACCGCTTCGTCGCGGACGACCAGGGAGACACCGAATCCGCGGCCATGGATCGCTTCCTCACCGAAGAAATCGAGCAGGCGCTCCGGACACTTCCCCCGCGTGACGCGAAGGTCCTGCGGCTCTACTTCGGGCTCGACGGCGGCCGCGAGCACACGCTCGAGGAGATCGGCGGCATGCTCGGTGTCACCCGCGAGCGCGTGCGCCAGCTTCGCGACCGCGCCCTGAAGAGGCTCCGGGAAGGCGACGTCGGGCGCGCACTGGCCAGCTTCGCGGCTTAGCTGGGTAACAAACAGCACACGAAAACACGAAAGGACGAAAGGTGCCGGGGTCGGGAGGAGTTGCGGCTCCATGCCCTTGGTGGGTCTGGAGCTTTTGTCTTTGTGGGCTTTCCCGGCGGCTCCGCGCGTCGGGCGTGCAGGGAGCCCACAGACAATTCCTTTCGATCCCCGCCAGGGGAGCGGAGGCTGTCGCGACCATGGTGCCTTTCGTCCTTTCGTGGTTTCGTGCGCGCAGTTAATACCTCCCCGTACCCGGAATCCCAGTCCCTAGACACCCTCCCCCACTCCCCGTAGCTTCAATCGTGCAGCGTACCGCGATCGCCGCCCCTCAGTGGGGCCGTTTCGTGGCGCATGTGGGGCGGTGGACCCTCGGGGCAGCTCGCGCCCTGGGCGATATCGCCACATGGCGCTCCCACCTGGTCGTCCAGATGCGGCGGCTGGGCGTCGATTCCATTCCGATCGCGCTCTTCATCGCCGTCTTCACCGGCATCGTCCTCGCCCTCCTTTCCTCCTACATCTTCACCGGCGCCAGTCCCCTCTACTTCGTCGGGGCGCTCGTCGGCAAGACGGTGATGATGGAGCTCGGCCCCGTGCTGACCGGCATGGCGCTCGCCGGCCGCGTCGGCGCCAACATCGCAGCCGAGCTCGGCACGATGAAGGTGACGGAGCAGGTGGATGCGCTCGAGACGCTCGCCTACGATCCGCGGTCCTACCTCGCGGTGCCTCGCGTCCTCGCCGCGACGATCATGTTCCCGATCGTCACTGCCTTCGCCATGGCGGTCGGCGTGCTCGCGGGGTGGATCACCGCGGTGAATCTGCTCGACCTCTCGACCCAGGAGTTCTGGAAGGGCCTGCGCCAGTTCTACCAGTTCAAGGACGTCTGGTTCGGGCTCGTGAAGAGCGCGAGCTTCGGCGCCGCCGTCGCGCTCATGGGCTGCTACAAGGGACTGACCGCGCTCGGCGGCGCCGAGGGCGTCGGCGCGGCGACCACGCGCGCCGTGGTGCTCGGCTGCGAGTCGATCCTCGTGCTCGACGCCTTCTGGGCACTCGTCCTGCTGTGAGCGCATGATCGAGCTGCGTGAGGTCCACAAGGCCTTCGGCACGCGCGAGATCCTGCGCGGCCTCTCGCTCGAGGTGCCCGAGGGAACGAACACCGTCATCATCGGCTACTCCGGCACCGGAAAGAGCGTCATGCTCAAGTGCATCGTCGGGCTGCTGCAGCCCGATGCGGGCGAAGTCGCGGTGGACGGTGACGTCGTCGGATCGATGGATGCGGACGAGCTGGTCCGGCTGCGGGGAAAGATCGGATATGTCTTCCAGTCGGCGGCGCTCTTCGACTCGATGACCGTCGACGAGAACATCGCCCTCGGCCTCCGGCGCCGCGGCCTCGGCGACGGGGAGATCCGCGAGCGGATCGACGAGAGTCTCGGCGTGGTCGGACTCGGGGACGCGGGGGAGAAATTTCCCTCGGAGCTGTCCGGCGGAATGCGAAAGCGGGTCGGGGTGGCGCGCGCCATTGCGCTCAAGCCCGCCTACATCCTCTACGACGAGCCGACGACTGGCCTCGATCCGGTCACGTCGGCCGTCATGGACGAGCTCATGGTGCGGACGCGCGACCTCGGCGTGACCGGCGTAATCGTCACGCACGACATGCGGAGCGCGTTCACGGCCGGCGATCGCGTGGCCATGCTGTACGAGGGACGGATCAGGCAGGTGGGGGCAGCGGCGGAGATGCGCGAGACCGACGACCCGGTGGTGCGACAGTTCATCGAGGGCCGCCCGGATGCGACCCTTTCTCTCCGGAGGCCGGAACGGTGAAACGAGGCAACGAATTCGCGGTCGGCGCATCGGTGCTCGGCGCACTTGCCGTGATCATCGCCGGAGCGCTCTGGCTGAGCGGGGCGGACCTGCGCGGGGAGGACCGCACCTATCCCGCGCGATTCCGCACGGTCGATGGATTGCAGGTGGGCAACCCCGTGACGCTCCGTGGCGTCCGCGTCGGCAAGGTCACGGGAATCCGCCTCACGTCCGACGAGTGGGTCGTCGCGGACCTCACGATCGAAAGCCCCGACGTGGAGCTGCCGGAGAAGCCGGCGGTCATCGCATCCTCCGCCAGTCTTTTCGGCGGCTGGGCCGCGAACATCATTCCGCTCGAGCCGCTGCCGGTGGACCCGAACGTCCGCGCGCTTCTCCTCGAGAGCGACCGCGCCGGTGGCGAGGCATGGCCGGGCGCGACACTTCCCGACATCGGCCAGCTCACCGCGCAGGCGAGCCGCATCGCCGGCGACATCGCGGAAGTGACCACGCGCATCCAGGGCGCCTTCGACAGCACGGCACTTCGCGAGTTCCGCCAGAGCGTGCTCGACCTCGCCGGCATCTCGAGCCGGCTCGTGACGTTCACCCAGGCGCAGGCGGCGCGCCTCGACCGCGTCGGTGCGGACGCGGAGGTCACCGCCGGCGCGTTCGCGAACGTCGCGCGCAACCTCGACCGGACCGTGGCGCGCATCGACAGCGCGACAGGGCAGGGACAGTTCGTGACGATCCTCGCCAACGGCAGCGCCGCGAGCACCGACCTCCGCGCCGCTTCCGCCGACTTCCGCGAGCTGATGGCGGCCATGAACGGCCAGCAGGCGAGCCTCGTCCGCGTGATGGCCTCGATGGACACGCTCCTCACCCGGATCCACAGCGGGGACGGGACGCTCGGCATGCTCGCCACCGACTCCACGCTCTATCGGGAAACGACCGCGACGATGAAGCAGTTCCGCGAGCTCCTCACCGACTTCCAGGCGCACCCGCGGAAGTACATCAAGATCTCGGTGTTCTGATGTCGAAGCGCAGGCCTGACCTCGAAGTGAGCGCCGGCGGGATCGTCTTCCGCCGCTCGGCCGACGGTATCGCGCGATTCCTGCTGATCCGGGATTCGTACGACAACTGGGGATTCCCGAAAGGGCATCTCGAAGAGGGGGAGACTCCCTCGGAAGCGGCGCTTCGCGAGACGACGGAGGAGACGGGGCTCACCGACCTGCGGATCCAGGGGCCGATCCGGATCATCGACTGGCACTTTCGCTTTCGCGGGCGCCACATCCACAAGTATTGCCACTTCTTCCTGCTCGAGTCGCGCGACGGCGATGCCGCGCCGCAGCTCGACGAGGGCATCACCGCCTGCCGCTGGTGCGTGCTCGAGGAGGCACTCGAGACGCTCTCCTACGACAACGCGCGCGGCGTCCTCAAGCGCGCCGGGGACATGGTGCGCACGCTCGTGGCCGTGGGGGCAGGCCGGCCGTCGCACCGGGCGGCGGCCGAGGCGCCGAAGAGCTAGATGGCCGTCGTCGCGACGCTGCTGGAGAATCGGCGCGCGGTGCTCGCGCTCCGGCGCTCGCTGCCGAAGAGCTCCGCGAGGAGCACCGTCAGCTGCCGGACGCCTGCCGCGCTGCACCGGCTGCTGGCGAACCGGCTCGTGGACGCGGTGGTCATCAATCCGGTTCCGTCGCTGCCGCCGGCCATCGCCGAGCTGAGGCGCAGCCACCCGGCGCTGCCGATCATCGCGTATGCGCCATTCCGGCCGGACGATGGTGCCGTGCTCGTCGCGTGCCGCGAGGCGAAGCTCAACGCCATCGCGGTCGAGGGCGTGGACGATGCGATCGTCGGCGACCTCGTGGCCCGTCATTCGATGACGATGGCGCGCCGGCTGGCGATGGCCGACGCGCCGCGCGTGCTGCGGCTGACGGAGCCGCTGCAGCGCGAGGCGTGGGATTACCTGCTGGGCGCCGTCGAGAAACCCGTTCGCACCGCGACGCTCGCGAAGCATCTCGACGTGAGCCGCGAGCACCTTTCCCGCCAGTTCGGCGCCGGCGGCGCACCGAACCTCAAGCGGGTCATCGACCTCACGCGCATCGCCGCTGCGGCGCAACTCCTCAGGAATCCCGGCACGGGCATCGCAGCGGTCGTGCGCCTCCTCCATTTCGCCTCCGCAAGCCACCTCTCCGCAACCGCCCGCCGTATCGCCGGCACCGCGTCCGGCGGCCTCGGCGCCCTCGGCCCGCGCGGCGTCCTCAGTGCGTTCGTGCGCGGCAATACGCGCAGCAGGGCATAGCGCGGCGGGGCTGGCAAACAGCAGCACACGAAAACACGAAAGGACGAAAGGCGCCGTGGTCGCTGTGGCTCCGTGCCCCTGGTGGGTTCGGAGCGATTGTTCTTGTGGGTTTTCCCGGCGGCTCCGCGCGTCAGGCGTGTTGGGAACCCACACCAAAATCTGGCGATCCCTGCCGGGCGAGCGGAGCCGACTTCGCGATTCGCCCATGCCCCCCACCGCAGCGATCCGCTCGCTATCCCGTCCCCTTTCGTCCTTTCGTGTGCGCTTTTCAACCGGCCCGGAAGCGACGGCAGCCACGACACGCCCGCCGTGTTCGACCCTTGCCTTGACCCCGATATTGTGATTATTTTCACAAGCTCTTTTGGTACAGACCCTTCAGCCAGGCATCAGACGACATGGCCACCGATTCGATCCTTCGTCCGGGCGAGCTCAAGGACATCCTGCTTCGCGAGATTCAGGCGGCCGATCTGGCCACCGTCGACGTCTCCGAGGTCGGGACGGTGCTCGAGGTCCGGGACGGCGTCGCGCGCATCTACGGGCTCAAGTCCGCGACGGCCGGCGAGATGCTCGAGTTCACCGCCCAGGAGACCGGCGAGACGGTCACGGGCCTCGTGCTCAATCTCGAAGAGGACAACGTCGGCGCCGCCGTCATGGGCGACTACCTCAAGCTCAAGGAAGGCGACGAGGTCCGCCGCACCGGCCGCCTGCTCGAAGTGCCCGTCGGTCCCGCCATGCTCGGCCGCGTCGTGGACGCGCTCGGGCGGCCGGTGGATGGCCGGGGACCCATCGAAACGAAGTCGTCGCGCCACGTCGAGATGGTCGCCCCGGGCATCATCGTGCGCCAGCCCGTCAAGGAGCCGCTCCAGACCGGCATCAAGGCCATCGACGCGATGATCCCGATCGGCCGCGGCCAGCGAGAGCTGATCATCGGCGACCGCGGCACCGGCAAGACGGCCATCGCGGTCGACACGATCATCAACCAGAAGGGCACCGGCGTCATCTGCGTGTACGTCGCCATCGGACAGAAGAAGTCCACGGTGGCCACGGTGGTCGAGCGGCTCAAGGCCGCCGGCGCGATGGAGTACTCGGTCGTGGTCGTCGCATCGGCGTCGGAGCCGGCGCCGCTGCAGTTCATCGCACCATACGCCGGCTGCGCCATCGCCGAGTACTTCATGTACGAGGAGGGGAAGGCGACGCTCTGCGTGTACGACGACCTCTCCAAGCAGGCCGCCGCATACCGTCAGCTCTCGCTCATCCTCCGCCGCCCGCCGGGCCGCGAGGCGTACCCGGGCGACGTCTTCTATCTCCACAGCCGCCTCCTCGAGCGCGCCGCAAAGATCTCGGAAGATCCGAACGTGGTGAAGCTCGACGACCGCATCAGGAAGCCCGGCGGCTCGCTCACGGCGCTCCCGATCATCGAGACCCAGGCAGGCGACGTCTCGGCGTACATCCCGACGAACGTCATCTCGATCACGGACGGCCAGATCTTCCTGACGACGGACCTCTTCTACTCGAACGTCCGCCCCGCCGTGGACGCCGGCATCTCGGTGAGCCGCGTCGGCGGCAACGCGCAGATCAAGGCGATGAAGCAGGTGGCCGGTCCGCTGCGTCTTTCGCTCGCGCAGTACCGCGAGCTCGAGGCGTTCGCGCAATTCGGCTCGGACCTCGATGCGGCGACGCAGCGCCAGCTCGCGCGCGGCGCCCGGCTCGTCGAGATCCTGAAGCAGCCGCAGTACCAGCCGGTGCCGGTGGAGAAGCAGGTGGCGATCATCTACGCGGTCACGAACGGTCACCTCGACGACGTCCCGGTGCCGCAGATCCGCCAGTGGGAGCGCGACTTCCTCGACTATCTCGAGGCGCAGCAGCCGGCCGTGCTCAACGACATCCGGACGAAGAAGACGCTCGACGACGACGTGACGGGGCGCCTCAAGTCGGCGATCGCGTCGTTCAAGCCGCTCTTTTCCGCCGAGTAACGGGTAACCGGGAATGGCCAAGGGCCGGCAGCTGAAGGGGCGGATCCGTTCCGTCCAGAACACGCGGAAGATCACCAAGACGATGGAGCTGGTGGCCACGTCGAAGCTCAAGCGCGCGCAGGACCGCGTCGTCGCGGCGCGTCCCTATGCGTCCGCGCTGCGCGAGGTGATCGCCGATCTCGTGACGCCCGAGCTTGCCGAGCGCTTTCCGCTCCTGCGGCGTCCGGCCTCGCCGGCCAGGGGCGGGCCGCGCCGCGCGGCGATCATTCTCATCACGTCGAATCGCGGCCTGGCGGGCGGCTTCAACGCGAACCTGATCAAGGAAGCGCGCCGCCGCATCGAGTCGCTCGAGGCGGAAGGCTACGAGCCCGAGCTCTACGGCATCGGCAAGAAGGGCATCGGCTTCTTCCGCTACCTCGGCCGGAAGTTCGCGACGGAGCGGGTCGACATCGGCGACCGGCCGACGGCGGAGCACGCCGCCGAGGTGGTGCAGCCGCTGATCGAGGCATACGAGCGCGGCGAGCTGGCGAGCGTGGACCTCGTCTACGCCCAGTTCCAGAGCGCCATTGCGACGCCGCCGGCCACCGTGCGCATCCTTCCGGTGGAGGCGCCGGACGCGAAGGCGGCGGAGAAGGGGATTCGCCCGGACTACATCCTGGCGCCGGGGCCGGACGAGCTGCTCGCGAAGCTTTTGCCGCTCTACGTCCGTAATGCGCTCTACCGTGGTCTGGTGGAGACGGCTGCGGGGGAGCACGGCGCGCGCCGCACGGCCATGAAGAACGCGACGGACAACGCCGGCGAGATTCTCGAGGTGCTCAAGCGCACGTACAACCGCCAGCGCCAGGCGGCGATCACGCAGGAGATTTCGGAGATCGTGGGCGGGGCGGCGGCGCTGCAGGGTTAAGTGGCAGACGGCAGGCAGAGCGACTACGTAACCAGAGAGATGCGATAATCATGGCAACCGCCACGGCAACGCAGAACATCGGCAGGATCGTCCAGGTCATCGGCCCGGTACTCGACATCGAGTTCGAGCCCGAGAAGCTGCCGGAGATCTACAACGCGCTCACCATCGAGGACACGACCGGCGACACGCCGATCAGGCTCGTCGTCGAGGTGCAGCAGCACATCGGCCAGAACCAGGTGCGTACGGTCGCGATGAGCAGCACCGACGGCGTGCGGCGCGGCATGACCGCGGTGGACACGGGGGCTGCGATCTCCGTGCCCGTCGGCGATGCCGCGCTCGGCCGGATCCTCAACGTGCTCGGCGAGCCGGTGGACGGCGGTGCCGCGATTCCGGCGTCGGTCGAGCGGTGGCCGATCCACCGCCCGACGCCGAAGTTCGTGGACCTCGAGCCGAAGACCGAGATCTTCGAGACGGGCATCAAGGTCATCGACCTGATCGCGCCGTTCGTGAAGGGCGGCAAGATCGGCCTCTTCGGCGGCGCCGGCGTCGGCAAGACCGTCGTCATCATGGAGCTGATCAACAACGTCGCGAAGGGTCACGGCGGCAAGTCGGTCTTCTGCGGCGTGGGCGAGCGGACGCGCGAAGGAAACGACCTCTACCTCGAGATGGAAGAGAGCGGCGTCATCAAGTCCTGCGCGCTGGTCTACGGCCAGATGAACGAGCCGCCGGGCGCGCGCCTCCGCGTCGGGCTCTCGGGCCTCACGGTCGCCGAGTACTTCCGCGACGTCGAAGGCCAGGACGTGCTCCTCTTCGTCGACAACATCTTCCGCTTCACGCAGGCAGGCTCGGAAGTCTCCGCGCTCCTCGGCCGCATGCCGAGCGCGGTCGGATACCAGCCGACGCTCGCGACCGAGATGGGCGACCTGCAGGAGCGCATCACCTCGACCAACAAGGGCTCGATCACGTCGGTGCAGGCCATCTACGTGCCGGCCGACGACCTCACCGACCCGGCGCCGGCCACGGCCTTCGCGCACCTCGACGCGACCGTCGTGCTCTCCCGCGCCATCTCGGAGCTCGGCATCTACCCGGCCGTGGATCCGCTCGACTCGTCGAGCCGCATCCTCGACCCCCAGTTCGTCGGCGAGCGGCACTACAACGTCGCGATCGGGCTGCAGCGCACGCTCCAGCGCTACAAGGCGCTCCAGGACATCATCGCGATCCTCGGCATGGACGAGCTGTCGGAGGACGACAAGCTGATCGTCGCGCGCGCGCGGCGGCTGCAGCGGTTCCTCTCCCAGCCGTTCTTCGTCGCGGAGCAGTTCACCGGCTTCCCCGGCAAGTACGTGAAGCTCGAGGACACGATCAGCAGCTTCGAGCGCGTGCTGAGCGGCGAGTTCGACCACCTGCCGGAGCAGGCGTTCTACATGGTGGGCGGCATCGACGAAGCGGTGGAGAAGGCGCAGAAGCTCGCGAGCTCGTGATGCATGTCACGGTGATTTCGCCCGAAGCGGCGATGTTTGACGGCGAAGCCGATGCCGTAGTCGCTCCGGCGTTCGACGGGGAGGTCGGCATCCTGCCGCGCCACGCCCCATTCATGACGCTCCTCGGGACCGGTACCCTGGTCGTCCGGCAGGGAGAGACCGCGCGGCGTTTCGACGTTCGCGGGGGATTCCTGCAGGTGGTGGACGATCGGGTGCGGGTCGTGACGGAGCATGTCCAAGGAGCCGCAGATGAAGCGTAAGATCGTTGGAATGGCAGTCGCCGTGCTGGCGAGCGTCGCGCTGGCGGGCAATGCGGTCGCGCAGGAGACGGGCACGCCGGTGTTCAAGTCACCGTACCGGTCATTCGTGTCGAACGAATATGGGCTGACGTTCTCGGATCCGGGCGGCGCCGACTGGGCGCTCGAAGGTTTCTATGGCTACGGGCGGGACCGCTGGGACATCGGCCTGCGCGCCGGCCTGATGGACATGGGCCCCGATACGGGTGTCCTCCTCGGTGGGAGCGGGCGGACCCGCGTGCTGCAATCGAGCGAGAGCTTTCCGCTCGACGGAGCGCTCACGCTCGGGGTCGGCGCAATGATCAGCGACGATTTCACCAGCGTTCTGATTCCGATCGGCGTCTCGCTCGGTCGACGCGTGCTTCTCGAGGGCTCGGAGACGAGCTTTGTGCCGTATCTCCACCCGATCGTCGTCCCGGTGCTCGGTGACGACATCGGCGAGGATGACGTTCAGCTCGCGCTCGGCCTGGGCGTGGACATCAAGTTCAGCCGCTCGTTCGACATCCGCGTCGCGGGCGCCATCGGCGACGAGCTGTACGAGGGTGTGTCGATCGGCGTCGCGTTCATCCGCTGAGTCCGCACCGACCGAAGCGCCCGGCCGATGCCGGGCGCTTTCGTATTCCGACAGGAGGTTGCATGAATCGGTTCAGGATTTCGGCAATTGTTCTGGCCCTGACCGCGGCTGAGGCGGCACCGGCAGCCGCACAGGTCCTTGGCCTTCCGGTCGAGAACGCGGGCGTGGTCAGCGGGCTTGGTCTCTCGTTCGACGGCGGGCTGCCGAACGACGCGGCCGGCGGGGGCCACGCCTTCGGAGCCACGGCCGCACTCGGGCTCGGCCCGCTCGGCGTGACGGCGCGCATCTCACGGTTTTCGCCCGACATCGACGAGCCGCTCTGGTCGGGAGGCGCCACGCTGAACTACAAGGTATTCGGCGGCCCGCTCGTCCCCATCGCGGCTACGCTGCAGGCCGGGGCAGGGTATTCGTCGCCCGACGTGGCCTGCGTGCCTCCCGGCGCCTGCGAGGTGAACGAGTGGCGCTTCCCGGTCGGCCTCGGCGTCTCGCTCACGATTCCGAATCCGGCGCTGGCGATCAAGCCGTGGATCGCACCGCGCGTGGATATTGTCCGCAGCTCGCTCGACGGAACCTCGACGACCGAGACCGATTTCGGCATCAGCGGCGGCGTGCAGCTCAACCTCCTGACCGGTCTCGGGCTCCATGCCACGTATGACCTGATGATGGTGGATCCCGAGAATCGCGGCATCTTCGGCGCCGGCCTTCACTACAACTTCCGCATCCCCGGCCTCTGAAGAACTACTGGCGCCTCGCGCGGACGCCGCGCTACAGCCTCCTCTTCGCATTGCCGCTGCTCGTGATCTACGAGCTGGCGGCATTTGCGCTTGCGGGGGATGCGGTGAGCGGTGTGCGCAACGGCGCTGACGTCCTGCTCAAGAGTCTCTTCATTGGACTGGGCGGCCGCCAGGGGCTCCTGCTCTTCAATTCGCTGCTGGTTGGCGGCTTCGTGGTGCTCATCTGGCGCGACATGCGGAAGAGCGGAGCGAAACTCGCGGCCGGCGTGTTTGCCGGGATGATGGCGGAGTCGGTGATGGGCGGCCTCGTCTTCGGCGTCGTGGCCGGGACGATCACGGCGATCCTGCTCGGAGGCGTTCCGCATCTCGCGCTGGCGCAGATGTCGTCGCTCAGCCTGCCGACGCAGCTCACCATCTCGCTCGGCGCCGGGATCTACGAGGAGCTGCTGTTCCGGGTGCTGCTGGTGGGGGCGCTCGTCCTGCTCGCTCGGCGGCTCTTCGGCTGGAAGCCGCTCGCCGCCGGCGTCTTCGCTACCGTGCTCGGCGCCTTCCTGTTCTCCGCGTTCCACTACATCGGGCCCTACGGCGATCCACTGGAGATCGGCTCCTTCATGTTTCGCCTCGTCGCAGGGCTGCTCTTCAGTGGCATGTACCTGCTGCGTGGCCTCGGAATCACTGCGTGGACGCATGCGCTGTACGACGTGTTCCTGACCGTCATGCTGGCTGCCAGGTAGGCCGAGAAAACAGCCGCACACGGGCTTCCCCGGCGGCTCCGTCCGTCAGGGGTGCAGGGACCCCATGCCCGCCCGCGGTGATCCCGTCGTGACTGCGGCGCCTTTCGGGTTTTCGTGTGCGTAGTTTTTCACTGCGAATCACCGATCCTGCCGACTCCCGCCAATGCGCAGCTCGTAAATGGAGTCGAGGATCGGCCGGAATACGGAAATCGGCTGCGCGCCCACCAGAAGCCCACCCTCGATGTAGAACGTCGGCGTGCTGTTGGCGCCGGCGCGGATCGAGCCTTCCGCTTCATGCCGAATCGCGGCGGTAACCGCCGGATCCTCGAGGCAGCTCACGGTTTCCTCGCGCGAGATGCCGAGGGAATCGGCGAGCGTGATGAGGAACGGCGCCGGATCGGGCAGCGCCTTCCACGACGGCTGATGCCGGAAGAGCAGGCGATGCGCATCCCAGAAGCGGCCGGCACGCGCCGCGCACAGTCCGAACTGCGCCGCCGGAACGGCGTTCGGATGAATCTCGGTGATCGGGAAGTTGATGAAGACGACGCGTACCTTTCCCGTCTCGACGTACTCGCGGACGAGCTGGGGATGCGTCTCGAGCGCGTGCCGGCGACAGAACGGGCACTGGAAGTCCGACATCTCGTAGATCGTGATCGGCGCGTTCGCCGAGCCGAGCGTGCGGGATGCCCGCGGCTCGTCGCCCGTGTCTGCCGCGACCCCTGCCGAAGCGATGGGCGCCGGCGGGGTGCCGGATCGGGCTTCGGCGCCTGCAGAATCGCTGCGCCCGGGGCTGGTGCAAGCGAGGAGCATGGCAGTCGCCATGAGCGATAACCCCGGCGGGCTCAGGAAGAGAGGCATCAGTACCGCGGTCTCCGGCGACCGTTGCTGCCGTTCAATTCGACGCTGTCCGCATCCACGCGCACGCTCCAGGTCCAGGAACTGTTCGGATCGGTCACATCCCATGAGCGGGCCGTGAGCCACCAGTCGTTGTCGCTCGCCGGCAGCCGCAGTTCGGCGAGGCCGGTGGCGTCGGTCGTGTCCACCACCGGCTTCCGTCGCGCCCGCTCGGCGAGCGCCTTCACGACGCTGTCGAAGCTCCGGTAGGTGCTATTTTCCCAGGAGCGGACGTCGGCGCGGAGGGAATCGCCCGCGGCAAGGGCCTCGCGCGCCGAGTCGAGCGCCTGACGGGTGGCTTCGGCGCGGCGCGTCGCGGCGGCCAGCGCCGAATCGCCGGCCTGGCCGCGCTCCACCGAATCGCGGACCGCGGCAAGGGCCTGTCCGGCGCGAAAGTGGTCGATGAACGGCCCGCGGAACTGGGCAAAGAGCGAGTCGAGCGTCGAGGTATGGGGCCGAGGCGACGACTGGGTCGCCTCCAGCGCGGCGATGACGCTGTCACGATCGTACGGCACGGCCACGACCGGCACACCCGAGGCGGGAGACTCCGTCCCCTCCAGATCGGGTACCGTCACTCGTACGGTGATATCGCGCGGGCCGGAGCACGCGGCCACCGCGAGGATGAGGAGGAGTCTTGCTGGGTGTGACACCATCGAAGGTTATTGGCGCCTGCCTCGTCCTGCAACTCGGCGCGGGCCTCGGCACGGCGCGGGCGCAGGATGCGGAAAGCCTCGTTCCGCCGCGGCCCACCGGCTACGTGAGCGACTTCGCCTCGGTGATCGACCCGGCGTCCGAAACGCGGATGACGGAGCTCATCACCCGCCTTCGCGGCGCAACTGGCGCCGAGATCGCGGTGGTGACGCTGCCGACGATCGGCGATTACGAGGCCTCTGAGGTCGCGTTGAGGATCGGCCGGCGCTGGGGAGTGGGCGCGGCCGCCGAAATCGGCGATTCCACGCGGAATGCCGGAATCGTGCTGCTCCTCGTGCCGCGACGGGCCGGCGAGGTTCGCTCCGGCCAGATTCGGGTCGAAGTGGGGCGCGGCCTCGAAGGGATTGTGACCGACGCGACGTCGGGGCGCGTCCGCGACCTGATGCTGCCCCACCTCTCGCGGGAAGCATACGGGCCCGGGTTGCTGGAGGGCGTGAGCGCCCTCTCGTCGATCATTGCCCGCGGATACGGAGTTACCGATTCGGCACTGACATCCTGGCGCCCGCCGCCGGTGACGCCGCAGGGCGGCGGAGGCGGAGGCTCCTTCCTGCCGCTCCTGCTCTTCATTCTGGTCTTCTTTCTCCTCTCGTCGCGGCGGGGCCGTCGGCGTCGGCGCGGGATATATTGGGGTGGACCCTGGATCGGCGGGGGCTGGGGAGGCGGGGGCTGGGGCGGAGGGGGTGGCTTCGGAGGGGGCGGCTTCGGCGGGTTCGGAGGTGGGGGTGGCTTCGGCGGTGGCGGCGCAGGAGGGAGATTCTAGTGGCGGATCCGATCATCGATGTGGTGGAGCCGCTGCTCGTCGCGGCCGACCGCGCGCTGGGAACTGGCTACAGCGCCGTACTCTACGGCTCCGCCGCGCGGGGTGACTATCTGCCCGGCGCGTCCGACATCAATCTCCTCCTCGTGCTCGACGACGTGGGCCCGGCAGCGCTGCGTTCATTGAGCCCCGCCTTTCTCGACTGGCGGACCCGGACGCCCGAGCCCCCGCTCCTCGTGAGCCGGGAGGAATGGGCGCGCGCCACCGATGTCTTTCCCATCGAGATCACGGACATGCAGGCCTCGCACCGCGTGCTGCGCGGCGCCGATCCGCTTGCCGGGCTCATCGTTTCCCGGGCCGACCTGCGCCGCGGCCTCGAATCGGAGCTCCGAGGCAAGCTGCTTCGGCTCCGGCAGGGCTTCACGCTGCTCGCCGACCGCCCCGGCGATCTCGGGATGCTTGCACGAAGCTCCGTCCCGACGGCGCTCGTGCTTTTTCGCTGCCTGCTCACCCTCGGGGGGAAATCGGTCGCTGCCGCCGACCGGGATGGAATCATCCGCGCCGCGGCGGCACTCGCAGGGTTTGCGCCCGGGGCGCCGCTCGAAGTGGCGCGGAACCGCGGCGACGCGAATTGGCGCTGCCCGCCGCAGCTCTTCGAGGACTACCTGGACACCATCGTCCGCACCGCGCGGCACGTGGATCAACTTCATCCTGGAGATGCTTCATGAGGCGCTATCCGGCCGTGTATGCGTCGCTCCTCGTGCTGGCGCTGGCGACGAGCGGCTGCGGCTACAATACGATCCAGACGCTCGACGAACGGGTGAACCGCGCGCAGGGGGACATCCAGACGGCGCTGCAGCGCCGCGCGGACCTCATTCCGAACCTCGTCGAGACGGTCAAGGGCATCACCAGGCAGGAAGACACGGTATTCATCTCGATCGCGAATGCGCGCGCACGGCTCTCCGGAGCGGTGACGGCGGGCGACGTCCCGGAGATGTCGGCGGCGAACGCCCAGCTGAGCGCCGGCCTCGGCCGGCTCCTTGCGATCGCCGAGGCCTATCCCGAGCTCCGCTCGAGCGAAAATTTCCGGATGCTCCAGGACCAGCTCGAGGGAACCGAAAACCGGGTTGCCGTCGCGCGGAACGACTACAACGCCGCCGTGAACGAGCTCAACGCTTTCGTGCGCCGCTTCCCGTACAACCTCACGGCCAAGATCTTCGGGATGGGCGAGCCGCGGGAATACTTCGAGGCGGAGGCGGGCGCGACGGAGGCGCCGCAGGTGAAGTTCTAGACGGAGCTCGATACCAGGGGCCGCATTACAACATCAGCTCCGAATCCACCATGGATTCGGAGCTGCCTCGACCGCGGAACCTTCCGCGGTTTTCTCATTTCCCTCTTCGGGGTTTCGCGATTCTGCCGAAACCGCGCCCGACTCCGCCTACCGCCTACCGCCTATCGCCTACCGTCAGTCCGTCACCACATCCGGCAGCACGTACCGGAGCGGATCCACCGGACGTCCGTTGACGTGGACTTCGTAGTGGAGGTGCGGGCCGGTGGCGAGGCCGGTGTTGCCGACGAGCGCGATGTTCTGGCCGCGCTCGACGCGCTGGCCGCGCCTGACGAGCAGCTTCGAAGCATGGGCGAACTTCGTCTCGATGCCGTAGCCGTGATCGACGGTCACCACGTTGCCATACCCCGCCTGCCAACCCGCCAGCGTGACGCGGCCGGCGGCGGGCGCCTCGATCGGCGTTCCCGCAGGCGCCGTGACGTCGATGCCCTCGTGCGGGCGGGCGGTATGCAGGATGGGATGCTGCCGCATGCGCGAGAAGGCGCTCGTGAGCCATCCCTGGGTCGGCATGATCGACGGCATGGCCGCGAGCCGCTCCCGGTGCGACACGAGGCTGTCAGCCGCCTCGGTGAACGAGGTGGCCAGCAGGTTGGCACGGCGGATCATGGCATTGAGGTCCACCCGGATCTCCCCTGCACGCCGCGCGAGTGTCGAGCGGGCCGGCGCCGCGGCGGCGGCGGGGCCGCCAATGCCGGCCTCGCGAACCTCGGGCGCTATCGGTTCGAGGTTGGCCAGGAGACGGATCCGCTCGTCACGCGTGGCGAGGGCCTCGATGGTATCGCTCAGCTCGTGCATGCGGCCATGCAGGTCGCCCAGCTGCTCGGTGAGCTCGCGGTTTTCGGTTTCGAGTCGGCTGGTGCGGGAGATGTCGATGGAGCGGGAGAGGCTGGCGTAGCCGAGGAGGAGACAGACTCCCACGACCACCACCGTGATCCCGGCGACGAACTTGAGTGCGGAGTACGAGACCTCGACGATGCGCGAGGGCTCGGAGTCATGCGGGACGAGAACGACTGTCCATCGGCGTCTTGCCATCGACACTCACCTGGCTGGGGCGGGACTGCGCGCGTCCCCACTCACGCACCCCGCATGCCACGGAGTGTCCGGAAGAAGGGCTGAAGATGACCCGCGGCCCGCCCAATGTCAAGAACCGGGCCTCATACCTAACCCCATGTTTCGCAATGAGATTCGGACTTCTTCAGGGTTGCGCGGCTGCAGAATTCCGTGGCGAAGTGCCAAACTTCGTGCCTGCAGGGATTTGCACCATCAGGGAGGAGTGGGGCGGGGAAAGAGATTTTCCGGCTTGCGGGTGACTGCCCCGGCCACGACGGGGTCGTGCGCCGCACCGATCCGGGCGTCCTCGACGCTCCCGTCCTGGCCGAGTGCCGCCCAAAGCTCCTGGGCCTTGCCGGGCATGAACGGGCTCGTCAGGATGGCCAGCCGGCGGAGCGCCGCCGCCAGCGATGCGAGGACGGTGTCGAGCTCGGCGCCCTTACCCGCCTTCGCGAGTGCCCACGGCGCCGTCTGCTGGACGTAGAGATTGGCAGCCGAGACCAAGGCCCACGCCGCGTCCGCGCCGCCCCTGAGATCGAGCGCGTCCATCGCCCGCACATAGTCGGCGACGGCCTCGCGTCCGGCATCATCGAGCGGGGAGGCCCCGCCCGAGGACGGGACGACTCCATCGCGGTACCTGGCGAGCATGGCCAAGGCGCGCGAGGCGAGGTTCCCGAGCCCGTCGGCCAGGTCCGAGGTGTACCGCTCCTCGAACCGCTCCCAGGTGAAGTTCCCGTCCGCGTCCCACGGAATCTCCCGCAGCAGGAAGAACCGGAACGCATCGGGGCCGAAGCGCCCGATCGCCTCAGGCAGATCGAGCTTCGTGCCGGCGCTCTTGCTGAATCGCTCGCCCCGGAAGTACACGAAGCCGTGCGCCCACACCCGCTCGGGCAGCGGCAGCCCAGCCGACATCAGCATCGCCGGCCAGATGACCGTATGGAACCGCGTGATGTCCTTGCCGATCACGTGGAGCTGCGCCGGCCATTCCGCGCGCGAGTCGGGAAAGCGCGTCGCCGTCCAGTAATTCGGCAGCGCGTCGAACCAGACGTAGGTCGTCTGCTGCTCGCCGTCGCTCGTGGGCCGGGGGAAGGGAACGCCCCAGGTGAAGCGCGCGCGGCTCGCGGAGATGTCCTCGAGGCCCTGCCGGAGAAAGGCGAGGATCTCGTTGCGCCGGCTTTCCGGCTGCAGGAAGTCCTCGTTACGCTCGATCTGCTCGATGAGCGCATCCTGATACCGGCTCAGCCGGAAGAACCAGTTCCGTTCCTCGACCCATTCGAGTGTGCGCGTCGGGTGGAGGACGCACTTCCCGTCCACGATCTCGGCGTCCTGCTTGAACGCCTCGCAGCCGACGCAGTAATGGCCCGCGTACCCGCGCTCGTAGAAATCATCGGGGCTGCGCTCGAAGATGCGCTCGATCAGCTCGCGCACGGCGGTGCGGTGGGTGTCGCTCGTGGTGCGGATGAACTGGTCATGGGAGATGCCGAGCCGCGCCCAGGTCTCGCGGAACGTCACCGAGACCCGCTCCGCGAGCGCCTCGGGCGAGATGCCCTCGTCGGCCGCGGTCTGGGCCACCTTCTGCCCATGCTCATCCATTCCGATGAGGAACCAGACTTCGTCGCCCCGGAGTCGGCGGTACCGCGCGATCGCGTCGGCGCCGATCTTTTCGAAGGCATGGCCGAGATGCGGATCGCCGTTGGCGTAGTCGATGGCGGTCGTGAGATAGAAACGCGCCACTACTCGCTCCCCGTGGCGGGTGAGTCACCGCCGCCGTTGCCGCCGCCACCGCGACGGCGCCCGCGCCTGCGACGGCGACGCCGGCTGCCCGAGCGGCGGTCGCCCGGTTCGCCCTCGGTGGCAGCCGGGGCGTCGTGGGCCTCCGGGGGAGCTGCGGTGCTTATCGGTGTCGCAGGAGGCGGGGGCGGTGCGGACCGCGGCGCGGGTCTCGGGGTGGGGACCGTCGCGGTCACGACGGTCGCGGGGACAGCGTTTTCGGCGCTTTCGAGCTCGTCCCTGAGCTGCACGAGCGAGATGATGCGGGACGATTGACCGTCCCCCCGGAGATAGACCCGCTCGCGGAAGATGTCGACCGCGACGACCTTCTCGACGCCGGCCGATGTCCGGAGCGACTTGCCTTCCTTCGGAAAGCGCTTCCGGCTCGCGACGTAGAAGTCGTGCTCGTACTTGAGGCAGCAGAGGAGCCGTCCACAGCCGCCCGAGATCTGGCTCGGGTTGAGCGACAGGTGCTGGTCCTTGGCGAGCCCGAGATTGACGGGTGACAGCTCCTTGAGCCACGTGGAACAGCAATATTCCTTGCCGCACCGGCCGACGCCGCCCAGCCGGGCGGCCTCGTCCCGGACGCCGATCTGCCGCAGCTCGATGCGCGTCCGGAAGAGCGTGGCCAGGTCGCGGACGAGGGTCCGGAAATCGACGCGCTTCTCCGCGGTGAAATAGATCGTGAGGCGCGCGCGGTCCCACTGCCATTCGGTGTCGCTCACCTTCATGAGCAGCTCGTGCGCCCGGACCCGGTCGATGACCTTGCGGCGCACCTCCTCCTCCGAGCGGCGCACCTCGTTGAACGCGCGGATGTCCTCCTGCGTTGCCCGCCGGACGATGCCGCGAAGGGGCTCGGCTGCCGTATCCGTGCCGGGAACCGCGCACCCGGAGCACGACGAGCCGCATTTCTTTGCGGCGGTCTCGCCGACGGCGGAGATCCGGCCGAAGTCCTGGCCGCGGTCCGCCTCGACGATCACCGCCTCCGTCACACGGAGCGGCTCCTGCGGGCTGTGCCAGAGGTAATAGCCCTTGCGGGTACCCTTGAAGCGGACTTCGACGGTCTGCGTGGCGGTGATCATGCCTCCGAGTACGCCCCCATTGCCGCATACTTCTCAGCGCGCCGCCGCACGAGCTTCTCGGGGCGGATCTTCCGCAGCTCGCCGAGGTGACGGATGAGCGCTTCGCGCAGCGCCTCGCCCGTCTGGTCGGGATCCTGATGCGCGCCGCCGGGCGGCTCGGGAACGATCTCGTCGATCAGCTTGAGGCGCAGCAGGTCCTCGGCCGTGATCTTGAGCGCCTCCGCAGCCCGCTCACGCTGCGACGCATCCTTCCAGAGGATCGCCGCGCATCCTTCCGGGGAAATCACGGAATACACCGAGTTCTCGAGCATCAGCACGCGATCGGCCACGCCGAGCGCGAGTGCGCCGCCCGAGCCCCCCTCCCCGATGACGACAGCGACACAGGGCGT
Source organism: Gemmatimonadales bacterium (assembly GCA_035759585.1). Classification (GTDB taxonomy): domain Bacteria; phylum Gemmatimonadota; class Gemmatimonadetes; order Gemmatimonadales; family GWC2-71-9; genus CAMLLJ01. The sequence goes on along the minus strand of DASTUP010000187.1, from coordinate 10,837 downwards.
CGGCAGCGCGCTCATCTCGAGGATGTTCCGCGCGAGTGCCTCGCTCTGCCCGCGTTCCTCCGCGCCGAGGCCCGGGTAGGCGCCCGGCGTGTCGATGAGCGTGATGACCGGGGCGCCGAACTTGGCCGCGAGCTTCATGAGGCGCAGCGCCTTCCGGTATCCCTCCGGGTGCGGCATTCCGAAGTTGCGCTTCAGGTTCTCCTTCGTGTCGCGCCCTTTCTGGTGCCCGATCACCATGACGGTGTTTCCGTCGAGACGCGCCCAGCCGCCGACGATCGCGAGATCGTCCATGAAGAGCCGGTCGCCGTGGAGCTCGATGAAGTCGGTGAAGATGGTGCTGAGGTAGTCGAGGGTGTAGGGCCGGCGGGCGTGGCGGGCGACGGTGACGCGCTGAATCGGCGTGAGATTGCGGTAGATCTCGCCGCGCAGGGCCTCGAGCTTCTGCTGCAGCCCGGCCAGCTCGCCGGACACGTCGATCTTCCGCTCGTCCCGCAGCCGCTCGAGCTCCTCGATCTGGCGCTCGAGCTCGAGCAGCGGCTTCTCGAACTCGAGGGTATAGGCGGACGCAGCCATCGTCAGTTCGCTTTCACGTAGTGGACGGCGTCCGCCCCGAGCAGCTCCCGGAGCGCGCGGACGAGTTCTTCTTCGGCAGCGACACGAAGACGACGGGCGCGGAGGCGCACCGCCTCTCCGTTCCCGTCGGACCAGTCAATATACAGGGGCGTCGGGCCAGGGTGGGCGCTGCAGAGGGCGGCCACCGACCGCAGCGCGGTGGGCTCGGGCGCATGCGGGAGCGACCACCGGAGACTCAACGCCAGCGCGCCGGTCGACTTGAGCTCGGCCAGTTCGCGCGCGTTCTCGACGATGAACGGCGCGCGATCCTCGTCCCGGTCCCGGTCGCTGTAACCGCCCGTGAGGAGCATGGCGCGATCCGCCACGATCGTCTGGTTGAGCCGGGCCCACGCATCGGGGAAGACGATTGCCTCCGCGGTGCCGTGGAAGTCTTCCACGATGAGGCGGGCGTATTCCTTGCCCGTCTTCTTCGAGATCTGGCGCTTCACCGTGGTGACCACGGCCGCAAGCGTCACCGGGTGCTCGCTCCACTCGTGAAGCGTCGCGGTGGTGCGCGTGCCGAAGAGCTCGGTCTCCCGGCGGAACCGCTCGAGCGGGTGGCCGGAGATGAAGAAGCCGATCACTTCCTTCTCGCGAGCGAGCCGCTCCGCTTCGGTCCACGGCGGCACTTCGGGGAGGTCGGCTGCCCGGTGCCGCGCGGGCGCCGTCTCGCCGAAGAGCGATTCCTGCCCCGCCTCCCGCTCCTGCTGCCTGAGCTGCGCCTCCGCGAGCGCGGCTTCGAGCCCTTCGATCAGTTGCTTCCGATGCCCGCCGAGCGAATCGCACGCGCCGGCGGAGATGAGCGACTCGAGCACGCGCTTGTTGCAGAGGCGCAGGTCGACGCGCTCGACGAGCTCGGTGAGCGTCGTGATCGGCCCCTCGCGCCGCGAGGCGATGATCGAATCGATCGCTCCCTCGCCGACGTTCCGGACCGCGCCGAGCCCGAAGCGGACGCGCGTGTCGCTGACCACGGTGAACTTGAAGCCCGATTCGTTCACGTCCGGCGGGAGGATCTCGAGCCCGAGGCTGCGTGCCTCGTTGATGTACTGGACGACCTTGTCCGTGCTCCCGATTTCCGACGAGAGGAGCGCCGCCATGAACTCGGCCGGGTAATGCGCCTTGAGCCAGGCCGTCTGGTAGGAAAGCACCGAGTACGCGACCGAGTGCGACTTGTTGAAGCCGTACCGGCCGAACGTGGCGATCTGCGCGCCCAGCTCCTGCATGACCTTCGGCGCGTGACCCTGCGCCACCGCGCGCTCGACGAACTTGGCGACTTCCCGGTCCGCCAGCTCCTGGTCCTTCTTGCCGACGGCCTTCCGCAGCACGTCCGCTTCCGCAAGCGAGAACCCCGCGAGCACGTTGGCGATCCGCATCACCTGTTCCTGATAGGTGATGACGCCGTACGTCGGCTCGAGAATCTCCTCGAGGAGCGGGTGCGGGTAGCTGACCTTCTCCTGCCCCAGCTTCCGGCGGATGAACACCGTGTGCATCCCGGCGTCGAGCGGGCCCGGCCGGAGGAGCGCGTTCGAGGCGACGAGGTCGTCGAACCGGTCGCACTTCATGGCGCGGAGCGTCTCGGTGGCGAGCGGCGACTCGAACTGGAAGACGCCCGCGGTGCGGCCCTGGCGGAGCAGCTCGTACACCTTCGGGTCGTCGAAGGGGAGCCCGTCCATGTCGAGCGCGACGCCGTGGCGCTGCGCGATCATGGCCACCGCGTCGTGAATTACGGTGAGCGTCTTGAGGCCGAGCATGTCCATCTTGAGCATGCCGACCTTCTCGAGCGGACCCATCTCGTACTGCGTGATGATCGAGTCCTCGCCTCCTGCGGCCGCGCCGGCGCCCTTGGTGGGAGCGGTGCAGACGGGGACGTACTCCGAGAGCGGGCCCGGCGCGATGACGACGCCGGCAGCGTGGACCGACATGTGCCGACTGATGCCCTCGATGCGCGAGCTCAGCTCGACGAGGCGCTGGTACGCGGGGTTGCCCTTGACCAGGTCCCTGAGCTCGTCGACGCGCTTCACCGCTTCGGGAATCGAAAGACTGTAGGCTGGGCCCGAGGGAATGAGCTTGGTGAGCCGGTCAGCCTCGCCGGGAGGAATCCGGAGCACGCGCGCCACGTCCTTGACCGCCGCCCGCGCCTTCATGGTTCCGAAGGTCACGATCTGGCCCACGCTCGCGCGCCCGTAGCGCTCGCGGACGTATTCGATCACCTCGCCGCGCCGCTCAAAGCAGAAGTCGATGTCGATGTCCGGCATCGAGACGCGCTCCGGGTTCAGGAAGCGCTCGAAGAGGAGATCGAACCTGAGCGGGCAGACGTTGGTGATTCCGAGCGCGTACGCCACGATGGATCCCGCGGCGGAGCCTCGGCCGGGCCCCACCGGAATCCCCCGTTCGCGCGCGGCGGCAATGAAATCCTGCACGATGAGGAAGTAGCCGGCGTATCCCGCCTTCTCGATCACGCCGAGCTCGTAGTCCATGCGCTCCCGGACGGCGGCAGGGAGCGGTGTGCCATACCGGGTGGCCGCGCCCGTCTCCGTCAGATGCCGGAGGAGCCCCTCATCGGTGTCATGGCCGGCGGGCTTCGGAAAGCTCGGTAGGTAATAGCGCTTCTCGAAGTCGAATTCGCAGCGGTTGGCCACCGTCTGCGTGTTGGCGAGGGTCTCGGGATGCTCCGGGAAGAGCGCGAGCATCTCCTTTTCGCTCTTGACGTACGATTCGGAGCCGGTAAACCGGAACCGCTTCGGGTCGTCGAGGTCGGCGCCGGTGCCGATGGCGAGCAGGACGTCGTGCGCTTCGGCGTCCGCCTTGTGCAGGTAGTGCGCGTCGTTCGTCGCCACCACGCCCAGTCCCAGCTCGCGGCCCAGGTCGAGCATGCCGCGGGTGACGACGTCCTCCTCGGGGATCCCGTGCTTCTGGATTTCGAGCCAGAAGTTGTCCGGCCCGAAGGTCCGGGAGAACCACTCGGCGCTCTTCTTCGCCTCGTCGTACCGCCCCTGGCGAAGGCTCAGGGCCACCTCGCCCGAAAGGCATGCGGCGAGGCACACGAGGCCCTCCGAATGCGCGGCGAGGATTTCCTTGTCGATCCGGGGGCGCCGGTAGAATCCTTCGGTGTACCCGATCGAGGTCAGCCTGACCAGGTTCCGGTACCCCTCCCGGTTCCGGGCAAGCAGGACCAGGTGGCTATACGCGGCCGGCGCCCACGACGGCTTTTCCCGCGCCTGGCGCGGCCCGAAAGCCAGATAGGCCTCGAAGCCGAGAATCGGGCGTATCTTCTGGGAGCGGGCCTCTTCGTAGAACGACCAGGCCGCATGCAAGTTGCCATGGTCCGTCACGGCCAGACTGTCCATGCCCATCTTCCGGACGTGCGCCACGAGCTCGCCGAGGCGATTGGCGCCGTCCAGAAGTGAATATTCGCTATGGGTGTGGAGATGGACGAAGGACATGGGACCTGGATGCAATGAACGACGGGCCGCGCCCGGCGGGACGGGGGGCGGGCTCGCCCGCTTCTTGCGAGAACCCGTCCGGATCCATGCTCGATTCTGCGGGCAGGCTCCGACCGCACCAGATCATTCCCGGCCGCAGTCAGGGAGCAAGCTATCGGCGGGGTGAACGATTGTCAAAAGTGGTTGTCGTGTCTAGCTTTAATACACTTGGGCCGCGGATTCCGGCGCCGGGGAGACTGCTGTGAAACTCAGCTTGAATCGCTACGTGGTCCTTGCGGCATTTCTGGCCGCCTGCGGCACCGAGCCGGAAGACCCGCCCGATAACGGCGGCGGGAATCCGCCTCCACCTCCGCCGCCGCCCGCCGGCAGCTGTGCTGCCGCCACGAACATCACGCTTCAGCCGGGCCAGCACGCCGTCCTCAACCCGTCCGACGGGGGCGGTTGCATACTCATCCCCGCGGCCGGCAGCGGCGGCGCCGAATACGTCTACGCCGCCGTGGCGACGAACGGCACCGAGTCGGCGCTCGGCTCGTCCGTGGGGTATCGCCTTACCGGCTCGGCGGTCCTGTCGGCCAATGAAGTCGCCACCGCGACCGCGCAACTCCCGCCCCAGCTCGATCCAGCGCTCGACGCCTTTACCCGTCCGAAGACGCGGGAAGCCTTCCACGGGATGCTGCGCGCGCGCGAGCGCGCTCTCGCCGGCGCGTCCGGCGGGATTCTCATGAATCTCGGTTCCGCCGGCACGTCGGCGGTGATTCCGCCGACGGTCGGTCATGAGCGCACGTTCAAGGTGTGCGAGACGACGAGCTGCAGCGATTTCGTGGATGTTCCGGCAACGGCGCGCTACGTCGGCCCCAAGGGCGCCATCTACGTGGACAACACGGTGCCGGCCGGCGGGTACACGCAGGCCGATCTCAACCAGGTCGGCTTCCTGTTCGACAATTATCTCTACCCGATCGACACGGCCGCGTTCGGGCGCGAATCCGATCTGGACAACAACGGCGTCGTCGTGGTCCTCCTGACGGATCAGGTCAATGCGCTGAGCGGCAACTGCAACGCCGAAGGGAGCGTCATCCTCGGGTACTTCTATGGCAGCGACCTGCTTCCGGGTCAGGAAGGCTCGAATGCCGGCGAAGTCTTCTACGGGCTGGTTCCGGATCCGAACAACGCCGAGTGCACCATCTCGCTGACCTACGCGCAGGAATACCTCGCGCCGACGTTCATTCACGAGTTCCAGCACATGATCAGCTTCAACCAGCACGTGCTGATCCGGAACGGGGCGTCGGAGGATACCTGGCTCAACGAAGGCCTCTCCCATTTCGCGGAGGAGCTTGGCGGCCGGGCCATTCCGGACGAGCACTGCAGCGGTGACTGCTTCACGCAATTCGTCGTGGGTGACGCGGGCAATGCGTACCGCTATCTGCGAGACGTCGAGGCCCACTTCCTGATCGAGCCCGGCTCCTCCGGGGGAACGCTGGAGGAGCGCGGCGCCAACTGGCTCTTCGTGCGCTGGCTCGCGGATCACTTCGGCGTGGATCAGAATACGCTGACGCGGGCGCTCGTCGGGACGAACCGGCTCGGCGCGGCCAACGTGGCGGCCGTAGCGGGAACGCCGTTCGCGACGCTCGTGCCCGAGTGGCAGCTGGCCAACTACCTGGACAACCTCCCGGGCTTCACCCCCGCGAATCCGCGCCTGCAATACGACAGCTGGAACTTCCGCGCGACGTTCGAAGCGTTCAACGCACAGGCGCCCGGGACCTTCCCGCGGCCGTACCCGCTCGTGCCGGACAGCACGCTCACCGGCGCGTACTCGCGGCAGGGCACGCTGCGCGCGGGCTCCGGGCGGCATCTTCGCGTGGTGCAGGGTTCGTTCGCCGATCCGGTCACACTACACCTCACCGACGCGTCGTCCCAGACGATCGGCACGAGCAGCGCCGCGCCGCGCATCGCGATTGCCAGGATCCGATAGCGGGCGGTGCGCCGGAAAGCCCGCATGATCTTCCTCATCGCCGTCGCCGCGCTCGTCGTGGGCGGCGGCGCTGCGTATGTGGCGAGCGAGGATGTTCGCTACCTCGCGCGCGCCGGGCTCGAGGAGACCCGCATTCTTGCTGCGGCTCGTCCGATCGACGAGATCGCTGCCGATCCCGGAGCCGCCCCCGGGCTTCGCGCCACGCTGCAGCTGGTGCTCGATGCGCGCGACTTTGCCGCCGAGCTCGGCTTCGAGGCGAAGGAGACGTACACCACCTACACCGACGTCGGCCGCGACACGCTCCTGCTCGTCCTCCAGGGCGCGCCGAAGAACTGCATCTGCCCCGTCACGTGGAAGTGGCCGATCGTAGGCCGGATGCCGTACAAGGGGTTCTTCGACCCGGAGGCGGCACAGCGCGCTGCGGGCGAGCTTGCCGCGCGCGGCTACGACATCCATCTCCGCCCCGCCGGCGCGTTCTCCACGCTCGGCTGGTTCAACGATCCGCTGCTGTCCACGGCAATGAGTCGCGATTCCGTCGAGCTCGTCGCTACCGTCTTTCACGAGATCGCCCACAACTCGCTCTACGTGAAGAGTGCCACGCCGTTCAACGAAAGCTTCGCGCAGATGGCCGGATACCGCGCAGCCGAGGCTTTCTTCCGCTCGCGCGGAGACAGTGTGTCGGCCGCGCGCGCCGCCGACCGGCTTCACGATGAAACGGTGCTCGGCGCCTTCTATGCGGAGCTCACGCAGCGGCTCGAGTCGTTCTATGCCCGCGAGCCCGACCCGGCCGCGCTCGACTCGGGACGGCTCGCGGAAGGACGGTGGGTCCGGGCCCAGCTCGAGGGCCCTGTGGGCGACTCGCTGCGCACGATCAGCGTCTCGGCCGCACCGGATCGTCCCGTCAACAACGCACGGCTCATCGGTGCCATGATCTACCGAACGAAGCTCGACCGCTTCGACGCATGGTACCAGCGACATGGCGGAGACATCGGACGCTCGGTCGCGACCCTCAGGGAGCTTCTGAGCGGAGCAGAAGGCGAGGAGGCGTTCGAGCGGCTCGAGGCGGCACTCGCGGGAGAATCACCGGGCTGAGCTGGCGTCGGCGACCGTGCAAGAAAGAAGGGTCGTCACCGAAACTGCTCAGTGACGACCCTTCCTCATTCATCCATCCGGGCACCCGCCCGGCATCTTCAGCCGATCAGTCTTCCTTCGGCTTGTCGGCGGCCTTGGCGGAGTCCGCCTTGACCGCGGCGCCGGTATCGCTCTGAGCCGGCGGTCCCATCAGGCCGGGAAGCTGGCGCGCCTGCGCCGTATCGACCGGCGCGTCGGGGGCGAGCTTGCCCATTGTGTCGCAGTTCACGGCTCCCGCAAATGCGACTTCGCTCACCTTGGCGGAATCGGCCTGGACGGAGTCGGCGATGACGCCGGTGCGGAGCGAATCGTTGGCCTGCCGGCCATCTGCCTGCTGCTCCTGGATTGCGCCTGGCGCCTTCGCGAGCGAATCGGCCTTCGGAGCCGGCTCGCCCGGGATACTGTCGCGCCGGATCTCGGCGGGACCCATGGTGTCGACACGCGCCATGTCACGGCCCGGCTCCTGCCGCGCCGCATCCTGTGCCCGGGCAACTTCGACCGGAACGACGCAGGGATTCTGACCCTGCATCGGGCGGTAGCCGAGCGTCGTGTCGGCACGCATGGTGTCGGTGCGGACCTTGTCGGCCTTGCTCGTGTCCTGGCTCATCGGCGGTGTAACGTCCTGTGCCGCGGCCTCGCCGGCCAGGGCCAGGCTCAGAACCATGCCGGCCACGGCCAGTGGGAATCTCTTCATTTCGTTACTCCTCCACGCTGCGGGATCGCTGAGCGGGGGCCCGGAATGCCCCCGCCACCAAACCCCACAAGCTAGGGCGTCGGTGGTGCCCCCGGCTGTGAGACACCTCACGTCGGGTGGCAATTGGTTTCGCGGGTCACGAGCCCGATATAGGTTCCAAACGCGTGCGTGTCGTCCCCATCCGATGGAGCATGTATGGACACCGATTTCGTCCCCCGCGAGCAGGCCAGAATGCTCCGGGAGCTCACCGAGTTCCTGTCGATTCCGAGCGTCAGCGCCCTGCCGAGCCACGCATCCGACTGCCGACGCGCAGCGGTCTGGCTGATGGACGAGTTCCGGCGGCTCGGCTGTCCCGTGGTCAACCTCGTCGAAGGGGAAGGGCACCCCGTAGTCTGGGCCGAGGGGCCGACCGTTCCCGGCAAGCCGACGCTTCTCATCTACGGCCATTACGACGTGCAGCCGCCCGACCCGCTCGACGAATGGGAGACTTCTCCCTTCGAGCCCACCATCCGGGAAGGGCGGCTCTACGCTCGCGGAACCGCCGACGACAAGGGGCAGGTCTACTGCCTGCTCAAGGCCTACGAAGCGTCCCGCGATGCGGACGGCATCCCGCCGCTCAACGTGCGATTCCTGATCGAGGGAGAGGAAGAATCCGGCGGGCATGTCGTCTCCGATCTCCTCCGCGCCGAGCCGGCGCGCGCGGAGGCCGATGCGGTGCTGATCTGCGACATGTCGTATTACGCACCCGGTGTTCCAGCCATCTACACGGCGCTCCGCGGGATCTGCTACGCCGAGATCTCGGTGCGAACGCTGCAGCGGGATCTGCATTCCGGAAGCTACGGGGGCGCCGCGCCCAACGGGCTGGAGACGCTCGTGCGGATCCTGAGCGAGCTCAAGGACGAGCACGGCGAGATCCGGATACCCAAGCTCTACAAGGCGGTGGAACCGCCTTCGAAATCGGAGCTCAAGGCGTGGAAGGGCCTGCCGTTCGACAAGGAGAAATTCCTCGCGCAGGAAGTCACCGCGCGCTCACTCACCGGTCTCAAGAAGCATTCGGTGCTCGAGCGGCTCTGGGCGCTTCCGACGTTCGAGATTCACGGCATCCGTGGCGGCTTCACGGGTGACGGCGCCAAGACGGTGATTCCCGCAGCGGCCTCGGCGAAAGTGAGTCTGAGGCTCGTGCCGGGCCAGAAATTCGAGAAGGTGGTGAAGCAGCTGCGAAAGGCGGTTGCCGCGCTGACGCCGAAATGGGCGGACACCGAGGTTCAGATCCTTCACGGGACCGACCCGGTTCAGGTCGATACGTCCGATCCCGTCTTCGATCTCCTCAACGAGGCGTTCGAAGAAAAGACGGGGAACGAGGCCGTGCCGGTACGCGCGGGAGGATCGATCCCGATCGTGAGCCAGCTTGGCCGCAGCGGGGCGCCGGTGATTCTCACCGGCATCGGTCTGCCGGACGACGGCCTGCATTCCCCGAACGAGAAGCTCGAGCTGCAGCAGCTGTGGGACGGGATCGATATCTTCGCGCGGTTCTTCGAGCTCTTCGGTGAGCGGGGAGCGATCCGCTCGCACGCCGATGAAGAGGACGAGGACGAGGAGCCGGTGGACGACGACGTCGAGGCAGGAGACGAGGAGGAGGACACCGCAGCGGCTGGCGCCGCCGCGGAAACGGCCGGGGCCTGACCCGCCTCGTTATTCGGGAGGCAGGACCGGGCGCGGGATTCCGCCGGAGTAGCGCGCCTCGGTTCGCGCGTGCAGCTCATCGACCCCGATGAGCGCGCGCGCTGAGGCAATGATTCCCGCAACGACGTCGTCGGCCCAGTATGGATCGGGCTGGTCCTTTTCCGGCAGCTTCCGGCCGCAACTCTCGAGATAGCGAATCGCGGTGTCGATCCACTGGCTCTGGGCGCCCGAGACGAGCGACCAGGAGCCGGTGGACCGGAGCTCGAGCTCCGCCAGCTCCTGCAGGTGCTGCTCGATGCCGCGCGTCACTTCGGGCGCCCGAAGCCGCTCGGCGATGATGGCGAGCACAGCGCTGCGCTCCGATTCCTGCGGCTCGGGAAGCGGCGCGAGGTAATGGCGCTGATCCGCGACCATCTCCGCGAGCCGGATGCACACGGCGCGGATGGCAGGCTCGAGCGCGTCCGGCGCTTCCCGCGCCCAGCTCGCCGCGGCCCGGAGAATCTCCCGCATCCGCTGCTCTGCCTGGTCCTCCGGCGTCTTCCGTCGGGTCTCGTCAGCCATACCACAGAGGATGGCGGAAGAGGAGCGTAAAGGCAACCCGATTTACGGGCGTTCTCCGCGGCGCATCCGGACCGGATCGGGCCGGCGGAATCGCTCCTCATGCCACGGGTCTCCCCGCATGTGATAGCCCCCTTCCTCCCAGAAGCCGGCGCGGTCCTCCGCCAGGAGCTCGAAGCCGGTAACCCACTTGGCACTCTTCCAGAAATAGAGATGCGGCACGACCAGGCGGACCGGGCCGCCATGCTCGGGCGTGAGCGGCTCGCCGTTGTGCGTCAGCGCGAGGAGATTGGCTTCCCGGTCGAGGTCGGGCAGCGGCAGGTTCGTGGTGAAGCCATGCTCCGCGTGCACGAGGACATAGCGGGCCTCGGGGCGGACGCCGGCAAGCGCGAGAAGGCTGCGCACGGGAATGCCGCCGAAGACGTTGTCGAAGCGGCTCCAGCGCGTCACACAGTGAATGTCGCAGGCGGTCTCCTGCCGCGGCAACGCGCCGAGCTCGTCCCATGTCAGTGAGAGCGGGCGCTCGACGAGGCCGGTGACCCCGAGGCGCCACCGGTCCAGCTTCACGTCCGGAACGCGGCCGGCGTGGAGTACCGGCCATTTGCGGGTTTCGACCTGGCCAGGGGGGAGCCGATCCCGCGATCCGCGAGCGTCGATCCTGAGGGGAGGAGTCATTCTTCGAGAACAGCGGCGCAGCGCAGCGGGGTTCCCGAAGCGACCTCGGGGCGGTTCATCGCCGGCGGGTGA